>CAZFVH010000043.1:1935-31463 GCA_964522465.1 uncultured Rubrivivax sp. | reverse complement strand
ACGCCGGCCGCCGCGGCTTCCCGATCTTCGCCAAGGCCAACGGCATCAAGAGCGTGCAGTGGACGAGCATGGACCCGCCGCTGCGCGAAACCATGCTCGCGCGCGGCGACGTGGACGCCATCACGGGCTTCTCGTTCACCTCGCTGCTCAACCTCGAGGCGCGCAACGTCAAGACCGAGGACATCATCGTGATGCCCTACGCCGACTTCGGCGTCAAGCTCTACGGCAACGTCATCATCGCCAGCCCGAAGTTCCTGCAGGCCAACCCGGCGGCGGCCCGGGCCTTCCTCAGTGCCTTCGCCAAGGGCGCCAAGGAGGTCATGTCCAATCCCGACCCGGCGGTGGAGTACGTCAAGCAGCGTGACGGGATCATCAACGTCGCCCTGGAGCAGCGCCGACTGCGCATGGCCATCGACGCCGTGGTCGCCAGCCCCGATGCGCGCGCCGAAGGCTTCGGTGTCGTCGTGCCGGCCCGCCTGAAGACCATGGCCGAGCAGGTGTCCGAGGCCTTTGCCACCAAGACCCCGGTCAACGCCGCGGCGGTGTGGACCGACGCCTACCTGCCGTCCAAGGCCGAACTCGACATCCTGCCGAAGAGGTGATCGGCCTCGGCCTGCGCCGACCGCCACCGCCGCGCGTGGCGCCGGCGCGGGTCTGCGACCTCGCCCTGACCTCGGGCAGGCAGCGCCCGGGACTCCGTGCTGAAGGACTTTGATGACGACTCCTTTCGTCGATTTCCAGAATGTCTGGCTCGCCTACAACGACGAGTTGCTGGCGCAGGATCACTACGCGGTCGAGGACATCTCGCTGCAGGTGCACCAGGGCGAGTTCATCGCCATCGTCGGCCCCTCGGGCTGCGGGAAGTCCACCTTCATGAAGCTGACGACGGGCCTGAAGATGCCCAGCAAGGGCAGCATCCGCATCGGCGGCGAGCCGGTCACCGGCCCGCTGAAGATCAGCGGCATGGCCTTCCAGGCACCCAGCCTGCTGCCCTGGCGCACCACGGTGGACAACGTGCTGCTGCCGCTGGAGATCGTCGAGCCCTACCGGTCCAACTTCAAGGCACGACGCAAGCAGTACGAGGAGAAAGCGCGCACCCTGCTCCAGAGCGTGGGTCTGGGCGGCTACGAGGACAAGTTCCCCTGGCAGCTCTCGGGCGGCATGCAGCAACGCGCCAGCATCTGCCGCGCGCTGGTGCACGAACCCAAGATGCTGCTCCTCGACGAGCCCTTCGGCGCGCTCGATGCCTTCACCCGCGAGGAGTTGTGGTGCGCGCTGCGCGACCTTCACGCCGCGCAGAAGTTCAACGTCATCCTGGTCACGCACGACCTGCGCGAGAGCGTCTTCCTCGCCGACACGGTCTACGTGATGAGCCGCAGCCCGGGACGCTTCGTCGTCAAGCGCGACATCGACCTGCCGCGCCCGCGCGATCTCGAAGTCACCTACACGCCGAAGTTCACCGACATCGTCCATGAACTGCGCGGCCACATCGGCGCGATCCGTCAGCCGGTGTCCGGCAAGGCGGCGCCCGCCTTGCCGCAGTGACGTCACGGCGACCGCCCCACGCCGGGCCGCACCGCCGGCCCCCACCTGACCCCGACCACGTCCCGTCATGAACATCCCGAAACCGCTCGAACGTTGGTCTCCGCTGATCGTGCTGGCCGGCATCCTCCTGGTCTGGGAGGTCACCGTGCGTCTGCTGGACGTCCCGGACTTCATCTTTCCCGGCCCGGTGCAGATCACGCAGCAGTTCCTGGAGTTCACCGGGCCGCTGATGGAAGCGGCCTGGAAGACCTTCTGGGTGACGATGCTGGGCTTCGGCATCTCCATCGTCGTGGGGGTGCTGCTCGGTTTCCTGATCGGCAGCTCGCGCCTGGCCTACACGGCCCTGTATCCGCTGATGGTGGCCTTCAACGCGGTGCCCAAGGCCGCGGTCGTGCCCATCCTCGTCGTCTGGTTCGGCATCGGTCTGGGGCCGGGCATCCTGACAGCCTTCCTGATCTCCTTCTTCCCGATCACCGTCAACATCGCCACCGGTCTGGCCACGCTCGAGCCCGAGCTCGAGGACGTGCTGCGGGTGCTGGGCGCGCGGCGCTGGGATGTGTTGGTCAAGGTGGGTCTGCCGCGCTCGATGCCCTACTTCTACGGCTCGCTGAAGGTCTCGATCACGCTCGCCTTCGTCGGCACCGTGCTGGCCGAGATGACCGCCGGCGACTCCGGCATCGGCTATCTGATGCAGACCGCCGGCTCTCAGCAGCGCCTGCCGCTGGCGTTCGCGGGCCTGGTGGTGATCGGGGTGATGGCGATGCTGATGTACGAGCTGTTCTCGTGGATCGAGAAGCGCACCACCGGCTGGGCGCACCGCGGCTCACAGGCGATCTGAGCGCCTGCACCACGTCCCGCCGCCCTTGCATGACACCACCTGAGCACCCCACGTCACGATGAACCTGGAACAGGCTGCACACTGGCTGCGACGCGCCAACGCCGTGGCGAGGGCGGCCATGGACGCAGGCCACCACCCCTTCGGTGCCCTGCTCGTGGCCCCTGACGGGCAGACGGTGCTGCTCGAGCAGGGCAACGTCGACAGCGTCAACCATGCCGAATCGGTGCTGGCGCGCGAAGCCGCCCGCCGCTTCGATGTCGGCACGCTGTGGGCGAGCACGCTGGTCACCACGGTCGAGCCCTGCGCGATGTGCGCCGGCACCCAGTATTGGGCTCACATCGGACGGCTGGTCTACGGCATGACCGAACACCGCCTGCTCGAACTCACCGGCAACCACGCCGAGAATCCGACGCTGGACCTGCCGTGCCGAGAGGTCTTCGCCCGCGGTCAGAAGGCCGTGGAAGTCATCGGCCCCGTGGCCGAGGTCGAGGAGGAGATCGCCTCGCTGCACCGGGGTTTCTGGGGTCGTTGAGGGGCATCGACGGGGCGCCGCCAGCACCTTGCCGGTGGAACGAAGCTGCGAGTCGAAGGGCGCATCCGGGCCGCTGGGCGCCTGGGGCATGAAGGATTCGCCGTGCACGCGTGAGGGTGACCAGCAGGCCGTGGCCTCGCGGACGGCGGTCACGCGACGGGGCGGGCCGCAATGGTAGACGTGCGCATCGCTGTCCCGACGGGCCAGCAGGGCCGGCGCCTCGAACCTGACACCGCCAGGCGCGACAGCGACGGATCGTGTCGAAGTGACGGAAGACTGCGGTGCGCAAGGGGCTCCATGGCAAATGCCCTGCTTGACGGCGCGTCGATTGTCGAAGCAACGCAAACGTCGATTGCATACTCCTGGGGCTTGCCGGCGCCGTCGCTGTGCAAGCTCGCCGCGAGCCACCCGCGCGAGGCTGCGGCGCCCCCCTGGCCCCGAAACCCTGGAAGGCTGAGCGCCTTTCCCTCATGCCCTGGACCGGACACCTCACCCTCGACTACCGCCTGGACGGCGCCCGCACCACGGCCCACGACCGCCACGAGGGGCCGTTGCGGGTGCTGCAGCGGCTGTATCCGGAGAGCGACGCGATCTGCCACCACGTGCTGGTGCATCCGCCCGGCGGTGTGGCCGGTGGCGACGTGCTCGAGGTCGACGCCCGGCTGGCCAGCGGTACCCACGCCGTGGTCACCACGCCAGGGGCCACGCGTTTCTATCGCAGCAACGGCGCGCCAGCGGTGCAGCGGGCCCGACTGCAACTCTCCGCGGGCGCCCGGCTGGAATGGCTGCCGCTGGAGACCCTGGCCTACAACGGCTGTATCGCCGAGAACCACCTGCAACTCGGGCTCGAGCCCGGCGCGCAAGCCATGGGCTGGGACCTGCTGGCGCTGGGGCTGCCGGCGGCCGGACAACCCTTCGAGCGCGGCCGTTTCCTCCAGCACCTCGAATGGCCCGGACATTGGCTGGAGCGCGCGCACATCGCGGCCGAGGACGCGCTGCTGCTGAACTCGGCCCTCGGCTGGGCCGGGCACCGGGTGCTCGGCACGCTGTGGTTCTGCGGCTTGGGCCCACGCGCGGACGCGTTGCGCGACGCGCTGCTCGACGGCGCGCGGGCTGCCCTGGATGCCGCGCCGCCCGGCTTGCACGCTGGCGCCACCAGTCCGCATCCGGGCGTGGTGCTCACGCGCGTGCTCGCGCACCGGGTGGAACCCGCCATGCGACTGCTGCAAGCCGTGCGCGCCGCCTGGCGCGCCACGGCCTGGGGGCTGCAGGCGCAGCCGCCGCGGGTGTGGGCGACGTGACCTCGCGTGGCCCACGGGCACCCTGCCCCGTCCAGGCCCCGTCTACGCCCCGTCAACGGCCTGTCCATTTGCCTGACGACTCACGACCGATGCAACGTCGCCGCTTGTAGGGGACCGGCCCGGCGGGTCCATCGGGCCCGCTCGGCCGTGGCGAGCCAAGCCCCCCCACACCGATGACCGAGGACCGAGGACCGATCAGGCGGACACGCGCGCGCCCGCCCGCGCCCCCGCCCTCACTCCGCCTTGATGCCGGCGTCCCTGACGACCTTGCGGTACATCTCGAACTCGTCGCTCATCGCCTGGGCGAAATCGCGGGCGCTCGACCCGACGGGCACCACGCCGCGCTCGCGCAGCTTGGCCTGCGTGGCGGGCTGGGCGATGAAAGCCTGGATCTCCTGCGACAGGCGGTCGATGATGGGTTGCGGCGTGCCGGCCGGCGCCATCACCCCGTGCCAGGGCTTGACGTCGAAGCCCGGCAGTGACTCGGCGATCGGCGCCAGATCGGGGGCGAAGAAGGCGCGCTGCGCGGTCGACACGCCCAGCGCCCGCAGCGTGCCCTTCTGCACGTGCGGCCAGGACGTGGCGGCGGCGTCCATCGACGCCACCACCTGCCCGCTGAGCAGGTCGTTGAGCATCGGCGCCGACCCCTTGTAGGGCACGTGAATGGCCTGGGTGCCGGTCTTCTGCAGCAACAGCTCCATGCCCAGGTGCAGCGAGGAGCCGATGCCCGAGGATCCATAGGCCACCTTGCCCGGGTTGGCCTTCAGGTAGGCGACGAACTCGCCCAGGGTCTTGACCGGCAGTTTCTCGGCGTGGACGACCAGCACCAGCGGCGTCACGCCGACGAGCGAGATGGCCGCAAAATCCTTCACCGGCTGGTAAGGGAAGGCCGAGGGACGCACAGCCGGGTTGATCGCGTTGGCGGCGATGTTGCCCATGCCGATGGTGTAGCCATCCGGCGCCGCCTTGGCCACGACGTCCATGCCCAGGCTGGAGCCGGCGCCCGGCCGGTTCTCCACCACCACCGTCTGACCCAACCGCGACTGCAGGTGTTCGGCGATCATGCGCGACATCACGTCGGCAGCGCCGCCGGCCGGCACCGGGACAACGAAGCGGATCGGCTTGGAGGGATAGCCCGACTGGGCCAGCACCGGCCCGGCCAGGCCGACCGCGGTGATCAGGCCGGTCAGGGCCAGGGGGAACAGACGACGTTTCATGGGAGGTCTCCTTCAGGGGTGTTGACCCGCTCGTGAGCGGGAGGTCTTCGAGGTTTTCGTGCCGCCAGGTCAGGCACGCCCGGGCTGGCGGTCGGCAGTGCGGGCACCACGGCAGGGACGGCCGGGCGCGCGCGATGCCGGACGGCACGGTGGCCCCGTCATGCCTCGCCCCAGGCCTCGCGCAGCGCCCGCGCGCGCCGGCCGAGTTCGTCCAGCGCCACGCCCGGCGCGTACAACGACGAGCCGATGCCGGCCCCGGTGGCCCCAGCGGCGCGGAAGGCGCGCAGGTTGTCCAGGCCGACGCCGCCGACGGCATACATCGGCACCGACTTCGGGAACACCGCGCGCCAGGCCTTGTGCACCGGCGGGCCGAGCATCTCGCCCGGGAACAGCTTCAGCCCGTCAGCCCCGCAGGCCAGTGCCTGGAAGCCCTCGCTGGGCGTGGCCACGCCCGGCATGGCCCACAGGCCGCGGGCCTTGGTCCGGCGCACCACGGCGGCGTCGAAGTTCGGTGCCAGCACCAGCCTCGCGCCGGCATCGGCCACGGCGTCGACCTCGTCCGGCGTCAGCACCGTGCCGGCGCCGATCAGGGCCTCCTGGCCGTGCGCTGCCACCAGCGCGGCGATGCTGCGCAGAGGGTCGGGCGAATTCAGCGGGACTTCGATCGTGGTCACACCGGCCTCGAGCAGCACCCGGGCGACCTCGAGCACCTCCTCGGGGCGCACACCGCGCAGGATGGCGATCACGCCGCGCGGCGCCGGACCGTCGGCACCTTCGGCGGGGCGGGGGCTCATCGGAGCCGACAAGGACGTGGTCTCCTTCATGCCACATCCCCTTCGATCGGATCCGATGCCTCACGGACCGCTGGAGAAGCGCCGACAGGACCATGCCCCGGCCCCGCCGATTCGCCCAGCGCTCCCGAGGCTCGCGAGGCCGCCCGCCCTTCAGGGTCACCCGATTCGACATCACCACTCGCAAAGGTGCCCTCGCGCCCACGGCTGGCGGCCTGCGCGTCCTCGCGCACCAGCCCGGCTGCGCACGCCAGACGCCACTGGCCCCGCGTGGTGACCTCCTCGTCGGCGCGGCTGCAAGGCACACCGGCCAGATGCAACCCCCTCTCGTAGCGCCGGCACAGGTCGGCCTCGCCGATCAGCACCACATGGGCCGGCGCTGCATCCCCGGAGCCGAGCGCGGCGCCGATCTCGGCGCCCACGAGCAGACCGGACAGGAAGTCAGGCAATCCCTCGGGCTCGGTCCGACCCATCAGCCCCGCCGTGCGCGCGGCGAAGACGATGTGGGTCAGGCGCGCGTGCTCGGCCAGCCCGATGCGCACCCCACGTTCGAACTCGGCCGGCCTTTCCTGGCCGAAGGCCATCAGCCGGCCCAGGATGCTGTGCCGGGTCAACAGGCCGTAGAGCTCGCCGGTCATGTAGGTCTGGAAGCGCACGATCTCGCTTGCGGCGCCGGTCCAGGCCCACTTGGAGTGGGTGCCGGGCAGCACCGCACAGGACAAGGCCGGGAGGTCGGCACCCCAGAGCTGCGTCTCCTCGCCGCGCATGACGTCGTCGATGCCGTCGTCGCCGATGCAGTGCAGGCCCGGGACGATGTGCAGCGTGGCGCCATCGGACAGCGACACCGCTGTCAGGCGCTGCGAGAGCTCGCGTGCGGCGGCCGGGCACGCCACATAGGGCGCCTCACGCCAGCCCTGGCGGCTGCCGATCATGCCGCTGGCGATCAGCGGCACGTGGTGCTGCCCGAGCCAGTCGCCGCAGACCTCGCGCAGCGCCTGCTCGAACCGGCCGTCCGACACGGCCATCACGCCGCCCGGCGCCGAGCGCCGCTCGATCAGGCGTCCGCCCTCACCGAGCAGGCTGGCGCGCAGGTTGGAGGTGCCCCAGTCGAGGGCGATCAGTCGCGCGGCGTGGGCGTCCGAAGGTGCGGGCGTGGCCGCGGCGGCATCGGGCGCCTCGTCCGAGGAGGCGATGCGGGAGGCGGGGCTCATGCCACCCTCCCGACCGCACGGGCATGCGGCCACAGGGATTCGGACGGCTCGGCCCCCAGGCCCGGGCCGTCGGGGACGGTGTAGAAGCCGGCCTCGCAGCGCATCGAGGTGCGCAGCAGGCCGAGGTGGCGGTCGAAGACGGAGTGCTGGTATTCGTGCATGGCGACGTGGGGCAGGACCGAGGCGGCCTGCAGGCTGGCGGCCAGGAACAGGCCGACGCCGATCGTCGCATGCGGCATGACCTGCATCCCGAAGGCCTGCGCCAGCCGGGCGATCTGCATGAACTCCGTGACCCCGGTGTGCGCCATCTCGGGCTGCACGATGGACATCGCGCGGCGCTCGAAGCGCGGCAGCGCCTCGTGCACGTTGTGCCACTCCTCGCCCAGGGCCACCGGCACGCGCGAGCCCGCGGCCACGCGGGCCTGCCCCTCCAGATCCTCGGGCGCGCAGGGGGCCTCGATGAACAAGGGGTTGGACGGCGCGAGCCGGTCGCTGAGCGCCAGGGCCTGCGCGGCGTCGAACTTCCAGTGCAGGTCGACCATCAGGCGCGCGCGCGGGCCCAGGGCCTCGCGCAGCGCACGCATCTCCTCGACGATGCCCTCGTGCGAGACGACGGCCGCGTACTTGACCGCATCGATGCCGCGGTCGGCAAACGCCCGCGCCAGCGCGACGCGTTCGGCCAGCGTCGCGCGCGGCAGCCCGGAGGCGTAGGCCGGGATGCGCGCGTGCCGGCGGCCGCCCAGCAGGTGCGACAGCGGCTGGCCGGTCAGACGGCCGAACAGATCCCACGCCGCGATGTCGAGCGCGGCCAGGGCGTCACCCCAGAGCCCGGCCGACCCGGCCCGCACGCGCATCAGGTCGTAGAGGTCCTCGTGCAGCACGCTCGGCGCGCAGGCGTCCCGGCCCAGCATCAAGGGCGCAAGCACGTCGTCGATGATCTCGGTGACCGCCCCGGGGGCGACGATGCCGTAGGTCTCGCCCCAGCCGACGGTGCCGTCGGCCGCGGTGATGCGCACGAGCACCGAGCGGTCCACGGTCGGGTAGACGGTGCGGTTGCCGGCGCGCACCAGGTAGCCGCCGGGCGTCATGCGATCGCCCGGGCCCAGGGGGCCGAGGTAGGGCGTGTCGCGCTCGAGCGTGACGACGAAGGTCTCGACGCAGGCGATGCGGGCGGTCATGGCGCGGGCCGCTCGGGCCGGGGAGTCAGCGTACCCGCGGGCGAGGGTGTGACGCGCGCGACGGGGCGGGCACCGGGGCGAGGCATGGCAGGTCAGCGCGGCATCGCCGCGTCGGGCAGCAGCAGGTCGCGCAGGTCGTCGACAAAGGCGTCGACGTCGGCGCGGTCGAGGTCGTCCAGGCGCGGGCCGCTGGCGCGCTGCAGGTCCGCGGCGATCAAGCCGCGGCGGCGCAGCACATGCTTGGTCAGCGACCAGCGGAAGACCGCCTGGACGTTGAGCACCGGCAGCATGCGCGTGAACAGACGTCGCACCTCGAGCGCGTCCCCGGCCCGGTGCGCGCGCATCAACGCCACGTGGATCTCGGCCAGTTCGATCGCCGGCATCGTGCCGGCGGCACCGCGGCGCAGTTCGTCGGTGATGTAGCGCCCGCCCGCGCCGCCGAACACCCCCACCAGACTGGCGGGCGCCTGCGCCAGCACCTGGGTCAGGCGCTGGCCGCTGGGCAGGGTCTCCTCCTTGACGTAGCGGACCGCCGGCACGGCGCGCAGCACCTGCAGCACCGCGCCGGCCTCGAGCCCGGCGCCGGCGGGGGGTGGCACGTTCTGCAGCATCAGGTCCAGACCGGGGACGGCCTGGGCGATGGCCTCGAAAAAGGCGATCTGCTCGGTCACGGCCGGCCGGTCGGCCGGCACCGCGATCATCACCGCCTGCGCCCCGGCCGCCTGCGCCGCACGCGCATGGGCCACCGCGACGCCGACCTGCGGGCTCGACGCACCGACGATCACCGGCACGCGGCCGCCCACCTCCTCGATGACGAGTGCGGTCAGCCTCAGGCGCTCCTCGCTGCTCAACTGCGCCACCTCGCTGGCCACGCCCGGATAGGTGATCCCGTCCACACCGCAGGCGAGCAGGTAACGCACCAGACGACGCAAGCCAGGCTCGTCCGGTTGCCCCTGGGCGTCGAAAGGGGTGGGCAGGACGGGGAAGACGCCGCTCAGGGGCGTGTGCGGGGCTGTGACGTTCGATGCCATGCTCGGGGGGCTGACTGGGATGTGAGGTCGGTCGGGTGGAGAGCCAGCGTGGGTCAAACCGACCAAAAGTTCCATTCAATGGAATTTTAGTGTAGTCGGGGAGAGATCGCTTGCCAAGCCCGCCCGACCCCGGGATTTCCCGCAGCCCCTATCGAAGCACGCAGGGGGCAGCCATCGTCGAGAAGACGTCGCGGCATCGGCGACCGCTCGTCGAGCCGAAGGCGGCTCGACGGCGTCCGTCGAGCGCGCAGCGCACGCGCGAGCATGCGTCCATCCCAGCCCGTGCGCACAGCACCACAAGGGCACGTCCGGAACGCAGCACGGCCCTTGCGCCCCGCGGCGTCGCACACTCGCGGGGACGTCATCGCGGACATGCGCCGGCGCGCCCTCGGCTCCCTAGAATCATCGGGACCATGCCGCCGTCAACGACCGCAGGACCCATCGATGTCGCCGACGAGGCGACCCCATACGTCGCGGCGCCTGGCGTACTCGAGAAGGCCATGGGCCTGCTGAACATCGTCTCGGCCGCCGGGCAGCCCATGACCTTCACCGAGTTGCTGCACGCCTCGGGTCTGCCGCGCGCGACGCTGCACCGCATCCTGGGCACCCTGGTGCGGGAGGGCCTGCTGCGCCAGACCCAGGGACGCAAGACCTTCCAGCTCGGATTCCGATTGCTGGAACTGGCGCATCAGGTCTGGAGCGATTTCGATCTGCGGCTCGCCGGCCAGGAGGCCCTGGACCGGCTGCGCGACGCCGTCGCCGAGACGGTGCTGCTGGTGGTGGCCAGCGGCACGCAATCGTTGGTGGTGGCCAGCGCGCAGCCCGGTGGTCTGCACGCCTCGGCCGCCTCGCGCCTCGGTCAGCGCGAGGCCTTGAGCGCGAGCGCGGCCGGGCTTGCCATCCTGTGCGGCTCCGACCCGGCGCGTCAGGCTGCGGTGCTCGAGCACCTGGGGCAGGCCGACGACGCCGCCGTGCTGCGCGAACTCGCCTTCGGCCGCGCGCGCGGCTATGTCTGGCTGGCGGCCCGGGACGAGCACGGCGAAGCCGCCATCGCCGCGCCGGTCTTCGACATCGAGGGCCGAGCCGTCGCGGCGGTTGCCGTCGTCGCGCCGGCCGGGCGGCTGGAGGCATCGCGTGCGCACAGCCTGTCGGCCAGCGTGATCGGTGCGGCGCGCACCGTCACGCACAACGCCGGAGGCCAGGCGATGTCGATCGCGCCCCGTCAGGGCCCTGCAGCGGAGAGCCCGAGCAGCCTGCGCTGCCTGGGAGACGCCCGAGCCCTGCTGGGCGAGGGGCCGCTGTGGTCGCCGCGCGACCACGCCCTGTACTGGGTGGACATCCTCGCACCAGCCCTGTACGCGTTGAAGGACGATGGGCTGACCGCGTCCGTCGCCAGCCCCGAGGTCCACCGCCTGGGCACGATGATCAGCCTGGCCGTGCCGCGCGCCAGCGGCGGCCTCCTGGTGGCCACGCCAGCAGGCCTGATGACTTGGGACGGCACTGGCGGGCCGATGACCCTGTTCGCGCACCCGGAGGCCGGTCGACCGGGCCAGCGCTACAACGACGGCAAGTGCGACCGGCTGGGCCGGCTGTGGATCGGCTCGATGGACATGGGCGCGGCCCCGCATCGCGGCCACCTCTACCGGGTGGACCCGGACGGCCGGTCCTCACGCATGGACAGCGGCTTCACCGTCCCCAACGGCCTGGGCTTCAGCCCCGACGACCGCCGGATGTACTTCACCGACACCGACCGGCACACGATCTTCGAGTACGACTACGACCTGGCGGCCGGCACGATCGGCAACCGGCGGCCGCTGATCCGCATCGACCCCGCCGAAGGCAAGCCCGACGGCCTGACGGTGGACGCCGACGGCTGCCTGTGGGTGGCCGTGTGGGACGGCTGGCACCTGGCACGCTACTCGCCGCGCGGCGAGCTGCTGCAACGGGTGCGCCTGCCGGTGCCCCGCCCGACCAGTTGCGCCTTCGGCGGGCTGCAGCTACGTACCTTGTACGTGACAAGCGCGCGCGTGCGCCTGGACACCCAGGCGCTGGCGGCCGCGCCGCTCTCGGGCGCCTTGTTCGCCCTGGAGATCCCAGGGGTCCAGGGGCTGCCGGAGACGGTGTTCGCGGCGTGAGGGACCGGCCCGCGGCGGCGACCGCCGGGCGCCATGGCGGGCGACGCAGGTTGGTGAAGGCACAACCCGGGCCTGTCAGCGATCGATCTCGGCTTTCCGGCACACGAGCCGGCCCATGATCTCGGGCAAGCGGGTCGCCGTTTCCTCCTTGCGCAGCACGGCCACGGCACCCAGCGCCATCGCACGCTCGCGCACGTCATCGCGGACATACCCCGAATAGAGGATGGCAGCGACCGATGGCCAGCGGTCGCGCAGGCCCTGGATCACCTCCAGCCCCGACATCTCGGGCAGATTGAAGTCGGTCAGCACGGCATCGACCTGCGCGCCCTGACGCTCGAGCGCGTCGAACAGCTCCGGTCCGCTGGTGTAGAGGTCCACACCGTGGCCCAGACGCTCGAGTTGCCGCTTCACCGCGTGGCGCATGAGCCGGTTGTCGTCGACCACCGCGGTCCGCAAGGGCGCGCACGCCTGCGGATCCGACATGCCGTCCGGCGACACCACCGTCTCGCCCGACACCACACCGGACGGTGGAACGACCTCGCCATCCACAGGTGCCGACGCCGACACCGGCACCGGCACCGGCACCGGCCCCAGGGGCAGGCACAGACGCACCGTGGTGCCTGCCCCGGGGGCGCTCTCGATCTCGATGCCACCGCCGTGATCCCGGGCAAAGGCATGGGCCATGGACAGGCCCAGCCCTGCACCCTGACCCGCTTCGCGTGTGGTGAAGAACGGCTCCAGCGCGCGCTGCCGTACCGCCTCGGACATGCCCACGCCCGAGTCGCTGCAGGACAACTGCGCCATCGCCCCCGGCAGACACTCGAGCGACCAGGTCAGCTGGCCCGGCGCCGGCTCGGGCATGGCATGCACGGCGTTGGATGCCAGGTTCAGGATGACCTGCTGCAACTGCCGCACGTCGACCTTCAGCCACACGGCCTCCTCGGGCGCCACCACATCGACCCGGATCCGCGCGGGTACCGTGGCCCGCAGGAGCTCCACCGTGCGACCGAGCACCTGCCGGAAATCCACACCCTCGCGCGACGCGCTGCGACTGGAGGCCACCGCCTGGATGCGTTCGACGTGACTGCGCCCGATCAAGCCGCTCTCGATGATGTGGTCGAGCGCCACCGAGGCCGGATGGTCCGGCGGCAGCTGCGCCTGGACCTCCCTGGCGTTGACCAGCACGATCCCCAACAGGTTGTTGAAGTCGTGTGCCACCCCTCCGGCCAGCGTGCCCAGCGCTTGCAGATGGCGCGACTGCCGCAGCGCCTCCTCCAGACGCTGACGCTGCTCCTGCGCGACGCGCTGGCTGACCACCCGGTGCGTGATGTCCATGGCCACGCACTCGAGCACCCAAGACCCGTCTGCGGTCTGCACAGGAGGACCGCCGGCCAGGCGGAACCAGCGAAGCGTGCCGGCCGGCAACTCGCAGCAGAAGTCCTCGTCGAAGCGCGACCGCTCCCGCAGGCATCGCTCGACGTCCTCCTCCAATGTCTGCGGGCGCGTCGATGTGTGCAAGCGGCTCATCTGCGACAAGGTGTGCGGCGCAGGCTCGCCCAGGTCGTAGAGACCGGCCATCTCGTCGGACCACCTGACGTCGCGTGCGGGCCACTCCACGGTCCAGCCGGCCAGCTGCGCCACCGAGGCCGTGACCGCCAGGCGTGAACTCTCACGCCGCGCCAGGGATTCGTTGCGCTCGTGCAGCCTGCGCGCCTGCTCCAGACGCCGAACCCGGCGGCGGCTGCGCGCGGCGGCGAACTGCATCACCGCTCCTGCGGCGCCGAAGATGACCAGGAAGCTCAACAAGGCGATGCCCAGGCCCGCCCGCCAGGGCGCCAGCACGTCGTCGAGGGGCCGCACCGACATCATGATCCAGCCCTGTCCCGTCCCGCGCACGCCCCAGGGGATCCACAGGGTCTGGATCAGGGCGGCATCGGCGCCGTCGGTGATCGTTTCAGCCGTCGCGGGGCTGCCATCGTCCGCCCATCGGGAGGCCGGTGGCGCGATCCGGGTGAGGTCGATGGTGCGATCCGCAGAAGACAGGCGGCTGCGCATCCGGCCGGAGGGGTCCAAATCGACCATCACCTTCCCGGCAGGGTGCAGCAAGGCGCGGTACTCGTCGGGCGAGGCCGACCCGAGGTCCAGCGCCAGCGACAGGAACTCGGGATCCAGGGTGAGCGAGGCCACCCCCACCGGCCGCAATCGTGCGTCGTGGACGGTGAAGGTCACGTTGACGACCCAGACCCCCAACGCCCCGAGGTAGGGTTGCGAAATCAGGGTCAGCCCGAAATTACCGGGTTCGAGCGCCTCGCGGAAAAAGGCGCGTTCGCGGAAGCTGCGACCGACCAGTTCAATCCGTGAACTGGCCAACGCCATGCCCTGTGTATCGAAGATGGCCGCTGTTCGGACCGCGGGGATCAGCGCCTGGACATGGCGCAGGTGCTGCGTCGCCTCGGCCGCCGAGAGGCGGCCTTCCACGACCGGAACGACCATGTCAGCCACCTCGACCAACCCGGCCTCGATCGAGACACGCGGCGACTCCAGCACCCGCGCCACGCCCTGCAGACGCCGCAGCCCGTCCTGCCGGGCGTCCCGCAGCAGTTCGTCACGCCAGGCCTGGAAGCCGATGGTGATGGCCAGCAGGGCCATCAGCGACGCGATCACGAACGCCCAGGATACGGGCCACGCCGGGTGGCGCAAGCGTCGGCTCTGCGGGACGGGTTCCGGCACGGTGCGGATTCAGATTCCGTTCAGTGGGATGAACGGTATACCACCGAGCGCGCGCTGCAAAGGCCGGAAATGAAACCGGTCATTTCGACAAAACCCCTATGCGCCGGCCACCCGGGCTCGCAAAGCCCATCCGCTGGGCCGAGTTCCATCGGCGAGGCCGCGAATCCAGCCCGTCACGCCAGCCGGCGCATCCACCCCAGGCCTTCCTCGGTCACGCCGGCGGGCTTGTATTCGCAGCCCACCCAGCCGGCGTAGCCGATGCGGTCCAGGTGCGCGAAGACGTGGGGCCAATGGATCTCGCCGGTGCCGGGCTCGTGGCGGCCCGGGTTGTCCGCGATCTGCACGTGGCCGATGCGTGCCAGATGGCGCGACAGGGTGCCGCAGAGCTCACCCTCGGTGCGCTGCGCGTGGTACAGGTCGTACTGCACGAAGGCGTTGTCGGAGCCGACCTCGTCCAGCACCGACAAGGCCTGGTCGGTGCGGTGCAGCCAGAAGCCGGGGACGTCATAGCGGTTGATCGGCTCGATCACCAGGCGCCGGCCGGCCGCCTTCAGCGCAGCCGCGGCATGGCGGACGTTGTCCACGAAGGTGCGGCGCAGCAGCGCGTCGTCCACGCCGGCTGGCGCGATGCCGGCCAGACAGTTCAGCGTCGGCACGTCGAGCGCCTGCGCGTACTCGAGCGCGCGCTGCACACCGGCGCGGAACTCGTCCACCCGGTCGGGGTGGCAGGCGATGCCGCGCTCGCCGGCGGCCCAGTTGCCGCCGGGCAGGTTGTGCAGCACCATGGGCACGCCAGCAGCCTTCAGCCGGGCCGCCACCTCCTGCGCCGGCGCTTCGTAGGGGAACTGCACCTCGACGGCCTGGAAACCGGCACGCGCCGCACGCTCGAAGCGCTCGAGCATCGGGACCTCGGTGAACAGCATCGACAGGTTGGCGGCAAAACGTGGCATCTCGGGATCCTGGTGTCGGGGGGTGGCAAAGCTTCAGCGCTGCGGCCGCATCACAGCGAGGCGACCCCGGTGCGGCGCAAACCTGACAGCATGCAGGTCTTGGGCAACGCAGCATTCAGATTGTGCGTCGGTCGGACACACCCGCACGCGCCCAGCCTGCCGATCGAACATCACAAGCGCAGTCTGTCGCAAGCCATGAGGCGCGCAGGGCGCGGCCGACGCCGGGCGGACGCCGGCGCCTGGCCATCCCGATCAGGGCCACCTCCGGACAACGCAGAATCGAGCGCATGAAGACCCTGCTGATCCGTGACGCCGACCTGATCGCCACCTTCGACGACACGCGCCGCGAGTGGCGCCGCGCCAGCCTGCTGGTGCGCGGCCCGGCCATCGAGGCCATCGGCCCGGCGGACGCGCTGCCCACCGACGCCGACGAGGTCATCGACGCGCGCGGCCATGTCGTGATCCCGGGCCTGGTGAACACACACCACCACATGTACCAGAGCCTGACCCGGGCGGTGCCGGCGGCGCAGGACGCCGAGCTCTTCGGCTGGCTGCGCACGCTCTACCCGATCTGGGCACGCCTGACGCCGGAGATGGTGCGCGTGTCGACGCAGCTCGCGATGGCCGAGCTGCTGCTGTCGGGCTGCACCACCAGCAGCGACCACCTCTACCTCTACCCCAACGGCGTGCGCCTGGACGACAGCATCGAGGGTGCACACGAGATCGGCATGCGCTTCCACGCCGCCCGCGGCAGCATGAGCGTGGGCGAGTCGGACGGCGGCCTGCCACCGGACGGCCTGGTCGAGCGCGAGGATGCGATCCTGGCGGACACCCAGCGCCTGGCCGAGACGCACCACGACGCCGGGCGCTACGCCATGCTGCGCATCGTGGCCGCGCCCTGCTCGCCTTTCTCGGTCAGCCGAGACCTGATGCGCGAGGCGGCAGCACAGGCGCGCGCGCTCGGCCTGCGGCTGCACACCCACCTGGCCGAGAACGACCACGACGTCGCCTACAGCCTCGAGCGTTTCGGCCGCACGCCAGCGCAGTATGCGCAGGACCTCGGCTGGGTCGGCGACGACGTCTGGCACGCCCACTGCGTCAAGCTCGATGCGCACGGCATCGGGCTGTTCGGCGCCACGCGCACGGGGGTGGCGCACTGCCCGTGCAGCAACATGCGCCTGGCCTCGGGCATCGCCCCGGTGCGGCGCATGCTCGACGCCGGCGTGCCTGTCGGCCTGGGGGTGGATGGCAGCGCCAGCAACGACTGCGGGCATCTGCTGGCCGAGGCGCGCATGGGCCTGCTGCTGGCGCGCGTGGGCCGCGCGATGGCGCCTCCCGAGACCGGCCCCGACGGCCGCAGCCGCTACGGTTGCGACCTCGGCCCGGCGGAGATGACGGCGCGCGACATGCTGGCTGTGGCCACGCGCGGCGGCGCGCAGGTGCTGGGGCGCGACGACATCGGCCACCTCGCCCCCGGCATGGCCGCCGACTTGGCGCTGTTCGACCTGCGCACCCTACCGCTGGCCGGCGGCGCCGTGCACGACCCGGTGGCCGCCCTGCTGCTGTGCAGCCCGCCGACGGCGGCCTGGACCGTGGTCAACGGCCGCGTGGTCGTGCGCGAAGGCCAGCTCGCCACGCTGGATGCGCCGCGACTGGTCGAACGCCACAACGCGCTGGCGCGTAGCCTGCTGCAAGGGCCATGAGCCGTCGCGCCTGGTTCCTCACGCCGGCCGAGCGGGCGGTGTGACCTGAGGACGGGCGGTTCAAGGACGGTTCAAGGGCCGCCGACAGGCGAGTCACGGACGACATGTGGACGTCGCACGGCCGGTGACACGGGCGGCAGAAAGCGCCCCCAAGAGCCGGCGCGGCTGCTCGGTGCACCTCGTGCCGCATCGCACGCGCGCGGTCAACGCCGCTCGAGCATCGCCTCCACCAGTTCCTGCACCGCAAGCGCGTCCTCGGCGGTGGCGAGCTTGTGCGGCCGGCCCTCGAGCCAGTGGCCGACCTCGGTCAGCTGGCGCTGCAGCGCGCTGCGGCGCGGGTCCTCGGCGGTGGACCAGTCGATCACCTCGACCCAGGGCCCGCCGTCGGAGCGCCAGAGCTGCGAGAACTCGCGGAACTGGTGGTTGCACCGCGCACCGCGCACCGTCACCTCCTGCCGGTCGGGCTGGCGTCCGCCGGTGGTGGCCATCACCGTCACCGGGCGGCCGTCGGCCGTCTCCAGGCGCGCGAGCATGTCGAGCTCACACAGCGCCGGGTCGCCCGGGTAGCGCGGGCTGGCGTGGCACAGCCGCAGCGGGCCGAGGAAGCGCCCGGCCAGGAAGAGGAAGTGCGAGATTACCTCGCGCGTGTAGCCGCCTTCGGCCCGGAACCGCAGCCAGTCGGCCTCGACCTGCCAGGCGCGCGGCCAGGCGGGGTAGTTGACGACGATGTCGATGCCCAGCAGCTCGCCGGTCTCACCGGCGTCGATGGCGCGTCGCAGTTCGTCGAAGCCGCGCGAGGAGGCCTGGGTGAAGTTGACCACGCCGCCGTGGCGCGAGCGCCGCAACTGCTCGACGAGATCGCGGCTGGCGGCCACGTCGGTGCCCAGCGGTTTTTCCATGAACACGCCCTGCCCGGCCTGCGCTGCCATCAAGGCATAGGCCTTGCGCACGGCCGGCGGGCAGGCCAGGTAGACGACGTCGGCGCCGCGCATGGCGGCAGCCGCGCTTTCGGCCACGGGAAGCTCGGGCATCACCTCCCGCGCCCGGGCCACCGAGGTAGCGGACGGGTCCCAGGCGCCGACGATCTCGAAGTCCGGGTGGTGCAGCACGTTGTCCAGCATCCGCCGGCCCATGATGCCCAGGCCGATCAGGCTCATCTTGACCATGCGTGTCTCCTTTCGTCGCCGCTGCGGGCGAACACAGCACAGGATTGTCGGTGCACCGCGGGACGAACGCGCCTGTGATCGCGCCATGCACGACCGCGCGCGTCGACGAACGCTCGGATACTGCGGACGAAGTGCGCCCACAGGCCGAGCCCATGACCAAGATCAGACCACCCATCGGGAACACCCCCCCACCCCGGGCATCGGATACCCGGCGCCAGTCGGCCCGCAACACTCCGCCGACCGGGGCTGGACACCCGCAGGCCAGGTTCGACTTCGGTGATCCGGTCGCGCAGACAGGCGACGAGCTTCAGAGCCCCCAGGCCGGTCTCGTCCCGTTGCCCGGGTCGGCTGGCGCCCCGCTGACGCCGGAGCAGAAGCGCTTTCGCAAGCTGTCCGGCCAGGTGGCCTCGGCACGCGAGTCACTCGAACGCTTCAAGCAGCAGGCCCGCGAGTACGAGCAGCGGCAGGCCGAGCGGACGCGTCCGCTGATCGCCGATCTGATGCGCTGCGGCGAAGTGCTGCTGCGCGCAATGGACGCGTTCGACGGCGCTCAGAAGCTCTCCCCAGCGCAGCGCCGCACCTTGCGCCGCAGCATCACCGAACTGGCGGTCACATTGATCGACTGGGCGGAGGGTCGGCCACCCGATGGGGTCCTGGAGATCCACGACCGCTACGCGCGCAAGACCCATGCGCAGAAGGTGCAGGAGGACAAGCTCGCGATGCAGGCGATGTTGGGCGAGGCGCTCGGCGAGGACCTCGGCGACGCATTGCTGAGCGACGAGGAACTCACGGAACGGGTCGCGCAGGCAATGGCCGCGCAGGCGCGACGCGCGGAAGAAGCCGAAGCGGCAGATGACACCGACGCACCGGGCACGCCGCCGCGCCGACGACCCGGTGCGGCCGGCCGTGCGGCCCGAAACTCGCGCGCAGGCCCCACCGCCACCGCGCAGCGCCACGCGGCGCAAGCGCAGCAGTTCACCCAGTCGGTGCGTGAGGTCTACCGCAAGCTTGCCAGCGCCCTCCATCCCGACCGCGTCCAGGAGGGCCCCGAGCGCGAGGCCATGACGGCTCTGATGCAACAGGCCAACCAGGCCTACGAGGCCAAGGACCTGCTGACGCTGCTGGACCTGCAGGCACGGCTCGACAGCCACGCCGCCGGCGACGCCACGCAGCGGGTGATGGGCCTGTCGGCCGCCACGCTGCGGCACTACAACCAACTGCTCGAGCAGGCGCTGGGGAATCTGCGCTCAGCGCTGCTGATCGAGCAGGATCACCTGCTGGCGTCTCACCCAGGGCTCGCCCATGACCTGCTGGACCGGACGGATGGGAAGACGCGCGCCGAGGTGCTGGCCAAGGCTGGCCAGGACGAGCTGCGGGCCTTGCAGTTGGAGATCGAGGAGGCGCAGGGCAACTTGAAGGCCCTGTCCAACGCGACCTCCGGGCGCCGCTGGATCGCACAGCAGCGCCAGCGGCATCGCGAAGACGATGAGAACGGTGCGATGGATGCGTTCCCCTCCAGCGTGCTGGGCAACAGGCCACCTGGCTTTGGGCCGGGGGCGTTCGGCGGTACGGACGACGTCGATCCCTTCAACCCGCCACGTCGCGGTCGCAAGCGCAGCCCGCCGGACGACGACATCCCCTACTGAACACGGACACCGCCCGAGGCTCGTGGCGATGCCCTCGATCGCCACGACGAAAGGGCGGCCCGCGCTTCGGTCTTGCTGGGTTGCCCGCTACAGTCAGCAGAATGTGTTGAAACGGCACCCCGGTTGCGGCTGGCGCGGCAGGCGATGCGGGTCGATCCCGCCCGGCTGACCCGTCTGGACCGAAAGGGACCGAGCTGGCGCAGCGCGTGACGGAGCTGCCCTGCAACGGGGAAATCGTCGCCTGTTGCCGCGGCCGTTGCTGCCTGATGACCGACGCGGCCGAGAAGCTGCTGCGCGAGCACGGCCTGCGCGCCTGCAAGACCCTCGACGACGCCAGTTCATGGCAGGCCGCAGGGCTGGCGCTGGCATGCAGCCCATCGCTGCGCCTCGTGGATCGACAAGTGACCGTGGGTCCTGCTGACGGACGCCCCTCCACCCGACCCTCACTCACCACAAGGAGAACGCGTGATCCCACGACGACTTGCACTTGCCCTCACGTTGGCGACGGCGACCTTGGCACCTCTGGCGGTACATGCCCAAGCCGACAAGGCCACCGTCGACGCATTGGAAGGCTACTTCGACTTCGCCGATGCCACCGCCGGCACGATCCTGCCGGAGCAGATCCCGGCCGCCGACTATCGGAAGTTCCACGTACTCGACGTGCGCGACGCGGGCCTGTTCGCCGCGGAGCACATTCCCGGCGCAGTGAACATCGAGTGGCGCCAGGTCTTCGCGCGGCGCGCCGAACTGCCGAAGGACAAGACCATCCTCGTCTACTGCAACACCAGTTCCTTCGCCGCCCAGGTGGCGATGGCGCTGCGCATGGACGGGTTCGAGAACGTGCGCTTGCTCTACGGCGGGTTCAACGAATGGAAGGCGCGTGGCGGGATGGACGCGCACGCGCGCGCGGTCCGGAAGGGCGGATGAACCGGGCGGGCGCGTCAGCGACCTCACCTGAACCGACCGAGTTCCGCCCGGCATGGACCCTGTCGCCCGGTCCGCATCCGCGGTGAGCACGGTGACGCCCACGGCCGGGACCCCGCCTGGCCTGTCGTGCCTCGCATCGAGGCGGTTCGTGGCCCTGGGTGTCTCCTCGGGCGGGCATGCCTTGCTGTCCGCTCTGGCGGCCGGGCGACGGGCGTCGATGGCGGCGCCGGACGCGCCCACGGCCGAGGCATGGGCCTTCGCAGGACATTAGACGCCGAAGAACAGCAAGGCCTGTGGCTACCCCCGGGGGCAGCAGGTTCGCAGCATCATGGGCACCGCTGTCGAAGGCCCTGACCAGGAAAGCTGATGGGTCCCGTGTGCCCGCGGCTCGGCGCCTCGTCGGCACGCTCAGCGCAAAGGCAGCTTCAGCACGGCGCCTGCGGCCACGCTGTAGCGGTCTACATGGCCTGAGACGGTGGCCATGCGGTCGACGTAGTGGATGTGGAATCGCTCACCCGGATGCGACACAGCGCCCTCGAGCGCCGCACCGCTGTAGACGCCGACCAGCTGCCCGCTGGCACCTGGCTGGCGGAACAGCCGCATGTCCGAGCGCTTGTTGGCGTGGCCGGCGCCATGACCGCCGTGATTGCCGTGACCCCCGTGTCCACCACCCGGGACCTTCTCGCCCGTCACCACGTGCCACAGCAGATGCGGGAAACGACCCTCGACGCGAAAGACGAACGGCTGGTCGAGTGCAATGCCCAGCATCTTGGCCTGATCCTGCACGAAGGCCTCGAAGGCCGAGGCGTCCATGTCGCGAGGCACGGCCACGTCCTGCCAAGTCTGCACGCGGGCGCCGGCGAAGAGCACGGCCTGTTCGCCGTCCTGCGGTGGCCGCACCCGTCCCTGCGCGTCGCTGCCCGGGCTGACGAGCAGCCGGCCATCGATCTGCACGATCTCGCCCTTCAGGTCGGCGGTGGCGCCCACCCCCCACGTGCCGGCTTGCAGCGGCAGGGCCGCCAGCGCCACCTGCCCGGTGGTATCGCCCGTGTGCATCATGCGCTGGAAGTTGCCGTGATGGACGAAATCGAACGGCAGACTGGCCGCCCACGCGGCGCCGGCGAACAACAGGGCGCCGCTCAGCCCGCGCCAGGATCGAAGGAACAACGACTTCATGAACATGTGCTCCGGGTTCAAGGGCAGTTGATTTTTTTCGCTTCCAGATCTCATCGTGCCCGATCGCCTTCGCGAGCACAGGCACCCGTCCCCATTCCTTGCCACTGCCGGCCTCCGTGTCGGCCGACGGCGTCTGCCCCGCCGAGCGCATGCGGGCTGTGGCTGCCGCGGGCGCCAGCGTGCGGGCCGGCGTTTGGGCCGGCGCCTGAGCACACGGAGCGCTCGTCGAGCACGGGCACGGGCACGGGCTGGCCGAGCATCTGCCCACCCACAAGGTGCAGGAAACGGTTCATCTTCGGCTGGAACGCGTGGAACCGGAGTGTCGGGCCGCTGGCGAACCGAGGCATATGATTTCAATCATATGGACGCGCCTCACAAGCTCTTTCCCGCGGAACTCGCGACACTGCTCCCGCGCGCGCTGCATGCGCTGTGCGAGTTGCAGCGCGTCGGACGGGGTTCGCTCCTGTTCGAGAAGGGACGCCGCCCGGCGGCGATGCACTTCGTCAGCGATGGCGAAGTGGTGCTCCAGCGCATCGGCGAGGATGGCGAGGTCGTGGTGCTGCAGAGAACCCGGCACGGCTTCGTCGGCGAGGCGAGCCTGCAAGCCGACACGTACCACTGCGATGCCATCGTGGTCGCCGACGCCGATGTTACCCGCGTCCCACGGCAGGCCTTGCTGGGGGCCTTGCGGTCGGACGCCGCCTTCGCGCTACGCTGGATCGCCATGCTCAATCAGGAGGTCCGGCGCTTGCGCCAGCAGTGTGAGCGACTCAGCCTGAACACCGTGGAGGCACGCCTGCTGCACCTGGTGCGCACGGAAGGCGATGCGTCAGGGTTGCCGATGGGTCCGGGCCTGAAGACACTGGCGCGCGAGATCGGTGTGACGCACGAGGCGCTGTACCGCGGCGTCGCGGCGCTCGAAAAGCGAGGGATTCTCGTACGCGGAGACGGGCGCCTGCGCCTGCTCGGATCCACGAACATCGGCGCACCCTGCGGGCGCTGGCGATGCGGCACCGGCGCGCCCTCCTGACGATCACAAGAAACCGCCGGGCCACCCCACGTTTTCTTGGCCCCTCGGGGACGGACTGGGCACCGCCCCGCCCTGGGGGCGCTCACAAGAAAACGCCGGGCCGACCCAAGTCTTCTTGACCCCCTCGGGGGGCGGGCTGGGCACCGTCCAGCCCTGGGGGCGCTCACACTCGCGGCAGCACCGCGTCGACCGCCCTCACCCGCTGCCAGTGCACCGCCGCCTGGGGTAGCAGCCACTGCACGCCGTAGCGCATGCGCGCCGTCTTGGCCTCGGCCCAGGGACGGTCGGCCAGGCCCTGCGCGGCGCGCGCGCTGGCGGCAAAGGCCCAGGCCAGCAGCGTGTGCGACAGGCCCATCAGATAGTCGTCGGCCATGCGCAACGGGGCTTCGCGGTCCCCAGCGGCGACCGCGGCGGCCACCGCGGCGGTGGCGTGCTGCGCGGCCTCGCATTCGGCCTGCAGCGCGCGGGCGAAGTCGGCCAGGCCGGCGCCGATACAGGCCGCGGCCTCGGCCCGGGCCTCGGCCAGCCACAGGCCGAGCGCGGCGCCGCCGTCGGCCAGCACCTTGCGCTGCAGCAGGTCGATGGCCTGGATCTCGTTCGTGCCCTCGTAGATCATCGCGATGCGCGCGTCGCGCATCGTCTGCTCGACCCCGTACTCGCGCACGTAGCCGTAGCCCCCGTAGACCTGCAGCGCCGCGCTCGCGCCGTGGAAGCCGTGGTGGGTGCAGAAGGCCTTGACCACCGGGGTCAGCAGCGCGGCCAGCGCCGACGCCGCCTGGCGGCGCCCGGCGTCGGGGTGGTGCGCCGCCTCGTCGATGGCCAGCGCCGCGCGGTAGGCGACGACGCGCTGGCCCTCGGTGAGCGCCTGCAGGCGCAGCAGCGTGTGGCGCATGGCCGGGTGCAGCGCGATCGGGTCGGCGGACGACGCCTGCACGCTCGCGCCCCCGGCGTCGGTCGCGGTCGGCGCCGTCCGGGCGGTGGGCCTGACGGCTTCGGCCGCCGCAGACCCCGCGCGCCCGGGGCTCACCGCCCTGCCCTGCGCGCGCTCCAGCGCGTAGCGCAGCGCGTTCTGCGTGGCCATCTCCTGGTGGCCCAGGCCCTGCAGGCCCACGTGCAGCCGCGCCGAGTTCATCATCAGGAACATCGCCGCCAGGCCGCGGTGGGGCTCGCCCACCAGCCAGCCGGTGGCGCCCTCGTAGCGCATCGCGCAGGTGGCGCTGCCGTGGATGCCGGTCTTGTGCTCGATGCCGTCGCAGTGCATGGCATTGCGCTTGCCGTCGGGCAGCCACTTGGGCACCAGCGCGAGCGAGAGGCCCTTGGTGCCGGGGGGCGCGTCCGGCAGGCGGCACAGCACCAGGTGGACGATCTGACCGGTCAGGTCGTGCTCGCCACCGGAGATGAAGATCTTCTGCCCGCTGAGGCGCAGACTGCCGTCGGCCTTGGGCTCGGCGCGGGTGCGCAGCAGGCCCAGGTCGCTGCCGGCCTGGGGCTCGGTCAGCGCCATCGCCGCCAGCGTGCGGCCGGCGGCCACGTCCGCCAGGTGACGCGCCTTCAGGTCGTCGCCGGCATGGGCCTTGATCGTCTCGTAGGCGCCGTGCAGCAGGTCGGGGTACATGACCCAGCCGTGGTTGCAGGCCACGAACATCTCGCGCGTGGCCGCGTCCACCAGCAGCGGCAGGCCCTGGCCGCCCCAGGCCGGGTCGCAGGGCAGCGCGGGCCAGCCGGCGTCGACGAAGGCGCGGTAGGCCTCGCGGTAGCCCGGCGGCGTGCGGACCTCGCCCGTGGCGGCGTCGCGCGCGCAGCCCACCGCGTCGCCCCGGGAGTTGATCGGCAGCAGCACGCCCGCGGCGAAGCGGCCGGCCTCCTGCAGCACGGCGTCCACCGTCTCGAGGTCGAGATCGGCGAAGGGCGCGCACTGCGCCCAGGAGGCGGGCGCGCCGAGCACCCGCTCGATGACGAAGCGCATGTCCGCCAGCGGCGGCACGTAGTCCCAGGCCATGGCGCGCCCTTCCCGCTCAGCGCGGCGCCATGCGCAGCGCGCCGTCCAGGCGGATGGTCTCGCCGTTGAGGTGCACGTTGGTGACGATGTGCGCGGCCAGCGCCGCGAACTCCTCCGGCCGGCCCAGGCGCGGCGGGAAGGGGATGGACGCGGCCAGCGACTGCTGCACCGGCTCGGGCAGGGTCTTCATCAACGGCGTCTCGAACAAGCCCGGCGCGATGGTGCACACACGGATGCCGTGCTGCGCTAGGTCGCGCGCCAGCGGCAGCGTCATCGAGACCAGACCGCCCTTGCTGGCCGAGTACGCCTCCTGGCCGACCTGCCCGTCGTAGGCGGCCACCGAGGCCGTCATCACCATCACCCCGCGCTCGCCGTCGGCCAGCGGCGCCAGGCGCGCGATGCGCGCGGCGCTCAGGCGCACCACGTTGTAGGTGCCCACGAGGTTGACGCGGACGACGCGCTCGAAGTCCTCCAGCGGCGCCGGGCTGCCGTCCTTGCCGATGACGCGCCGCGCCGTGCCGATGCCGGCGATGTTCATGACGATGCGCGCCGGGCCCTGCGCGGCCTCGGCGGCGTCGAGCGCGGCCGCGAGGCTCGCACCGTCGGCGATGTCGGCGGTGAGCCCGAGGCCGCCGATCTCGCCGGCCACGCGCTGCGCGCCCGCGGCATTGACGTCGATGATGGCGACCTTCGCGCCGCTACGCGCGAGCTCGCGCGCCACCGCCTCGCCCAGCCCCGAGCCGCCGCCGGTGACGAGAGCGGCCTGTCCTTCGATGTTCATTCGTCTTCCTCCCTGGCCACGTGCCGGCCGAGATAGGTGTCGATCACGCGGGCGTCGCCCGCGAGTTGCCGTGCCGGTCCGTCCAGCACGATGCGGCCGGTCTCGAGCACGTAGCCGTGGTCGGCCACCTCGAGCGCGGCGCGCGCGTTCTGCTCGATCAGCAGGATGGACGTGCCCTCGGCGCGCAGGCGCTCGATGGTGCGGAAGATGTCCTGCACGATCAGCGGCGCCAGCCCCAGGCTGGGCTCGTCGAGCATCAGCAGCTTGGGGCGCGACATCAGCGCGCGCCCCACCGCCAGCATCTGGCGCTCGCCGCCCGACAGCGTGCCCGCCAGCTGCGCACGCCGCTCCTTCAGGCGCGGGAAGAGCGCGTACACGCGTTCCAGCTCGCTGCGCCAGTTCGGCAGGCGCAGCCGCATCGGGCGGAAGCCGCCGAGCAGCAGGTTGTCCTCCACCGGCATGGTGCCGAAGAGCTCGCGCTTCTCGGGCACGAGCGCCAGCCCCATCATCACGCGCTCCTCGAGCGTGGCATCGGCCAGGTCCTGACCGTCGAAGACGATGCGTCCGCGCGCGGGCAGCGCGCCGATCAGCGCGTTCAGCGTCGTCGACTTGCCCGCGCCGTTGGGGCCGATGACGGTGACGACCTGGCCCTGGGCGAGCCCGAAGTCCAGGCCGGTCAGCACCTCGGCCCGGCCGTAGCCGGCGTGCAGGCCCTGCACCTGGAGCAGCGGGGGGGCTGCGGTGGCGGTGGCCGCTGCCGCAGAGGGGGTTGCGGATCGGTCGGCCATGGCCTCAGTGCTCCGTGCCCAGGTAGGCGGCGCGCACCGCCGGGCTGGCCTGCACCTCGGCGGGCGTGCCCTCCATCAGCTTGGTGCCGAACTCCATGACGACGATGCGGTTGGTCAGCCCCATGACGAACTCCATGTCGTGCTCCACCAGCAGGATGCTCAGGCCCTCGGCCTCGAGCTGGCGCAGCACCTCACCCAGGGCGCGCTTCTCCTTGTGGCGCAGCCCGGCGGCGGGCTCGTCCAGGAGCAGCAGCGCCGGGTCGCTGCACAGCGCGCGCGCGATCTCCATCAGCCGCTGCGGGCCCAGCGCCAGATTGCCGGCGAGCTCGTGCATGCGGTCGGCCATGCCGATGCGCCGCAGCTGGCGCTCGGCCTCGGCGAACAGCCGCCGCTCCTCGTCGCGGTCCAGGCGCAGCATCGCGCGCACGCTGCCGTTGCGCCCGCGCAGGTGGCCGCCCAAGGCCACGTTCTCCAGCACCGTCATGTCGGGGATCATCTTCACGTGCTGGAAGGTGCGCGACAGGCCGCGGCGCGCGATCTCGCGCGAGGGCAGGCCGGTCACCGGCTCGCCGCGGAAGCGCACCGCGCCGCGCGTCAGCGGCAGCAGGCCCGAGACCAGGTTGAAGGTAGTGGACTTGCCCGCGCCGTTGGGTCCGATCAGGCCGAAGATGTCGCCGGCGCGCACCTGGAAGCTCACGTCGTTGACCGCCACCAGGCCGCCGAACTCCTTGCGCACCGCCTGCACGTCCAGCAGCAGCTCGCCCCGCGCCGGCTTGGGCCGGGCCGGCAGCGGCGCGGCGCCTTCCCAGTCGCGCGTGCGCGGACGGGGGCGCGACCAGCGCCCGGCAAAGGACCACAGGCCGTCGGGCGCGAACTTCAGCACCGCCACGAGCACGATGCCGAAGACGATGATCTCGAAGTTGCCGCTGGTGCCGATGAGCTGCGGCAGCAGCACCTGGAGCTCGTCTTCGATGACGCGCACGACGGCCGCGCCCAGGAAGGCGCCCCAGACGTGCCCGACCCCACCGAGCACCGCCATGAACAGGTACTCGATGCCCTTGTGGATGCCGAAGGGCGAAGGGCTGACGCTGCGCTGGAAATGCGCGAACAGCCAGCCCGAGACGGCCGCCAGCAGCGCGGCGATCACGAAGACCGTGAGCTTGTAGCGGAAGGTCGAGATGCCCATGGCCTCGGCCATCGTGGCGCCGCTCTTGAGCGCGCGGATGGCGCGCCCGGGGCGCGAGTCCAGCAGGTGCAGCACCGCCAGCGCCGCCAGCAGCGCGATCGCCCACACCAGCGGGTGCAGCAGGCGCCCGCTGCCCAGGTCCAGCCCTGCCAGCGTCAGCGTGGGGATGCCGAGCAGGCCGTCGTACTTGCCCAGCCACTCCATGTTGGCCATGGTGTAGTTCAGCGCCAGGCCCCAGGCGATGGTGGCCAGTGGCAGGTAGTGGCCCGACATGCGCAGCGTCAGCGCGCCCAGCAGCAAGGCCGCGGCCACCGCCAGCACCACGCCGACGAGCAGCGTCCAGCCTGGCGCCACCCCCACCTTGACCGCGAGGAAGGCCGCCGTGTAGGCCCCCACGCCGACGAAGGCCGCCTGACCGAAGGACGTGAGCCCGGCCACGCCGGTCAGCAGCACCAGCCCCAGGGCCACCATCGCGTACAGGCCGATGTAGATGCTCTGCGTGATCCAGAAGTCGGGCACCGGCAGCAGCGGCAGCACGAGCATCAGGGCGGCGAAGGCCGGGAAGCCCCAGCGGCGCAGGGTGTCCATGTCAGACGCCCCCCTTCCGATGCATGCCGCAGGCCGGCGCGGTGCAAGTCCTCATCTCAATGCTCCTCGCCGTGCGGGTCGCGCAGCGAGCGCCACAGCAGCACCGGCAGGATGGCGCTGAAGACGATCACCTCCTTGTAGGCGCTGGCCCAGAAGGAGCCGAAGCTCTCGAGCAGGCCGACGCCGAGCGCGCCCACCAGCGCCAGCGGGTAGCTCGCCAGCCCGGCAAAGACCGCGGCGACGAAACCCTTGAGGCCGATGAGGAAGCCGCTGTCGTAGAAGACCGTGGTGGTCGGCCCGATCAGCAGCCCCGACAGCGCACCGATGAAGGCCGCCATCGTGAAGCTCAGGCGTCCGGCGCTGCTGCTGGAGATGCCCATCAGGCGCGCGCCCAGGCGGTTGACGGCGGTGGCGCGCAGGGCCTTGCCCATGAGCGATCGCTCGAAGAACAGCCACAGCCCGACGATCAGCGCCAGCGACGCGGCGAAGATGATGATCGTCTGGCCCGACAGCGTCAGGTCGCCGATGCTGAAGCGCTCGTCCCAGAAGCTCGGGTTGCGGAAACCCTCGGCGCCGAAGAAGTACAGGCCCAGCCCGACGAGCGCGAAGTGCACCCCCACCGA
Source organism: uncultured Rubrivivax sp. (assembly GCA_964522465.1). GTDB lineage: Bacteria > Pseudomonadota > Gammaproteobacteria > Burkholderiales > Burkholderiaceae_C > Rubrivivax. The sequence goes on along the minus strand of CAZFVH010000043.1, from coordinate 2,391 downwards.
GACGATGAGCAGCGTCAGCACGCTCGCGTCCGCCAGCGATTCGTAGGCCAGCCGGTACAGCAGCGGCCCGAAGGGCGTGACGAGCGCCACCGACAGCGCCGCCTGCGCCAGCATGGGCAGGCCCATCGGTGCGACCCACAGCGCCAGCAGCGACACCGCCACCGGGTAGGCCAAGGTGGCCAGCGCCTGTCGCGCCAGGCGCGCAGGCGGGGCGCGATGGCGCAGGCCGCGCACCACGTCCTGCACCGCCACGGCCAGCGCCAGCGCCAGCAGGAACCACACCGTGCCCGGCACCTTGCCGGCCTGCAGCAGGGCGAGCGTGAGCGCGCCGAAGGCCACGAACTCGCCCTGCGGGATGAAGATCACCCGCGTGACGGCAAACACCAGCACCGTGGCGAGCGCCAGCAGCGCGTAGATCGCGCCGTTGGTCAGCCCGTCCAGGGCCAGGATGCTGGC
>CAZFVH010000043.1:0-1835 GCA_964522465.1 uncultured Rubrivivax sp. | reverse complement strand
TTCACTTCTCGACGACGAACTGGCCGTTCACCACCTTGAGCATCACCCCGGTCTCGTTGGTGTAGCCCCAGTGGTCGTCCTTGGTCCAGTTCATCACGCCGTGGGCGAAGATCGTGCGACCCATGCCCTCGACCGCGTCGCGCAGCGCGGCGCGGAACTCGGGCGTGCCCGGCTTGGCCTTCTTCAGCGCCACCGGCAGGATCTTCTCGAGCATGATCTGCGCGTCGTAGGCGTGGCCGGCGAACTGGTTGCGCGAGCCCTTGCCATAGGCGGCCTCGTACTTGGTGACGAAGTCCACCGCCACCGCCTTGGACGGGTGGTTGTCGGCGAGCTGCTCGGCCACCACGGCCGGGCCCGAGACCACGAGGCCGCCCTCGACATCCCGGCCCCCGATGCGCACCAGATCAGGGGTGGCCGCCGCGTGGGTCTGGTAGATCTTGCCCTTGAAGCCACGCTCGACCAGCGTCTTGTGTGGCATCGCCGCGCCCGAGCCCGAGGCCACGACCAGCATGGCATCCGGCCGCGCCGACACCAGCTTCAGCGCCTGCGGTGTCACGCTGGTGTCGCTGCGCGCGAAGCGCTCGGTGGCCACCACCTTGATGCCGGCCTTCTCGCCCTGGGCGACGAACTCCTTGAGCCAGCTCTCGCCGTAGGCGTCGGTGTAGCCGAGGAAGCCCACGGTCTTGACGCCAGACTTCTTCATGTGCTCGATGATGGGATAAGCCATGACCGAGAAGCCCTGCGGCAGGCGGAAGACCCAGGGCTCCTGCGCCGGGGGCACGCCCACCGGGGCGATGGAGATCTGCGTCGTCTTCGCCTCGGCGGCCACCGGGGCCACAGCCGCCGAGACCGTCGTGATCGAGCCGCCAAAGAGGATGTCCACCTTCTCGTCGGTGACGAAGCGGCGCGCATTGGTCACGCCCTTGCCCGGGTCGGACGCGTCGTCCAGGATGATCAGCTGCACCTTCTCGCCGGCGATGGTCTGCGGCCAGAGCTTGAACTGGTTGCCCACCGGGATGCCCAGGCCGGAGGCCGGGCCGGTGAGCGACAAGGTGATGCCGATCTTGACGTCGGCCAGCGCGGCCGCGCTGGCCAGCAAGGCAGCCGCGGCGGCCACAGTGGTCTTCAGGGTGAGTTTCATCGCGTGTCTCCTGGGTGGGTCGGGGTTGAGGGAGCGTGGAAAACGACAGGGAACGGCGTCGTGAGCACGGGCGGGTGCGTCAACCCGCCGCCTGAACGGGGGTCGGAGCCGAGGGCGAGGCGGGCGGCCCCATGCACGCAGCCTTGATGTCCTCGGGCACGGGGATGGCGTGCAGGCGGTCCGGGTCGGCGGGGTCGCGCACGACGAAGGCGCGCACCTCGGTGCCCTCGCACAGCACGGTGTCGCCACGCCGCACCACGTGACGGTGGCGGAAGGTCTTGGCCGCCCAGTGCTCCACCGTGGTGTGGATGTCTATCGTCTCGCCGTAGGTGGCGGTCTTGATGAAGCGGGTGTGGATCTCCAGCAACGGCGTGCCGACGATGCCGCGCGTCTTGACCAGTTCGCGCCAGGGCGGAATGCCGCAGGCCATGAAGAAGGCCAGCGAGGCCTCGTCCATCCAGCGGCTGTAGTTCGGGAAGAAGACGATGCCAGCGGGGTCACAGTCGCCGAAGTGCACCTGCACGCGGTGCACGTGCACGCGCGACGTGAAGGCGGGCGGCGGTGCGGCGGCGCGGTCGGTGTCGGCGCTCATGTCGAAAGGCTCGGACGGATCGGGGGACGTGGCGGGTGCGGACGGGTCAGGCAGGGGGCCTCAGCCCTTGGCGACCTTGGCCGCACGCTTTTCCAGGAAGGC
>CAZFVH010000042.1:0-31863 GCA_964522465.1 uncultured Rubrivivax sp. | reverse complement strand
CTTCCTGACCTTCAGCGACTACAGCCGCAATGCCATCCGCATGGCCGCGCTGATGCGCCAGCGCGTGATCCACGTCTTCACCCACGACTCCATCGGCCTGGGCGAGGACGGCCCGACCCACCAGAGCGTCGAGCATGCCGCGAGCCTTCGCCTGATCCCCTTCCTGGAGGTCTGGCGCCCGGCCGACACGGCCGAGACGGCGGTGGCCTGGGCCTGCGCGCTGCGCAGCACCGACCGCCCGTCGGCGCTGCTGCTGAGTCGCCAGAACCTGCCCTATGCGCCCAAGGCCTCGCTGGACCAGATCGCGCGCGGCGCCTACGTGCTCGCCGAGCCGGCCGAGGTCGGCCTGGACAAGCCGGCGCAGGCGGTGATCGTGGCCACCGGCAGCGAGGTGGCGCTGGCCCTGCACGCGCAAGCCCTGCTCGCCAAGGAGCGCATTGCCGTGCGCGTGGTCAGCATGCCCAGCACGACGGTGTTCGATCGTCAGGCTGTGGCCTACAAGTCGCAGGTGCTGCCCGCCGGTGTGCCGCGCGTCGCGGTGGAGGCCGGCGTCACCGACGGCTGGTGGAAGTACGGCTGCGCGGCCGTCGTGGGCATCGACACCTACGGTGAGAGCGCGCCCGCCGGTGATCTCTTCCGCCACTTCGGCTTCACGCCCGACAACGTCGCCGCGGTCGTGCGCAAGGTGCTCAAGCGCCGCTGAGCGTCCGCCCGGCTCGCCGCCCGCGGCCTGTCGTCCGTGCCCGCCCGTTCCTCCATCCCTCAGCCCAGGAGCTCTCCATGACCCTCAAGGTCGGCATCAATGGATTCGGTCGCATCGGCCGCATGGTCTTCCGTGCCGCGGTGCAGAACTTCGCCGACGACATCGAGATCGTCGGCATCAACGACCTGCTCGAGCCCGACTACCTCGCCTACATGCTGAAGTACGACAGCGTGCACGGGCGCTTCCGCGGCGAGATCGCGGTGGACGGCTCGACCCTGGTGGTCAACGGCCGGCGCATCCGCCTGACCGCGCTGAAGGACCCGGCGGCGCTCGCCTGGGGCGAGGTCGGCGCCGACGTGGTGGTCGAGTCCACCGGCCTGTTCCTGACCAAGGAGACGGCGCAGAAGCACCTCGACGCCGGCGCGAAGAAGGTCATCATGAGCGCGCCCAGCAAGGACGACACGCCGATGTTCGTCTACGGCGTCAACCACGCCAGCTACGCCGGGCAGGCCATCGTCTCCAATGCGAGTTGCACCACCAACTGCCTGGCCCCCGTGGCCAAGGTGCTCAATGACACCTTCGGCATCAAGCGCGGCCTGATGACCACGGTGCATGCCGCCACCGCCACGCAGAAGACGGTCGACGGCCCGAGCAACAAGGACTGGCGCGGCGGCCGCGGCATCCTCGAGAACATCATCCCCTCCAGCACCGGCGCGGCCAAGGCGGTGGGCGTGGTGATCCCCGAGCTGAACAAGAAGCTCACCGGCATGGCCTTCCGCGTGCCCACGTCCGATGTCTCGGTCGTCGACCTGACGGTGGAGTTGCAGCGCGAGGCCAGCTACGCCCAGATCTGCGAGGCGATGAAGGCCGCGGCCAGCGGGCCGATGAAGGGCGTGCTCGCCTACACCGAGGACAAGGTGGTGGCCACCGACTTCCGCGGCGAGTCCTGCACCAGCGTCTTCGACGCCGAGGCAGGCATCGCGCTGGACAGCACCTTCGTCAAGGTCGTGGCCTGGTACGACAACGAGTGGGGCTACTCCAACAAGGTGCTGGAGATGGCGCGCGTCATCGGGCGCTGAGCCGTCGCGGCGCGGCACACGATCCGGGCCTGGATCAGGACCGGATCTTGTAGCCCGTGGTCAGCAATCGCAACGCGATCGAGGCGAGGACGACGAAGCTCGTGCCGACCACCGCCAGGCTGATCCACGGAGAGACATCGCTGGCGCCGAAGAAGCCGCGGCGGAAGCCGTCGATCATGTAGAAGAAGGGGTTGAGGTGGCTCACCGCCTGCCAGAAGGCGGGCAGCGAGTGCACCGAATAGAACACGCCCGACAGGAAGGTCAGCGGCATGATCAGGAAGTTCTGGAAGGCCGCGACCTGATCGAACTTCTCGGCCCACAGCCCGGCGATCAGGCCGAGCGTGCCCAGCATCGCCGCGCCCAGCAGCGCGAACACCAGCGCCCATGCCGGCTCGGCCAGGCCGGGCGGCGCGAACCACGCGGTGACGAACAGCACGCCGCAGCCCACCGCCAGACCGCGCACCACCGACGCGCCGACGTAGGCCAGGTACCAGGCCAGCGGCGACAGCGGGGTGACGAGCAGGAACACCAGGTTGCCGGTGATCTTGCTCTGGATCAGCGAGGAACTGCTGTTGGCGAAGGCGTTCTGCAGCACGCTCATCATCACCAGCCCCGGGATCAGGAAGCTGGTGTAGCGCACCCCGGGGAAGACCTCGACGTGGTCCTCCAGCACGTGGCCGAAGATCAGCAGGTACAGCAGCGCCGTCAGCACCGGTGCGCCCACGGTCTGCACCGCCACCTTCCAGAAGCGCAGCACCTCCTTGCGCAACAGGGGCAGGACGCCGGCCAGGCTCATGACAGGCCCCCGCGCGCGCCACTCATGATCTCCACGAACACCGACGGCGCCACGGTGGAAAGCGTGCTGCTCGCGCCCACGCGCACGCCGGCGCCGCGTAACGCCGCCAGGTGCGCCTCGACCTCGGCCGCGTCGTGCGCCTTCAGCTGCACGATGCGGCCGGTCACGCGCGCCTGCGCCGCCAGCGCCGGCGGCAGCGGGTCGTCGGTCTTGAAGCGCAGCATGGTGCTGGCGGTGCCGGCCAGCAGCGCCGAGGTGCGGTCGAGTGCGACGATGCGGCCCTGCTTGAGCATGGCGATGCGCCCGCACAACGCCTCGGCCTCTTCCAGGTAGTGCGTGGTCAGCAGCACGGTGTGGCCCTCGCGGTTCAGCCGCGCGATGAACTTCCACAGCATCTGCCGCAGCTCGACGTCCACGCCCGCGGTGGGTTCGTCGAGCACGATCACCGGCGGGCGGTGCACCAGCGCCTGCGCCACCAGCACGCGGCGCTTCATCCCGCCGGACAGCTGCCGCATGTTGGCGCCGGCCTTGTCGGCCAGGCCGAGCTCGGTGAGCACCTCGTCGATCCAGGCCTCGTTGCCCTTGACGCCGAAGTAGCCGCTCTGGATGCGCAGCGTCTCTCGGACCGTGAAGAAGGGGTCGAAGACCAGTTCCTGCGGCACGATGCCCAGCGACTTGCGTGCCGCCGCGTAGTCGGCCACGACGTCGTGGCCCATGACCGTTACCGTCCCGGCGCTGGCGCGCGTCAGGCCGGCCAGGATGCTGATCAAGGTCGTCTTGCCCGCGCCGTTGGGCCCGAGCAGGCCGAAGAACTCGCCCTGGGCGATCTCGAGGCTGACGCCGTCGACCGCACGCACGTCACCGCGGCGGCTGCGATAGGTCTTGCTGACGTGGTCGAAGGCGATCGCGGCGGGCATGGGGGGCGGATTGTAGGCAGCAGCCCGTGTTGGGCCTCGAGCGACGCGCACTGTCGTGCGTTCCGGCGCAGCCTCCCAGCCGCTCAGCCCAGATGTGACACCAACTCCATGCGCGCGTGCCAGTCCCGCAGGTCGTCCAGCCGCACACGCCCGTCGGCGGCCCCGGACAGGCCGGGGCGCCAGGTGGCGCGCGTGTGCAGACCCGGGCCGATGGCGATGGCACTGTCGATCGTGTCTTCGGCGAAGTAGGCGCTGCGCGTGACGATCACGGGCACGCGCGCGGCCCGGGCCGCCGCCACGCCCCCGGGCGAATCCTCCAGCGCGAGGGCGTCCACGAAGGACACACCCAGGCTGGCCAGCGCGCGCTGGTAGACCTCGGGGTCGGGCTTCTTGGCGGCGACGTCTTCGCCGCAGACTGTGGCGCTGAAGACCGACGCCCAGCCCGGGCCGAGGTGGTGCTGCAGCAGGGCTTGCAGGTTGGCGCGACTGGTCGTCGTCGCGATGCCCTGCTTCAGCCCGGCCGCGGCGGCCTCCTCGATCAACGCCATCACGCCTTCGCGCAACGGGATCTGCCCTGCGGAGACGATCTCGGCGTAGTGGGCGTTCTTGCGACGGTGCAGTTCGGCCGCCAGGGCGAGGCGCTCGTCGGCCAGTGCCGGCGCGTCGCCGCGCAAGGCCATGTCGTGCAGCAGACGCTCGCGCCCGCCGGTGATCCGCAGCAGCGCGCCGTAGTGCGCTGGGTCCCAGCGCCAGGGCAGGCCGGCGTCCTCGAAGGCGCGGTTGAAGGCGACGCGGTGACCGTCGCGCTCGGATTCGGCCAGCGTGCCGTCGACGTCCCAGAGCAAGGCTTGCAGGGGCATGGGGTCTCCCGAGAGAAGAGTGGTGGGAACGTGCCCCGGCCCGTGGTGCAGCCGCGGGCCGGGGTCAGGACTGCGCGCGCCGCTGCAGCACCTCGAAGGCCGGCAGCGTCTTGCCCTCGAGCACCTCGAGGAAGGCGCCGCCGCCGGTGGAGATGTAGCCGATGTCGCCCGCGATGCCGTACTTGGCGATCGCCGCCAGCGTGTCGCCACCGCCGGCGATGCTGAAGGCCGGACTCTCGGCGATCGCGCGGGCGAGGGTCTCGGTGCCGTGCGCGTAGGCGTCGAATTCGAAGACGCCGACCGGCCCGTTCCAGACGATGGTGCCGGCCGCGCGCAGCTTGTCAGCCAGCATCTGCGCGGTCTTCGGCCCGATGTCCAGGATCAGGTCGTCGTCGGCCACCTCCGTGGCGGCTTTCACGGTGGCCGGCGCGTCGGCCGCGAAGGCCTTGGCGCAGACCACATCCACGGGGATGGGCACCTCCGCGCCGCGCGCGGCCATCGCCGCCATCACGGCGCGGGCCTCGCCCACCAGATCGGGCTCGGCCAGCGACTTGCCGATGTTCAGTCCGGCGGCCCGCATGAAGGTATTGGCGATGCCCCCGCCCACCACCAGTCCGTCCACCTTGGCGGCCAGACTTTGCAGGATGGTCAGCTTGGTCGAGACCTTGCTGCCGGCCACGATGGCCACCAGCGGCCGCTTGGGTGCGGCCAGCGCCTTCGTGATGGCGTCGATCTCGGCGGCCAGCAGCGGCCCGGCGCAGGCCACCGGCGCGAACTGCGCGATGCCGTGGGTGGAGGCCTCGGCGCGGTGCGCGGTGCCGAAGGCGTCGTGCACGAAGATGTCGCACAGCGCGGCCATCCTGCGTGCCAGCGCCTCGTCGTTCTTCTTCTCGCCCTGGTTGAGGCGGCAGTTCTCCAGCATCACCACCTCGCCGGGCGCGACGTCCACACCGTCGACCCAGCCGGATCTCAGCGGCACCTCCCGTCCGAGCAACTCGCCCAGGCGCTGCGCCACCGGCGCCAGCGTGTCCTCGGGCTTGAAGGCGCCCTCGGCGGGCCGGCCCAGGTGCGAGGTGACCATCACCGCGGCGCCCGCGTCGAGCGCCATCTTCACACAGGGCACCGACGCGCGGATGCGCGTGTCCTCGGTGATGCGGCCGGCGTCGTCCTGCGGCACGTTGAGGTCGGCGCGGATGAACACGCGCTTGCCGGCCACCTGGCCGGCGGCGACGAGGTCGGAGAAGCGGAGGATGTGCATGGCGACGGAGGAAGAAGGGTCAGAGCCCGGCATGATGCCGCATCGGGCTCCGTGCGCGCTTGCCCGGCATCACAGCGCCCCCAGGGTGCGCCTGCGCCGCTCCATCATCCGCCATATGAAGGGGGTGAAGATCAGCTGCATGGCCAGCTCCATCTTGCCGCCCGGCACCACGATGGTGTTGGCGCGCGACATGAAGGAGTCGTGGATCATCCCCAGCAGGTAGGGGAAGTCGATGCCCTTGGGGTTGGCGAAGCGGATCACGCAGATGCTCTCGTCGGCCGTGGGGATGTCGCGCGCGATGAAGGGGTTGGAGGTGTCCACCACCGGCACACGCTGGAAGTTCACGTGCGTGTGCTGGAACTGCGGCACGATGTAGTGAACGTAGTCGGGCATGCGGCGCAGAATGGTGTCGGTCACCGCCTCGGTCGAGTAGCCGCGCACGTGCTTGTCGCGCCAGAGTTTCTGGATCCACTCCAGGTTGATCACCGGCACTACGCCAATCAGCAGGTCCGGGTGGCGTGCGATGTCCACCTCCGGCGTCACGACCGCGCCGTGCAGCCCTTCGTAGAACAGCATGTCGGTATCGGCTGGCACGTCTTCCCAGGCGGTGAAGGTGCCGGGTGCCTGGCCGTAGGGCGCGGCCTCCACCGGGTCGTGCAGGTACTTGCGGCGCCGGCCGCTGCCGTTCTGGCCGTAGCTGCGGAACAGGGCCTCGAGCTCGGCGAAGAGGTTGGTTTCGGGCCCGAAGTGGCTGAAGTGCTCGTTTCCCGATCGCTCGGCCTCGGCCTGGCGCGCGCGCATCTCCGAGCGGTCGTAGCGGTGGAAGCTGTCGCCCTCGACCACCGCCGCATGCACCTTCTCGCGCCGGAAGATGTTCTCGAAGGTGCGGGTGACCGAGCTGGTGCCGGCGCCGGATGAGCCGGTGATCGCGATGATGGGGTGGCGGTCGGACATGAGGCTCACTCCCGGAACAGGCCGCGCGCGGCGAACAGGGGGCTCTCCACCTCCAGCGGCACCCGCTCGTGGTGGTAACGCTCGATGCGCTCGACCTCGTGGGCCGAGCCGAAGACGATGCCGATACGCTGGTGCAGCGATGTGGGCTTGACGCCCAGGACCGGCTGGCGCCCCGTGCTCGCGCGGCCGCCGGCCTGCTCCATCACGAATCCTACGGGGTTGCACTCGTACAGCAGGCGCAGACGGCCGGGCTTGGACAGATCCTTCGTGTCGCGCGGGTACAGGAAGACGCCGCCGCGCATCAGGATGCGGTGCGCCTCGGCCACCATGCTGGCGATCCAGCGCATGTTGAAGTCCTTGCCGCGCGGCCCGGTGCGGCCCGCCAGGCACTCGTCGACGTAGCGCTTGACCGGCGGCTCCCAGAAGCGGCTGTTGCTCGAGTTGATCGCGAACTCCTGCGCATCGGTCGGCACGCGGATGTCGGGGTGGGTGAGCTTGAACTCGCCGAGGGCCGGGTCCAGCGTGAAGCCGGCCACGCCGTCGCCCACCGTCAGTACCAGCATCGTCGTGGGCCCGTAGATCGCGTAGCCCGCGGCCACCTGGGCCGCACCGGGCTGCAGGAAATCGGCCTCGGCCGCGTCGCGCCCGCTGTCCACCATGTCGGCTGGCGCGCGCAGGATGGAGAAGATGCTGCCCACCGAGACGTTGACGTCGAGGTTGCTGCTGCCGTCCAGCGGGTCGAACACCAGCAGGTACTTGCCGCGCTTGTAGGTGCCGGGGATCTGGCGTGGTGCCTCCATCTCCTCGGAGGCCATGCCGGCCAGGTGGCCCGACCACTCGGTGGTGCGGATGAAGATCTCGTTGCTGACGACGTCCAGCGGCTTCTGCACCTCACCCTGCACATTGGTGGGGCCGTCGTCGAGGCCGTCCAGTGGCAGATGCCGGGTGGAAGGGTCGCCCAGCGCGCCGAAGGCCACCGAACGCGCGATCGCCTTGCAGGCCAGGGCGACGTCCAGCAGCAGCGCGTTCAGCTCGCCGCTGGCCTGGGGGAATCGACGGCGCTGCTCGATCAGGTACTGGCTCAGCGTCTTGCGGTTGGACAGGGGCATGGTCGGGTGTCCGGTCTCGATAAGGGCAGTCCGGTGTGGCGGGGCAGTCAGGCCTCGGCCACCGGGATCTGGAAGACCCGGCTGGCCAGGATGTCCTGGGGCAGGATCGTCGTCAGGTCGTCGGCGCCGAGCACGCGGTCGCGGTCGGCGAAGAGCCGGGTGGCCTGGCGCAGCCGTGCGCGGTCCAGCGCATTGCGCACGCTGCGCGCATTGGCGAAGTGCGGCTGGCGGGTGCGCCGCGCCAGGTAGCAACCGAAGGCCACTTCGGCGCCGGCGCCGAAGCGGTAGTGCTGCCCTTCGAGCATGCGTCCGGCGATGGCCTGCAACTCGTCCACGCCGTAATCGGGGAAGTCGAGGTGGTGCGCGATGCGCGAACTCATGCCCGGGTTGCTCTGGAAGAAGAGATCCATGCGGTCCTTGTAGCCGGCCAGGATCACCACCAGGTCGTCACGTTGGTTCTCCATCACCTGCAGCAGGATCTCGATGGCCTCCTGCCCGTAGTCGCGCTCGTTCTCCGGGCGGTAGAGGTAGTAGGCCTCGTCGATGAAGAGCACCCCGCCCATCGCCTTCTTCAGCACCTCCTTGGTCTTGGGCGCGGTGTGGCCGATGTACTGGCCCACCAGGTCGTCGCGCGTGACGCTGACGACGTGGCCCTTGCGCAGGTAGCCCAGGCGTAGCAGGATCTGCGCCATGCGCAGCGCCACCGTCGTCTTGCCGGTGCCCGGGTTCCCGGTGAAGCACATGTGCAGGCTGGGTGCCTGCGACGGCAAGCCCAGGCCGGCGCGCAGGCGGTCGATGACCAGCAGCGCGGCGATGTCGCGGATGCGCTGCTTGACCGGCACCAGACCGACCAGGTCGCGATCGAGTTCGTCCATCACGGACTCGATGCCCGACTGCGCCAGCACCTGGCCGACGGTGCGCGGCGCGGGGGCGCCGCCGCCGGCGGGCGTCTGCGATGGCGCGTCGGCCGGCGGCGAAGATGGCGGCGCGTTCGCGGTGGATCCCGGGATGGCGTAGAGCGGTGCAGGCATGGTGGTCGGTCTGGCGGGGGGGGGGGGGAGGCGCCCGCGCTCAGGCGCCGTAGCGCTCGCCCTCGGGCCGGTCGGCGGCGTAGCCGCGCACCGTGTAGCGCATCGAGCGGCCGTCGCCTTCCTGCCGCTCCAGCGCGAAGCCGGGCTCTCGCGCCGGGCGGTTCACGATGAAGCTCATCGCGATGCTCTCCACGCCGCGCGTGGAGTCGAAGGCCATCAGCCGGATGTAGTGCTGCTGGAAGGCCTGGCGGCAGGCGTTCATCTCCGACACCACGCCAGCGGCGTCGCGCAGGTCGAACATCGGCAGGCCCCACATCTCCCAGTAGGTGTTGCGCGGGTGCGGGTCGTCGGTGTATTCGACGCTCCAGGCGTAGCCCTTGGACAGGCCGTAGTCGACCTGAAGTGCGATCTCGGCGTCGGTGAGGTCGGGCAGGAAGCTGAACTGGCCTTGCGTGATGCGGCCGGTGGGGTTGGTCATCATGGTGGGTGTTCCGGGCAGTGTCCGTTGGGTCCGTCGCGGCCGTGGTGTCCCGTGAACGGGGGCGGCAGGGCTGGCGGGTCGTCGGGCGATCAGGCCGCCATCGATGGTGTCACGGCGTAGTCGCTCGAATCGGTGGGCGTGTAGTTGAAGCTGATGTCGCCCCAGGTGTCGAGCGCCTGCTTCAGCGGGGTGCAGAAGCGCGCCGCGGCCTGCAGGATGTCCGGGCCCTCGGCCTTGATGTCGCGCCCCTCGTTGCGCGCCTTGACCATGGCCTCCAGTGCGACCCGGTTGGCCACCGCCCCGGCCTGGATCCCCGCCGGATGGCCGATGGTGCCACCGCCGAACTGCAGGATCACGTCGTCGCCGAACAGGTCGATCAACTGGTGCATCTGCCCGGCGTGGATGCCGCCCGAGGCCACCGGCATCACCTTCTTCATGTCGCACCAGTCCATGTCGAAGAACAGGCCCCGCGGCAGGTCGGTCCTGGTGTAGGTGTCGCGGCAGACGTTGTAGTAGCCCTGCACCGTCAACGGGTCGCCTTCGAGCTTGCCCACCGCGGTGCCTGTGTGCATGTGGTCCACGCCCGCCAGGCGCAGCCACTTGGCGATGACGCGGAAGCTCACGCCGTGGTTCTTCTGCCGTGTGTAGGTGCCATGGCCGGCGCGGTGCAGGTGCAGGATCATGTCGTTGCGGCGGCACCACTCGCCCAGGCTCTGGATGCAGGGCCACCCGACGATGAGGTCGATCATGATCACCACCGAACCCAGTTGCCTGGCCAGTTCGGCGCGCTCGTAGATCGCCTCCATCGTGCCCGCGGTCACGTTCAGGTAGCTGCCCTTGACCTCGCCGGTGGCGGCGCTGGCCTTGTTGACCGCGTCCATCACGTACAGGAAGCGGTCGCGCCAGTGCATGAAGGGCTGCGAGTTGATGTTCTCGTCGTCCTTCATGAAGTCCAGCCCGCCCTTCAGGCCTTCGTAGATCACGCGGCCGTAGTTGCGGCCCGACAGTCCGAGCTTGGGCTTGGTCGTGGCGCCCAGCAGAGGGCGGCCGAACTTGTCCAGACGCTCGCGCTCGACCACCAGCCCGGTGGGCGGGCCCTTGAAGGTCTTGACGTAGGCCACCGGTATGCGGATGTCTTCCAGCCGCGCGGCTTTCAGCGGCTTGAAGCTGAAGACGTTGCCGATCAGGCTGGCCGTCATGTTGGCGATCGACCCTTCCTCGAACAGGATGATGTCGTAGGCCACCCAGGCGAAGTACTGCCCCGGGGTGTTGGGAACCGGCTCCACCTTGTAGGCCTTGGCACGGTAGGAGTCGCAGGCTGTCAGGCGGTCCGTCCAGACCACGGTCCATGTGGCGGTGGACGACTCGCCGGCCACCGCCGCCGCGGCCTCCACCGGGTCCACGCCGTCCTGCGGCGTGATGCGGAACAGACAGATCGTGTCGGTGTCCTTGGGCACGTAGTCGGCGTCCCAATAGCCCATCTGGCGGTACTTCAGGACACCGGCGCTGTAGCGCTTCTTTGCGTCGGTGATGACGCCGGGTTCGACGGGCGGGTTCATGGGCGAGGGCTCCGAGGCTGGGCAGTGTGGACGTTGTTGACGTCAAGGACAATTCACTTTATTGCTTAGGGGAATTCATCGCAATTCAGACTTGATGTCAGACCAGTTCAGAATTCCTTATCTTCTTGGGCGGGCATGGCCGGTGTCCGGGGCGATCGGTGGCGTGCCGGGACGCGCAGGCCACCGCGTCACGCGCCATCGCCCGTGAGCCTGCTCCGATGAACGTCACCTTCCGTCAGTTGCGCATCGCCGTGGAGGTGGCGCGCTTGGGCAGCATGGCGCGCGCCGCCGAGGTGTTGCACCTGACGCCGCCGGCGGTGTCGATGCAAGTCAAGGAACTCGAGTCGCAGGTCGGCCTGCGGCTGTTCGACCGTCAGGGGCGGACGGCGACGCCGACGTCCGCCGGCGAGCAGTTCATCGTCCACGCGCGGCGTCTGCTGGCCAACCTCAAGGACACCGAGCACGCGATGGCGCGGCTGCGCCGGGTCGAGCACGGACGGTTGACGATCGGGCTGGTCAGCACGGCCAAGTACTTCGTGCCGCACCTGCTGGCGCATTTCCGCGACGAACACCCGGGGGTGGAGGTACGGCTGCAGGTGGCCGCCAACCGCGAGCAGCTGGTGGCGCTGATGCAGTCGGGTGATGTCGACCTGTCGGTCATGGGCCGTCCGCCCGAGGACCTGGACGCCCGCGCCGAGACCTTCGCCCCCCATCCGCTGGCCTTCGTCGCGGCCCCGACACATCCGCTGGCCCTGCAGGCCACGGGGGCTCGGCCTGCATCGGTGGCCCCTAGATCGCTGACCCAGTGGCCCATGCTCGTGCGCGAGCCCGCTTCGGGCACCCGCGCCGCAATGGACCGCTGGTTCGCCGACCACGGCCTGGCGCCACAGGTCGCGATGGAGATGCCCAGCAGCGAGACCTTGAAACAGGCTGTCATGGCTGGCATGGGCCTGAGCTTCCTGTCGCTGCACACCCTGGCACTGGAGCGCCGCCACGGCCTGCTGCAGGTGCTGCCGGTGCAGGACACCCCCGTCGTGCGGGCCTGGAACGTCGTGCACCTCGGCTCCAAGGTGCTGTCACCGGCGGCGGAGGCCTTTCGCTACTTCGTGCTGCAGAACGGGCGGGCGTGGTTGGAGGGTGGGCGAGGCCTGGGCGATGCTGTCAGCCCGTCATGAGACGACGGGACAGCCCTCGGACCCAGCGTGCAGGGCCTGGCTGCCACGGGTGCCCCGCTGTGCAGACCGCCGGCGCCGACCGACCATGCCCTCGGGGTCGGCCGCGGTCACCCCGTCGTGATCGCCCGATCCAGGTTCTCCCTCAGCCGCTGCTCGATCTTCTCGCTGAAGGCCCCCAGCAGGAAGCCCAGGCGGGCGCGCAGTTCGAAGCGGGTGGCGCTGACCTCGAGGGTGCCGGCCACGCCGGTGCGGCTGAAGCGGATGACGTCGCAGGTGTCGCCTGCGCTGCGTTCGCAGGCCATGCCCCAGGTGCGCACCGCGTCGTCGGCCCAGGCCTGCGCCAGGGCGCGGGCGCCGTCGAGTCCGAGTTCGTGGTCGCGCTGGATGTGCAGGTCGGGCATGGTCAGGGGCGGTGGCGAGGAAGGTGTGGGAACGGGCGGGATGTGGTCGGGGCGGACGGGCAGGCCGGTCTGGCCGAACCCGCCGATCCGGCCGAGGGGCCCGCGCGGCCGACCGTGTCGGCCGCGCGCTGATCGACTTCGGGGCGGCCAGTGCGCATCTCACCACGCCGGTCGCGCCGCAGGCCAGCAGCGCCGCGGGCCGGCATCATCGCCGGATTTCGTCGATCGTGCTGGCCTCCGCCGCGTCCAGCAGCGCCTGGCGCCTTGCGTCGCGCGGCAGCGCGGCCAGGCGTCGCACGGCGGCGTGGAAGCGCGGGAAATCCGCCCCCTCGCGCTCGAACAGCGCGATGAACGCCGGCACCAGGTCGTCATAGACACCCAGCACGGCGAGCGCGGCGTTGTTGACCTGCGCGAACCAGGTGTCGAGGCCGTCGTGGCCGGCCCAGGGCCCGGCCTTCAGCGCGGCGTGTTCGGCGCGCAGCTGCGCCAGGATGGCGGCCTTGCCCTCGCGCTTGGCGGTGGCGTCGGCCGCGCTGCGGTACAGGGCGTCGAGTGCTGCACGCGCGCGTCGGGTCAGGCGCCGGAAGTCCTCGCGCCGGGCCTCGCGCGCGGTGTGGTCGGCCACCACCTCGGGCGTGGCCTGCGCCAGCCAGCGTTGAAGGCCCAGGCGCTCGACCGCCGTGGCGTAGGACTCGTTGAAGGCGGTGTCGTCGCGCACGTAGACCGTCTGGTGGGCCATCTCGTGGAACAGCAGCCGCGCCAGGTCGGCTTCGGGCCAGTGCACGAAGGTGCTCAGCAGCGGGTCGCCGCCGAGCCAGTCGGTGCGTCCGAGGGTCGAGTAGGCCGGCACGCCGTAGAGGTGGACGTCCAGGCCCTGGCCGCGCAGCCGGTCGGCCAGCGCCTGGGCCCGCTCGCGGTCGAAGTGGCCGCGGTAGGCCACGCGCCCTGCCACGGGCACCCACCAGGTCTGCAGCTCGAGCGAGAGTTCGGGCGTCGCCACGACGTTCCACACCACCGCCGGGCGGTCGATCTCGGCATGGCGGCGATAGCTGGCGCCGTCGGGCAGGTGCAGCGTCTGCACGGCGAAGGCCCGCAGGTGCTGCGCCCGCGAGAGCTGCGCTCTCAGTGGGGGCGGCGTGCCGGGGTCGTCCAGCCAGTCCGCCACTGGCCGTGCGCGCTGCAGCAGGTCCAGGTGCCCGCCCACCGTGTGGGCCAGGTAGCCCAGGCTGGAGCAGCCCGACAGCAGTGCGGCCAGCATCCACACGAAGGCGGTGTGCGCGACGCCTCGCATCCGACTTGCGCGCCCTGAGCCGCTCAGACGGTCGCCACCGTTGCGTCGGCCTGCGTCGCGAGGGCGCCCTCGACGGCGGCAGGGGCCTCGAGCGCCCGCACCTCGACCAGGCAGTCGTAGAAGGCCGGCGCGCGCCCCATGTCGGTCAGGTGCTGGTGGGTCAGTTCGTTGACGTTGGTGCCGTCCGGGCCCAGCTTGCGCCACCAGATGCCCAGGCCGTTGACCACGCCTGGACGGGCCCGCGTGGTAACGGTGGCGTGGCAGCGGTAGCGGCCGCGGTCGTTCCAGGCTTCCGCCAGCTGGCCGTCGACGATGCCGCGTGCGGCGGCGTCGTCGGGGTGGATCTCCAGCACCGGGCGGCCTTCGATGCTGCGCAGGCTCCGCACGTTGACGAAGGTCGAGTTCAGGAAGTGCCGCGCCGGCGGTGAGATCATCGCCAGCGGGTAGCGCCGCGCCAGCGCCGGCTGGGTCTGGGCGCATTCGTGGTTGGGCAGGTGGTCGGGCACGCCCAGGCTTGGCGCGTCGACGACGGCGCGGCCGTCGGGCGTGTGGAAGCCGCCGTCGGCGAAGGGCAGGTCGGGCGTGCGCAGGCGCTGCCAGCCCTGGACCGACAGCGCCTCGAAGTCCACCGTCCCGGGGCGGAAGGCTGCGCGCGCGATCTGCGCGTCGCTGTCGGCGAAGCAGGGCTCGTCGAAGCCCATGCGCTGCGCCAGGCGGCGGAAGATCTCGGTGTTGGGCAGCGCCTGCCCCAGCGGGGCGATCGCCGGGTGGTTGATCAGCACGTCGCGGTGGCCGTAGGAGCCGTGGACGTCCAGATGCTCGAGCTGCGTCGTGGCGGGCAGAACGAGGTCGGCCAGATCGGCCGTGTCGGTCATGAAATGCTCGAGCACCACGGTGTACAGGTCCTCGCGCTGGAAGCCCTGCACCACCTTGCCGGACTGCGGCGCCACCGCTACCGGGTTGCTGTTGTAGACGACGACCGCCTCGATGCGCGGCCCGAAGCCCGGCGAGGCCTCGCGCAGCAGGTCGTCGCCGATGGTGCTCATGTTGATCACCCGCGGCGCGGGATGCGGCATCAGGTCGGGCCGGCCCAGCGCGCCTGCGTCGAGCACCCCCGCCAGCCACCCCGACGACGACAGCAGCAGCCCGCCGCCGCGCTGCCGCCACGCCCCGGTCAGGCAGGGCAGCAGCGCGATCAGCCGCACCGCGTTGCCGCCGCCGCGCACGCGCTGCATGCCGTAGTTCAGCCGGATGGCGGCCGGGCGCGTGGTGGCGTAGTCGCGGGCGAGGGCGCGGATCTGCGCCGCTTCCAGTCCGCAGACCTCGGCCGCGCGCTCGGGCGGCCATTGCAGCGCGCGCTCGCGCAGCGCCGGCCAGCCGTTGACGTGGCGGTCGATGTAGTCGGCATCCAGCAGGCCGCCGGTGATGAGTTCGTGCATCAGCGCCAGCGCCAGGGCGCCGTCGGTGCCCGGACGCAGCGCCAGGTGGGCGTCGCACTTGTCGGCCGTCTCGCTGCGGCGCGGGTCGATGCACACCAGCCTGGCGCCCGCGCGGCGCGCCTGTTGCGCGAAGGACCAGAAGTGCACGCTCGAGGCGATCGGGTTGCTGCCCCAGATCAGGATCAGACGTGCGTGGGCATAGTCCTCCACATGCATGCCGACCTTGCCGCCGTAGGTGGCAGCCAGTGCCGCGGCGCCGGCGCTGGCGCAGATCGTGCGGTCCAGGCGCGAGGCGCCCAGGCGGTGGAAGAACCGCGCGGCCATGCTCTCGCCCTGCACCAGGCCCATCGTGCCGGCGTAGCTGTAAGGCAGGATGGCCTGGGCCGCGTCCGGCCCGCGCGCGGCGATCGCGCCCAGGCGCTGCGCGACCTCGTCCAGCGCCTCGTCCCAGCCGATGCGCTCGAAGCGCGGCGGCCCGGACTTCGGCCCCACGCGGCGTAGCGGGTGCAGCACGCGCTCGGGGTGGTAGGTGCGCTCGGCATAACGGCTGACCTTGGTGCACAGCGCGCCGTGCGTCGGCGGGTGGTCCGGGTTGCCCGTCACGCGCACGACGCGCCCGTCCTGCACCGTGACCCGCATCGAGCAGGTGTCGGGGCAGTCGTGAGGGCAGGCGGCGTGGACGGTGCGGGTGGTGGGTGCGGCGGAACCGGCTTCGGTCATGACGGCGATGCGGCGTATGGGTGAGATGTGCCCGTGATTCTGCGCGCACGTGGGCGCGCTGTGACGTATTTCGAAAATGGGTCCATCAGGCAGCACATGGCTCTTGATGCTCGTCGGCGGCAGCCTCCTGGGCCTGAAGACCCACATCTGTGCTAATGTGGGACATCACTGTTCACTTGAAGCCCAGAAACATGAGTCGCCTGTCCATTGACCTGACCGCTCAGCAGCATCAGGCCCTGAAAGCCCTTGCTGCTCTCCAGGGAAAGACGATCAAGGCTTTCGCTGTCGAGCGGCTTCTTCCGGTCGCCGGATCCGAAGATCTGGCACTTGACGAACTGAAGGCGCTGTTGCGGGAGCGCCTGGATCAAGCGCAGCGCGGTGAACTGTCCGCCAGGAGCATCACCGAGATCGCCGCCGACGCCATCGCGTCCGATCAGGCTTGAGTCCGCTCTATGTCCTGACCCGCGGAGCCGAGGAAGACCTCCGCAGCATCGTCCGCTACACCGTCAAGCAGTGGGGTCAGCGGCAGTGCCGCGTCTACATCGCCGAGCTTGAGGCGCGCATCGAGGCGCTGGCCGGCGGCCAGGGCGTTTTCAAGGATATGAGTGCCTTGCTTCCCGGGTTGCGCGTGGCTGCTTGCGCCAGACATCTGGTCTTCTTGATGCCCAGGCCAGACGCCCCCGCACTCGTGCTGGCGATCCTGCATGAACGGATGGACATCCTTGCGCGCTTGAGTTCGCGTCTCGAGGATTGAAGGCCTCCATCCGACCGTCCGCGGGCGTGGTGGCAGTGCCTTTTGCCCGTCCGGAGCTCGATCGCCCCGAAGGAAGGCCTGCGAGCCCGGGCGGTTACCATCTTCCAAGGTTTCAGGAGGACACAACCCCATGCAACTGATCGAATCCATCCTCGCCGATGCCGCGGCCATCGCCGCGATCCGGCGTGACATCCACGCCCACCCCGAGCTGTGCTTCAAGGAAGAACGCACCGCCGACGTCATCGCGCGGGCCTTGACCGAGTGGGGTATTCCGGTCCATCGCGGGCTCGGGACGACCGGGGTGGTGGGCATCGTGAAGAACGGCACGTCCGACCGAGCCGTGGGCCTGCGCGCCGACATCGACGCGCTGCCGATGACCGAGCACAACACCTTCGCGCACGCCAGCACCTATCCGGGCAAGATGCACGCCTGCGGCCACGACGGCCACACGGCGATGCTGCTGGCCGCCGCGCGCCACCTCGCGCGTCATCGCCACTTCGACGGCACCGTCTACCTGGTCTTCCAGCCGGCCGAGGAGGGCGGCGGCGGCGCGCGCGAGATGATGAAGGACGGCCTGTTCGAGAAGTTCCCGATGGAGGCCATCTTCGGCGCGCACAACTGGCCGGGCATGCAGGCGGGGCAGTTCGCGCTGAAATCCGGGCCGGTGATGGCCTCGAGCAACGAGTTCCGCATCCGCATCCACGGCAAGGGCTCGCACGCGGCGCTGCCGCACAACGGCATCGACCCGGTGCCGGTGGCCTGCCAGATGGTGCAGGCCTTCCAGACCATCATCACGCGCAACCGCCGCCCGGTGGACCCGGGCGTGATCTCGGTGACGATGATCCACGCCGGCGAGGCGACCAACGTCGTGCCCGATTTCTGCGACCTGCAGGGCACGGTGCGCACCTTCACGCACGAGCTGATCGACCTGATCGAGCAGCGCATGCGCACCGTGGCCGAGCACTCCTGCGCGGCCTTCGGCGCGCGGTGCGACTTCGAGTTCCGCCGCAACTACCCGCCGACGATCAACCACCCCGCCGAGACCGCATTCGCGCGCCGTGTGCTCGGCCAGGTGGTCGGGCCCGAGAACGTGCTCGACTTCGAGCCGACGATGGGCTCGGAGGACTTCAGCTTCTTCCTGCAGGCCAAGCCCGGCTGCTACTTCCTGATCGGCAACGGCGACGGCAGCCACCGCGAGGGCGGCCACGGCCTGGGCCCGTGCACGCTGCACAACCCGAGCTACGACTTCAACGACGACCTGATCCCGCTCGGCGCCACCGCCTGGGTGCGCATCGCCGAGCAATGGCTGAACACGCCGCGCGGCTGAGGCTGGGTGTCGACCCGTCCGCGGCGGTCGGACGGGTCGGCCGGTCGCGCCGCGCCGTGCTCGAGCGAACGTCGCGCAGGCCGTCATGCTGAGCGTGCTGGGCGGTTCCCTGGGGGACACCGCCATCGGCGTGCTGCTCGCCCTGGGTGCGACGCTGGTGTTCTCGGTGTGCATCGTGCTCAGCACCGTGGGTTCGCGTCAACTGGACAGCGATGCCAGCGCCGTGCTGGCTGGCGCAGCCAACATCCCGGTGGGGCTGGCCCTGATGGGGCTGATGGCGCTGGGTGGGCATCGACTCGCGGGCCCGACGCCATCGGCCTTGCTGTGGTTCGCCTTGGGCGGGCTGTGCGCGATCTGGCTCGGCCGCTGGCTGTTCTTTCGTGCCATTCGGTTGCTCGGCCCGACAAGGGCTTCGGTCTTCCAGACCCTCAGTCCCCTGATCGCCGCACTGTTCGCCTGGGCTTTCCTGGGCGATGCGCTCGGTTGGGTGGGCTTGGCGGGGATGCTGCTGGCAGTGGCGGGGCTGGTGGTGACCACGCAGCGCCGCCCCGCCTCGGCCAGCGCCGGCGGCATCGGCGCTGTCGCGGTGACGGCCCGGCTGGCCCTGGCCATCGGCCTGGGGGCGGCCACGGCTTATGCCGCCAGCAGCGTCTTCCGTGGCGCGGGCCTGCGCGAGTGGAACGAGCCCTTGGCCGGCTCCACCCTGGGTGCGGTGGCGGGCTGGGCGGTGCTGCTGTGGATGTCGCGCCGCCGCCTGCCGGCCGTGCGCGCGCAGGTGCGGGCGCACCCGCGCAGCGCACGTGTGATGCTGCTCGTCGGCGGCATGCAGATCATCGCGCAGACGCTGATGGTGGCATCGATGAACCACATCGCGGTGTGGCTCGCCGTGCTCGTGACGAGTTGCACGCCGCTGCTGGTGATGCCGCTGAGCGCGCGCTTCCTGCGCCGCGATGAGACGCTGGACGCTCGGCTCGTCCTCGGGGCCGTCCTGACCTGCGTGGGCGTGGGGCTGGCGATGGCGGCGGACATGCTGGGGTGAAGCAGGGCCGGAGGGCACTCACGCCGTCAGGGCCCACAGCCATGACGGCTCGGGGAGGCGAAGCCTGCGACTTCAATCTGCCAGCCAGCTGCCGGCAACCAGTTCCGCGCGCGCCTGCGCCGCGTCGCTGAAGTGGATGGCCTGCCAGCCATGGCGGCGGGCGGTCTCGATGTTGTGGGCGCTGTCGTCGAGGAAGACGGTGTCGGCCGGCTCGAGGCCGAAGCGTTGTCGGGCGAGGTGGAAGATCTCGTCGCGCGGCTTGATCATGCCCACGCGGGCCGAGAAGATGCCGTCATGGAACTGCTGCACGATGTCGTGGCTGCGTTCCAGGTGCTCGGCGTAGGGGTGCGGCATGTTGGACAAATAGCACATCCGGTAGCCGCGCGCCTTCAGGCCGTGCAGCAGGGCCACGCTGTCGGCCATCGGCAGCAGGTGGTGCGGCACGGCGTCGATCATCGTGCGCATCGCCTCGACGCCGGTGCCCACGCGCGCGGCGATGCGCTGCGCCAGCGCGTCGACCTCGATCGTGCCCAGGTCAAAGCGTGCCCAGTCGCTGTCGGGGTGGAAGCTCTGGAAGATGTCGGCGGCCAGGCTGCGCGCGGCGGCCTCGTCGGGGGCCAGGTCGGGCAGCACCTGCTGCAGCAGCTCCACCGGTTGCCAGTGGAACAGCACGGCGCCGAAATCGAACACGACGGTCTTCATCTTGTCTCCTTGGGGTGGTTCAGAGGCGCTCGGCCTCTCGGGTCTTGCCGCCCGCTGCGGGGCGGCGTGGGCATCGAAGGTCGGTGGGGTGTGGCCCGGGCGGTCGACGCCGGCGCTGTGGGGGGTGCCCGGGCACCGGTGCAGGCCCGATGTCTTCAGGTTGCCGCGCCGCGCAGTCTGTGCAGCAGCCCGGCGGTCGAGCCGTCCAGACCGTCGGTGTCGCCGCTGTCCAGGCGCGGCAGCAGCGCGTTGCACAGCGCCTTGCCGAGCTCCACCCCCCACTGGTCGAAGGCATTGATGTCCCACAGCGCAGCGCTGGTGAACACGCGGTGCTCGTACATCGCGATCAGGGCACCCAGCGCGCGCGGCGTCAGCGCCTGCAGCAGCAGCGTCGTGCTCGGCCGGTTGCCGGGGAAGGTGCGGTGGCGCGCCAGCACCTGCGGCGTCAGCGTCGCACTGGCCGTGGGCGCGCGCTCGGTCAGGGCCTGCTCGGCCGTCTTGCCCAGCATCAGCGCCTGGCTCTGCGCCAGGCAGTTGGCCAGCAGCTTGGCGTGCTGGCCCGGCAGGTTGTGCGACGGCATGCGCACCGCGATGAACTCCACCGGCACCACATCGGTGCCCTGGTGCAGCATCTGGAAGTAGGCGTGCTGGCCGTTGGTGCCCGGTTCGCCCCAGACCACCGGGCTGGTGGCGAACGGCAGCGGCTGCCCGGCCAGGTCCACGCCCTTGCCGTTGGACTCCATCTCGAGTTGCTGCAGGTAGGCCGGCAGGCGCCGCAACCCCTGGTGGTAGGGCGCCACGCTGCGGCTGGAAAAGCCGTGGAAGTTGCGGTACCAGACGTCCAGCAGCCCCAGCATCATCGGCAGGTTGCGCGCCACGGGGGCCGTGGCGAAGTGCGTGTCCATCGCGTGCGCGCCGTCCAGCATTGCGCGGAAGTTCGCCGCGCCGATGGCGATGGCGATCGGCAGGCCGATGGCGCCCCACATCGAGTAGCGCCCGCCCACCCAATCCCAGAAGCCGAAGGTGCGCGTGATGCCGAAGGCGGCGGCGGCCTGGAGGTGGGTGGTCACGCCGACGAAGTGCGCGGCGCGGTCGGTGCCCCCGTGGCTGTCGAACCAGGCGCGCGCCGCCCAGGCGTTGGCCATCGTCTCCTGCGTGGTGAAGGTCTTGCTGGCGATGATGAACAGCGTGTGACGCGGCTGCAGGTGGCGCAGCACGGCGTCCAGGTCGTGGCCGTCGACGTTGGCCACGAAGTGCATGCGCAGCCCGCGGTGCGCCTGCGCGTCGAGCGCCGCCACCGCCATCTGCGGGCCCAGGTCCGAGCCGCCGATGCCGATGTTGACGACATCGGTGATGCCGCTGCGCGCCGTGTCGCGCACGTGCTCGGCGAAGTCGAGCATGGCATCGAGGACGGCGTGGACCTCGGTGTTGATCTCGTGGGTGGGGGCCGCGGCGCCGCGCGGGGCGCGCAGCGCGGTGTGCAGCACCGGCCGGCCTTCGGTCAAGTTGACCGCCTCGCCGGCCAGCATCGCGTCACGCCGGGCCTCGACCTGACATTCCCGGGCCAGTTCCACCAGCAGCCGCGCCGTGGTGTCGTCCAGCAGGTTCTTCGACAGATCGGCAAAGACCTCGGGCGCTTCCAGGCTGAGCTTGTCGAAGCGTGCCGGGTCGCGCGCGAAGGCCTCGCGCAGATCCAGCGCGCGGCCGTGGGCCTCGAAGTGGCTGGCCAGCGCGGCCCAGGCGACGCTGCGGTCGCAGCGCGGATAGGTGCTCATCGGTGGGTTCTCCAGGGGCTGCAGGATGACGCGGTCGGGCCGGCGGATGAGGTCCGACCGCCTGGCCCACGGTGCCGCGGCCGGCTGCCGCACCGGCCGGCCGGCCTCACGCGCGCAGCCCTTCGATCATCCGGTCGAGCTTGGCCGCGTCGACGGCGAAGGCGCGGATGCCCTCGGCCAGCTTCTCGGTGGCCATCGCGTCCTCGTTCAGCGCCCAGCGGAAGCCGGCCTCGTCGAAGTGCACGGCCGGCAGGTCGGCCGCGAGTGCGGCCTGCGGGTCCAGCGCACGCGCGATCGGCGCGTCTGACGCCTGCAGCGCAGCCAGCAGCTCCGGGCTGATCGTCAGCAGGTCGCAGCCGGCCAGCGCGATGATCTGCCCGACGTTGCGACAGCTCGCGCCCATCACCTCGGTGGCGATGCCGTGCCTCTTGTAGTGCTCGTAGATGCGGCGCACCGACCGCACGCCGGGGTCGGCCGCGCCGGCGTTCGCGGCCTCGTCCCAAGTGGCGCCGGCAGCCTTCCTGTACCAGTCGTAGATGCGGCCGACGAAGGGCGAGATCAGGCGCACGCCGGCGTCGCCGCAGGCCACCGCCTGGCAGAAGCTGAACAGCAGCGTGAGGTTGCAGTGGATGCCCTCGCGCTCGAGTTGCGCCGCCGCGCCGATGCCTTCCCAGGTGGCGGCGATCTTGATCAGCACGCGCTCGCGGCCGATGCCGGCGCGTTCGTACAGGTCGATCAGGCGGCGCGCGCGATCCAGCGTGGCGGCGCCGTCGAAGGACAGCCGCGCGTCGACCTCGGTGCTGACGCGGCCAGGCACGACCTTCAGGATCTCCAGGCCGAAGCGCACCAGCACCTCGTCGACCACCTGCTCGAGCGCCTGCGCGCGGTGGGCCGCGACGGTCTCGGCCAGCAGCGGCGCGTACTCGGGCTGCTGCACCGCCTTCAGGATCAGCGAGGGGTTGGTGGTCGCGTCGCGCGGGGCGAACTGCGCGAGCTGGCGGAAGTTGCCGGTGTCGGCGACGACGATGGTGTGCTGCTTGAGCTGGTCGAGCTGGTTCATGCGGGGGCCTGCAAGCCGGGGGATCTGCGTGCCCCCTTGGGGGCCGCACGCCATGGCCGTCGGCCGGCGGCGTGAAGCCAATATTGTCGGGGCAGCGCGGCCGCAGGCACGGCCCGCGGCGTCGGCCGGCCCGCTCCTATACTGATCGATCTCTGCCCCATCGCCCCAAGGCCTTGCCCACGGCCGGCCCGCGCGTGAAAGGGTACGTTGCCGGGCGTCCCGGCGCGGCCCGAGGCAGGCCCCGCGCACATGCATCTGGACGATACCGCGCGCAACCGCCGCATCGGCATTGCGCTGATCTCGCTGACCACGCTGTGCTTCGCCTCGCTGGACGCGGTGGCGAAGTGGCTGGTGCAGGACCTGCCGGTGTTCCAGGTGGTGTGGATGCGCTTCGTCACCCACGTGCTGATCACCGCCCTGCTGCTGGCGCCGATCTACCGCTGGGAGCTGGTGCGGGTGCGCGACATCCGCCTGCAGGTGCTGCGCGGCGCACTGCTGGGCCTGATGACGGCGATGAACTTCTGGGCCCTGCAGTACCTGCAACTGGCCGAGACCGGCGCCATCCAGTTCTCCGTGCCCCTGCTGATCGCGCTGCTGAGCGCCTGGTGGCTGGGCGAGCGGCTGGACGCGCGCCGCTGGTGCGCCATCGGCGCCGGGCTCCTGGGCGTGATGCTGATCCTGCGCCCCTGGACCGGTTCCTTCCACCCGGCGCTGCTGATCTCGGTGGCGCAGGTCTTTTTGTACGCGCTGTTCAACCTGCTGACCCGGCGCATGGCCGCCACCGAGTCGCCCGCGGCGATGCAGTGGATCTCCGCGCTGGGTGCGGCGCTGTTGATCGCGCCTTTCGGCATCGCGACCTGGGAAACCCCCCAGGGCCTGGGCACCTGGGCGCTGATCTGCAGCACCGGGCTGCTGGGCGGCATCGGCCACTACTTCGTCGCCCGCGCCCACCGCTACGCCACCGCCGCCACGCTCGGCCCCTTCCTGTACCAGCAGATCATCTACATGACGCTGTGGGGCTGGCTGCTGTTCGGCCAGATGCCCGACGCCCTGGTCATCGCCGGCGCCGTGGTCGTGGTGGCCAGCGGCCTGTACCTGCTGTGGGTGGAGGTGCGCGGGCGGCGGTGACAGGGTGCGCGGGCCAGCCCGACGGGCCGGCGCTGCGATCTGCGGGTGCCCGGCCCTGCGAGGGACGTTCGCGCGCCGTTCGGCCTCCTAGGCGCCTTCCAGCACCGCGACGCCCTGCTGGCCCAGGGTGAGGGTCACGGATTGGTCCGGCGTCCAGTGGGCGGCGGTGTCGCCGCTGATGACGAAGATCTCGCCCAGGGCGGTGGCCACGGTCACTTCCTGGAAGCTGCCGAGGTAGGCCGACCGGAGCACGCGGCCAGGCAGTCCCGAGGCGGCGTCCGCGGCCATGGTCTGCGATGCCGGGCCCAATGCCCACGCCTCCGGACGCACCGCCAGTTTCACCGGGCCGACCTTGCCGTCCGCCCGGCCGGGCAGGCGCACGGGGCCCAGGCTCAGACCGCCCTGGGCGTCGCCCACGGCGTCGAACAGCATCGCCTCGCCCATGAAGCCGGCGACGAACTCGGTCGCGGGCTGCTCGTACAGCTGCTGCGGCGTGCCGGTCTGGGCGATGCGGCCGCCATCCATCACGACGACCTGGTCGCTCACCGCCAGGGCCTCGGCCTGGTCGTGGGTGACGTAGGCCACGGTCAGCTTCAACCGCAGCTGCAGCGCGCGGATCTCCTCGCGCATGCTGCGGCGCAGGCGCGCGTCCAGGTTCGACAGCGGCTCATCGAACAGCATCACGCTGGGCTCGAGCACGAGCGAGCGCGCCACCGCCACGCGCTGCTGCTGCCCGCCGGAGAGCTCGCTCGGCAGCCGCTCCTCGAAGCCGGCCAGGCCGACGAGCGCCATCGTGCCGCGCGCGCGGCGCAGCGTCTCGGCGGCGCTCACGCCGCTGACCCGCAGCCCGTAGCCCACGTTCTGGATCACGCTCATGTGCGGGAACAGCGCGTAGCTCTGGAAGACCATGCTGACGTTGCGCTCGGCCGGGCCGAGCGTGGTCACGTCCTGGCCGTCGATCAGGATCGTGCCGGAGGTCGGGGTCTCCAGGCCGGCGATCATGCGCAGCGTGGTCGTCTTGCCGCAGCCCGAGGGGCCGAGCAGCGTGGTGAGCGTGCCCTTGGGCACGGTCAGGTCGATGCCCTTGACGACCAGCGGCGACGAGGCGTCACCGTAGCGCTTGGTGACCTGGCGGAATTCGATGCCGGGGGAAGACATGGTGGTGCGGTGTCCGGGAAGTCTTGGGGGCGTGAGGAGGGCGCGGGCCGCGCCGGTCAGGCTGCCGCCGGCGCGGCGCGGCGGCCGAGCCTGCGCTCGCCCACCAGCCACTGGATCAGTGCGGTCGCCAGCGACATCAGCACGATCAGCACCGTGCAATAGGCCAGCGCGATGCCGTAGTCGCCGTTGCCGACGCGGCCGATGATGTAGGTCGTGGCGAGCTCGTACTCCGCGGTGACGAGGAAGATCACCGCCGAGACGGTGGTCATGCTGCGCACGAAGCTGTAGACGAGCGCGGCCACGAGCGCGGGCTTGAGCAGCGGCAGCACCACGTGGCGCAGCGTCGCGGCGGTGCGCGCGCGCAGCATCAGGCTGGCCTCGTCGAGCGAGCGGTCGAGCTGCTTGAAGCTCGCCGTGCCTGCGCGCACGCCCACCGGCAGGTTGCGGAACACGAAGCACAGCACGATGATGATGCCGGTGCCGGTGAGCTCGAAGGGCGGCACGTTGAAGGCCAGGATGTAGCTCACGCCCAGCACCGTGCCCGGGATCGCGAAGGCCAGCAGCGCCGCGAACTCGAAGGCGCGCTGACCTGCGAACTGGGTGCGCGCCAGCAACCAGGAAATCAGCAGGCCGATGCCGGCGCAGATCGGGGCGGCGATGGCCGCGAGCTTGACGGTCGTGAACAGCGAGCTCCACGCGGTGCCGGCCCACACCAGGCCGTGCTCGCCCCACTGCAGGTCGAAGGCGGTGCGGAAGTGCGCGAGCGTGGGCGTGTAGTCGCGGCCCCAGGTCTGGACGAAGCCGCCGATGAAGGCGAAGACGTAGACCACCACCGTGAAGGCCAGCCAGGGTCCGGCCGTGGCCAGGCACAGCCGGCGCACGCCCGCGGGCAGCGGCATCGCCACCCCGGCGTCGCCTTTGCCCGAGACCGTGGTGTAGCTGCTGCGGCCCAGCACCTTCTGCTGCACGAAGAAGACCGCGAGCGCGAAGCCGGTGAGGATCAGCGCCAGGGAGGCGGCGCGCCCCTGGTCGTACTGCGCGCCGACGATGGCGAAGAAGATGTCGGTGGACAGCACCGAGTACGAGCCGCCGAGGATGATGGGGTTGCCGAAGTCGGCGATGCTCTCGATGAAGCCCACCAGGAAGGCGTTGGCCAGGCCCGGCTTGAGCAGGGGCAGCGTCACGGTGGTGAAGGTGCGGATGCGCGAGGCGCGCAGCGTCTGCGCCGCCTCCTCCAGGCTGGGGGCGATGCCCTGCACCACGCCGCGCATGATCAGGAAGGCGATCGGCGTGAAGGCGAACATCTGCGCCAGCCACACGCCGAACAGGCCATAGACCCAGCGCGTGGGCGGGATGCCGAAGGCCCACTCGAGGAACTGGTTGACCAGCCCGGCGCGGCCGAACAGCAGGATCAGACCGAGCCCGACGACGAAGGGCGGCGTGATGATGGGCAGCAGCGCCAGCACGTTCAGCCCGCGCTGGAAGCGCCGCTGGCCGCGCTCGGCGTACAGCGCGATCAGCGTGCCCATCACGGTGGTGCCCGCGGCCGTCAGCAGCGCCAGGAACAGCGTGTTCCAGGCCGTGCCGCAGGCCGCGCTGCTGCCCAGGCAGGCCAGGCCCCAGACGCGCTCGTGACCCAGCCGCCCCGCCAGCGCCGCCAGAGACCAGGCGCCGTCCTCGTCGAAGAAGGCCCCGGCCACGCTCTTGCCCACTGGCAGCGCGACGAACAGCAGCAGCAGCGCCGAGCACAGCACCACCGCGCCGGCGACGAAGAAGTCGCCGCGGAAGCGCCCGGTGCGCGCGACACCCGCCCCGAGCAGCGCCAGCAGCGCGACCAGGGTCGCCGCGCCACCCAGACCCAGGCCGATCTGGCCCCGGTCGATCGCACCGAAGGCCCGCTCCAGGAAGGTGAAACTCCAGCCCTGCAGGCCGATGGCGAACCCGCCGCCCAGCACGCCCGCCAGCCCGATCACCGACCCGGCCAGCAACACCCGGCCCTGGCGTCGGCCGGGCGCCATGAAAGCCGCCCCCAGGGCCAGCAGCAGGCCGCCGATGCCTGCGGCCAGCCACGGGCGTCCGTGCTGCGCCACCTGCCACAGCGCGCTGGCCGTGTCGGGGCCCCCGAAGACACCGCTGAGCGAACGCGCCAGCGTCAGGTTCTGCGGAAAGTACCAGGGCAGCAGCGCGCAGGCCATCAGGCCGAGCAGCGCCCAGCCGAGGATCACGCGCTGACCGGGCGCACGCGCAGCGCGTGGCCCCGGGCGTTGGAGGACGGGCGAGGGGAGTGCGGAGTTCATTCGTCGGAGGTCGGTTCGGCGGCGCGTAGCCCGGGCGCTCCAGCGTCTCAGCGCGGCAGCGAGTTCACGTCCTTCTCCCAGCGCGCGATCAGACGCCGCCGCTCGGCCGAGGAGCCGTACTTGGCGTAGTCGTAGTCGATGAACTTGATGGTCTTGAAGTCCGGCACGTTGGGGTCGAGTTTGGCAGTCCGGTTCGCCGGCAGCTGGTACTGGCGGTTGGCCGCGCCCAGCTCCTGGGCCTGAGCCGTCAGCGCCCACTCGTAGAACTTCTTGGCCGCGTCGAGGTTGCGCGCGCCGCGGATGATGCTCATCGAGCCGATCTCGGCCCCGGTGCCCTCGGCCGGCGTGACCGTCTCCACCGGGAAGCCCTGCATCTTCTCGCCCGGCGCGTCGTGGACGAAGCTGATCGACACCGAGGTCTCGCCGCGCGCGACGGCCTTGATGGGCCCGGTGCCCGAGCGCGTGTACTGGCTGATGTTGCGGTGCAACTGCTTCATGTAGTCGAAGGCCTGCTCCTCGCCCATCAGTTGCACCAGCGTGGCCACCATCGTGTAGGCGGTGCCGCTGGAGGCCGGGTTGGCCACCTGGATCTCGCCCCGGTACTCGGGCTTGAGCAGGTCGGCCCAGGACTTGGGCACCGGCAGCTTCTTCTTGGCCAGCAGCTCGGGGTTGTAGCCGAAGCCCAGCGGACCGGAATAGATGCCCACGGTGCGGAAGCGGCTCTGCTCGGCCTGCTGCTGTGCCCAGGGGTGCAGTTGCGAGAGCGCGGGCGAGCGGTACTCGAGCGTCAGGTTCTGTTCGGCCGCCTGCAGGTGCGGGTCCCCGGTGCCGCCGAACCAGATGTCGGTCTTGGGGTTGGCGCGCTCGGCGATCAGCTGCGCCAGCGCCTCGCCCGAGCCCTTGAGCGACATGTTGACCTTGACGCCGGTGGCCTGCGCGTAGGCGGTCTGGATGGCGTTGCACCAGACGGCCTGCACCGAGCAGATCACGTTGATCTGGCTGCCGTCCTGCGCATGGACGGTGCCGGCCAGCGCGAGCAGCGTGGCCATGGTGATGCGGGTCTTCTTCATCGGGGTTCTCCTGAGCGGGTTGTCGGACTTGGGGGGAGAGGAGTGGATGCCGTCGGCCAGCGCACGACCGCATCCACGCCGGTGGCCTTGTGGCCATCGGTACGGTTGTAGAGCTCGACCCGCGCGCCCATGGCCTGCGCCAGTTCGCGGCAGATCGACAGCCCCAGTCCGATGCCGCCGCCCGAGGCCGCGGCAAAGGGTTCGAACAGGCGCTCGCGCGGGCCGTCGCCCAGGCCCGGGCCGCTGTCCCAGACGATGAGCTCCGGGCCGTCGTGTGTCGCGCGGACGACGATCCCCAGCAGCCCGTCGTCTGACGAGTGGCGAATCGCGTTGGCCAGCAGGTTGCGCACCAACTCGCCCAGCATCCAGGCGTCGGCCTGAACCTCCAGCGGCTCGGCGTCCAGCTCGAAGCGCAGCCGGCGCGCGCCGATCAGCGGGGCGAATTCGATGGCGGCTTCCCGGCCCACCTCGTCGAGCCTTTGCAGGCTGCCGCCAGCGCCCTCGGCGCGTCGCTGGTCGAGCTTCATCCGCGCGAGCATCTCGTTGACGACAGCGGTCGCCCGGTCCACTGTGCGCAGCAACTCGTCGCGGTGCGCGCCGAGGTCGGCCGGCGCGGTGCCTTGCAGCACCGTGCGCAGCACCGCCAGCGGAGTGCGCAACTGGTGCGAGGCATCGCCGAGGAGCCGTCGCTGGCGGTCGCGTGCCTGGCGGCGCCGTTCGATCCAGCCGTTGAGCACCTGGACCGTGTGCCGGACCTCTGATCCGCCTCCGGTCGGCAGCGCTGCGTCGTCCTCGCCGTCGCACCGGCGAATTGCGGCCTGCAGATCGGCCCAGGGGCGTGCGGCGTGCCGGCCCGCCGACCAGGCCGCAGCGGCAGAGGCCGCGACCCCCAGCACCGACAGCGTCCCGCGCCACAGCGCGTCGTCCTCTGTCCAGGGTGCGACGACGTCCGTGGGCACGACCCAGACCATGGCCGCTGCCGCGCCCAGCGCGGCCGCACCGAGTGCGCGCACCGCCACCGCCCTGTCCAGGCGTGGTCGCCGCCACTCCAACGCCGGTTCGTCCTTCATGGCGCGCGCCTGCGCGTCGTGAGGGAGGCGTCTTCGCACAGGACATAGCCCACGCCGCGCAAGGTCACGACCTCGACCCCGGCACTGGCGATCCTGCGGCGCAGACGGTGCACGACAACGTCCAGGGCATCGGAGGACGCCTGCGTGACGCCAGCGGCGTCGCTGTCCGGAAACACCGCCTGGTGCAGGCGTTCGCGCGGGACCGCATGACCGATCTGGAGCATCAGCGCCCGCAGCAGCGCGATCTCTCTGGCCGGCAGGTCGAGCAGCCGTTCGTCGACCCAGCAGGTGGGGCCGCTGCGCTCGAGCCGCAGCCGCCCGCAGCGCAGATCGCCCTCGCCCTGGTGTCGTCGGATCAGGGCCCGCAGGCGGGCATCCAGTTCGTCGAGGTCGAAGGGCTTGGCCAGGTAGTCATCTGCGCCGGCGTTCAGCCCGGTCACGCGCTCGTTCACCGCGCCGCGCGCTGTGAGGATCAGCACCGGTGTGCGGTCATCCCGGCCGCGCAGGCGGTCCAGGACGACCAGTCCGTCGATGTCGGGCAACGACAGGTCCAGCACGATGGCGTCGAAGCGACGCCGCTGGCACAGGGTCAACGCCTCCAGCCCGTCGCTGCACGACACCAGCGAGAAGCCGCGCCCGGCCAGCGCGCGCCCGAGCGCCTGCACCAGACCGAGGTCGTCCTCCACGAGCAGCACTTCCATGGGCCGAGAGCTTCCCACGCCCATCGGCCCGCCACAACGGGACTATCACCGTCAAGGCGTGAAAGCCAGTTGCAAGGTCAGACCACCGGCGTCGCGCGCGGCCCGGTCTGCGGCATGGGTCAACCGCCATGCCGCCCGCGCGGTCTTGCGGGTCAGACCGGCGACCGGCGTCCCCCTTGCCGCCTCTGCCAGCGTCCGCCAGCGTGGATCGCCCGAGCCCGTGCATTTGCACGTGCACGCGCCCGCGCAAGTACGGGCCAGGCCTTTGAGGCTCTCAGCCGACCTGCGGCAGGATGGCCACGCCGTGGCTGCTCAGCGTCAGACTGACCGGGGCCCCCTCTTCATGGCGTCGAGGCGTCCGCGGCGTCAGCACGAGCATCTCGCCCAGCGCCGTGCGCACGATGTATTCGACGTGGGGCCCGGTACAGGCACTTCGCAGCACGCGAGCAGGGAGTCCTGGCGTGTGGGCCGGGCCGATGCACCAGGCTTGCGGGCGCACCACCACGCGTACCGGGCCTGCCGGGGCCTGCGGGCGAGGAGGTCCGGGCCATCGCAGAGGTCCGAGATGCACATGACCGGATCCGTCGCGCCAGCCCTCGAACAGTCGCATGTCGCCCATGAAGGCCGCGACGAAGTCGGAGCCGGGATCCTCGTAAAGATGGCGCGGCGTCCCCAGTTGGACGATGCGGCCTTGATGCATCAGCGCGATGCGGTCACTCAGGGCCATGGCCTCGCTCTGGTCGTGTGTCACGTACACCAGCGTCAGTCCGAGCCGGGCTCGCAGATCCAGCACCTCGCGCCGCATCGCGCGCCGCAGGCGCGGGTCCAGATGCGACATCGGCTCGTCAAGCAGCAACAGGGCCGGCCCGGGGGCGAGGGCGCGTGCCAGTACGACGCGTTGCTGCTCGCCTTCGGAGAGTTGCTCGGGCAGCCGTGCCGCAAGCGATCCGATGCCGAGCAATCGCAGCGTGTGCCGTGCGCGCTCGACGGCCGCTCCCGCTCCGGCAGGGGACAGACGGAGCCGGAAGGCCACGTTGTCCAGCACCGACAGGTCCGGGAACAGTCGCGAGTTCTGCGCAACCATGCCCACCGGCCGATCCGGGACCCCCAGGTCCGTCACATCGATGCCACCGATCTCGACCGCGCCGCGGGTGGGCTTCTCGAGTCCTGCGATCAGGCGCAGCAGCGAGGTCTTCCCGGCGCCCGAAGGCCCGAGCAGTGCCACGACCTCGCCACTGCCGACGGTCAGCTCGATGCTGTCCAGCACGGGCTTGCCGGCACCCGCCGGATGCCAGGACAGATCGTGCAGGCGCAGTGCGTCCATGTCACCGATGCTAAGGCCAGGAGGTCAGCCAGGATCTGAAACCCATATCGTCAGATAATGAAACAAGATTACCAATTGGCCGGCAGTCCTGCTCCAAATCCCCAGGCAACGACCCATGTCCTTCGACCTCGTCCTCTTCGGCGGCACCGGCGACCTGAGCTGGCGCAAGCTGATGCCTGCGCTGTTCCAGGCCTTCCGCCACGGCAAGCTGCCTGCGGGTGGGCGCATCCTCGCGGTGGCGCGCGACGAGCGCAGCGACGACGCCTACCGCGCCTTCGTGCGTGAGCGTTTCGGCGAGGTCGAGGCCTCCAAGCAGCCCAGCGACGAGGAGTTTGCGCGCTTCGCCCAACTGTTGCACTACCGGCGCATGGATCTGTCGCGACCCGAGGACTACGCCGGTCTGGCGCAGTGGGTGGCCCAGCGCGGCGCGCAGACGGTGGTGATGTACCTGGCCACCAGCCCGGCGCTGTTCCCGCTGATCTGCGAGCAGCTCGGCACGGCCGGGCTGAACGGGCCGCAGGTGCGCGTGGTGCTGGAGAAGCCGCTCGGTCAGGATCTGGCCAGCGCGCAGGCGATCAACCGCGTCGTGCGCTCGGTCTTCGCCGAGGAACAGGCGTTTCGCATCGACCATTACCTGGGCAAGCCCGCGGTGCAGAACCTGATGGCGCTGCGCTTCGGCAACGCG
>CAZFVH010000041.1:0-31910 GCA_964522465.1 uncultured Rubrivivax sp. | reverse complement strand
CACTGAGATGGGTGTTGCGCTTCGGACTTGAAACCGCCGGGAAAGATCCACCGTACTCCACCCCGAGGATCAGGCAAATCGCCCCGGTAACGCGGGATCAGGTGGATGTGCAGGTGAGGCACCGTCTGGCCCGCGGCTGGGCCGTCGTTGATACCGATGTTGTAGCCATCGGGGTGGCAGGAGGGCTCCAGGTCGGCCCGTGCCTGGTCGAGCAGGGCGAGCAGGTCGATGCGCTCGGAAGGGCGCAGCTCGAAGAGGCTGCCGACGTGTCGCCGCGAGATGATCAGCGTGTGCCCCGGCGAGACGGGATAGGCGTCGCGGATGACGACGCCGGAGGCGTTGGCGCCGACGACACGGTCATCAGGCAGGCTGCAGAATGGGTATCGATCTACACCAGTCATGGCACTGAATCCTAGCCGGACTCCTACGTTTCCGATGCTCGTCCAGCGCTGCGCTTTGCCGCTGTATCGCCCGCACCACCAAGGCCTGCCGCCAGGCGGCAACGCCCGAGCCTGAATTGGCCTTTGATGCCGGCGGGGTGTGGATGACGTTCGCGTTCGACGCGTGGTATGCGAGGGCGCTTAACCCCAAGTCTCCCCCCAAGACGCAGGCGATGTTCTCCGCCTACTGCTCGCCGTGCGCGGCGACGCGAGCCGTGCCGAGATCCAGGGCGCGCTCGGCATCAGGGACCGCAACCAGCTCCGGTTGAAGCATCTGCGCCCGCCCCTGGACGCGGGTCTCGTGGAGATGTCCCTGCCGGACATAGCGCTGAGCAGCCATCAGCCCGAGCCGTCCGCATCAAGCTTTGCCTGAGTCGGTCGATCTTCTACAAGTTGTTCAGGTTCAGCAGCCCACGGTCCGCCAGGAGCACCACGCGATTGAGCGGCCAGCGCTGTTGCAGCGCACGCACGGTGGGCGGCAGCGTGGACGCCTCGGCCACGTTGCCCGGGTGCACCTCATGGGCGATGGGCAGGCCGTCGGCCGTCTGCACCAGCGACAGCATCACCTGGCGCGCGACGATGCCCTCCTTGGACATGCCGTGACGGCGCGTGTCGTCGTCGACGACCGCCTCGCCTTCGACGCCGACGGTGGTGAGGTCGTAGAAGACGACCGACATGTCCACGTCCACCAGCGGGCGCAGCAGCAGCGACAGGCGCTTACCGATGGCTGCGCTGTGATCGTCCAGCTGTCAGTGGTCTTCCAATAATCCCCAGTGGCTCAGTTTTCGGTCCGCGCCAACACACTGGCGTCGTAGACTGGACACGTAGAAGTAGGGAGAGACGCTAATGGCCGTGGTTCTGGAACGCTTGGTGATCGAGAACTTCCAGTCACTACGCGATCGCACCGAAATCCCGCTGCGCCAGATCACACTGCTTTACGGCCCGAACTCGGCCGGCAAGAGCGCAGTGCTGGATGCACTGAAGATGATCCGGCTGGTACTGCGAGGCTCAGAGCAGGAAGTTGGCGCACACGCGAGGCGCTGGTGTCATCGCCGCACTGGTCCCGCCGAGCGCATGGCACCGATTCGGCTGAGGCTGGACATGTGCTCTTACGTAGCGTTTTCGGCTGTTGATTCCGACGCAGGTGTGAAGGTGTGGGGTCAGATGCCCGAAGCCTTCGAAGAGTGCGAGGACAAGGGAATTCTTGAGGATCGCTGCGCCCATCGCATCGGCTTGGATCTGACAGTACCCGCGGACGATGGCGAGATCGGTCTGTCGATCGAGCTCGATGGAAAGGTCGCCTTGCGCCTCGAGTGGGCGGAAGACCGTACCAGTCACCTCGCGACGATCTCGCCTGAGCCGTTCGGGCAAGTCCTGTTTGCACTCGCCGGCGCGTACAACGTGGATCACGAGCATGCCAAGGCCTTCGTCTGCGAGACCTTTCTGCATCTCGGTCCCTTCAGCCTCAGTCGCGGCGTTGCATTAGACCCGCACTGGGTCGACTATGAGAACTCATTACTCCGAATCGCCAGTTTCCTCATCGACCGTACGGCAGAACTGCTTCCTTCTCCATACGAAGTGGAGGCAGATCGGGGAATCATCGATGACGACGCCCTCACCGTGACCGGCTGCTCGAGTGACATCGACAATGGGCTGGGGCATGCCCGTCTGGGCCTCCCTGACGAATTCACCCGAGCCCCACACTCCACACCGGTCACCACCTACGATGACGCGGGGTTGATAGGGCAGCTCGCGCTGGGCTGGCTGTCCGCTGAAGCGCGTCGAGTCGTCGGTAAGCGCCCGTGGCCCGCGGACCTCGAAATACAGCACACAGACGTCAATCTGAAGAGCGTTCGGGAAATGGCCAGACTGACGGCGATCGTGGAGGGCAACCGGGCTGCGGTTGGAGGACGATACCTGCACGACTACCTCAACGACTGCCTCGCTAGGCACCTCTTCCTAGATCGCGGTTATGTGCTCCGCTTCGACCTGTGCGAGATACGGCCTGCGCCGAACAGCCCAGCCGCTCGCACGGTGTGGTCAGACCATTGGGCCGAGGATAAGTCTGTTGGCGGTGATCTGCGCCTAGCAGGCATCGTCAACATCTGGTTGGCGGATGGCCAGGGGCGCGCGCTGCGCTTCAGGGATGTGGGTTCGGGCTTGAGCTGTGTGCTGCCGGTGTTGGGTGCGCTATGGGGAGCGTTCTCGTTCATCC
The DNA here is from genome assembly GCA_964522465.1 of uncultured Rubrivivax sp. GTDB lineage: Bacteria > Pseudomonadota > Gammaproteobacteria > Burkholderiales > Burkholderiaceae_C > Rubrivivax. The sequence goes on along the minus strand of CAZFVH010000041.1, from coordinate 29,255 downwards.
AGCAGCCCGAGTTGCACCTCCACCCAGCCCTCCAAGGGGCGCTGGCAGATGTCGTAATCGAGACCACACACCGGGGCGGGCCGGTACCGCAGGTAGGTGAGCCGATAAGCGGCGAACTCGGGCCGAACTGCCACATCCTTGAAACGCACAGCGAGTTCCTCCTCCTGCGTTGCCTGCGCCGCATGCGTCAAACCGCCGGCGGCCGCCAGCCGGAAGGCAGCAGTCTCAGTCTTACCCCCGAGCAGATCGCCGTCCTTTACTTCGACCCGCAGCCCGATGGCTCCACAAGAGTTAAGCGGATCCGCCTCACGCCCGATGGTGAGTTCGTCGACCGTTGGCCACGTGGATTCTTCGAGGAGCGCGGGCGGGACTTGTTCGATGAGTGAATCCCGCTTCAACGCCCGGTATGGCCTGGATCCGTCGACCCCGCAGGACCGGCGGGATCTGTGCGAACTCATCAGAGTGTTCGCGCCCTCGGAGGGGCGCTTCATCGCCGAGTACCCTGCCTTGGCATGGCGGGAGGCATTCCTGTCCCATGCAAGATCGCTGGGTGACTCGCAACACCATCGTGCACAGGAAGCATTGCAGCGGCTGAGGCATGCGCTGTTGACCGAGACAGAAGCAACTGCCTGGAGGTCTGCCTGGAGCTGGGCCGAGAATGCATCGACCTTGAAGGAGCGGCTCGGTTGGGCAGACCTGCTCGGCCCGCCCGGCAGCCCCGCCACCGTGAAGATCTTTCAGGAATTGTGGGAGAGGCCTCTACCGACCAGCCGCGGCGCATTGATCCCGATGACAGCCCGGGCCTATGTCGAGGCGGCGCGCCCCCTTCTGCTCACCAGCCACAAGCTCATCCTCGTCGACAAGTTCTTCTCGCCCGTCGAGGCATCCTGGGCTAAGCGCCGGCGCGTGCTGGTGGAACTGCTACGCGCCTTGCGCAAAGGTTCGAAGGTGCGCTACCTAGAGATTCGAAATGCGTCGACGGGAGAGGAAAAGTCGGAGTGCCAGACTGAATTCGATCGCTGCAATGAGGAGGCTGAGACTTGCAAGTTCATCGAGATCGCAATAGAGCCGATCGAACCAACTCGTAAAGCTGGAACTGGCATCACCTCGCACGCGCGCTACCTACTCGGTAATCACGGAGGACTTCGCTTCGACCACGGTTTCGTCGAACAGTACTCATCGCGCGGGGCACCAGTGCTCAATGATGTCCAGTGGCTTGACGTGGCCGTCTGGACCGAGCTGTGGGAGCACTACGGATGAGCGTTTTCTTCGCCCGTAGTGCTGGGGAGAGGCGCTCAACGAGGCCGTGGCCCCGTTCGGCGCACCGGAGATCGTAAACACTGACCAAGTCAGTCAGTTCTGCATCTTCATCTCGACCACCTTCGGCAAACCGAAGGGGTCGAACGTGGTGCGCCAGAACTTCGGGCCGATCAGCCGGCAGGGCGGCTGGCGCCGGCTGAACGTGCTGTTCACCCGGGCACGTAAGTCGGTGGCCGTCTTCACCTCGATGCAGCCCGTGGACATCGTCATCGACGGCAAGACGCCCGAGGGCACGCGTGCGCTCCGGCACTACCTCGAGTACGCCAGCCGCGGCGCCATCCCTGCCGACGCACAGGCCGAGGGGCCACCGCAGTCCGAGTTCGCTTCGGCGGTGATGGACGTGCTGCGCGGCCGGGGCTACGAGGTCGAGTCGCAACTGGGCGTGGCGGGCTTTCGGATCGAGGTGGGGGTCAGGCACCCGGCGAACCGCGCGGTCTTTCTCGCGGCCATCGAATGCGACGGCCAGGCTTACCACTCGGGGGTTTCCGTCCGCGACCGAGACCGCATCCGCCAGGAGGTTCTGGAGAACCTGGGCTGGCGCGACCGCATCTGGCGCATCTGGTCGACCGACTGGTTCCGCAACCCGGCGGCCGAGACCGAGCGGTTGCTGCAGTTTCTGGAGAAGCTGAAGGCGCTTCCCATTCCGGCGCAGTTCATGCCCGACGAGGCGAATGCTGCCACCGAGCCGGCGCCCGTCGCGCCTGCGCTGCCAGCCTTGCCGGACGAGGACACCTTGGATGACGAGGAGCGGGTGTTCCAGGACGAGGCCGACGAACTCGAGGTGGAGATCGGCGACCTGGTGACCTACGCCCCAGCCTCCGCGCTGGACCAACCCGTGCGCGTGCGCCTGACGCCACGCCTGACGAACCCGAGCCTCGGGCTGGTGGCCGAGACCACTCCCCTGGGCTCCGTCCTTCTGGGCGCGACCGTGGGCGACACCGTCGTGCTGCGCGTGCCGGGCATGGCGCCGCAGCCGTTCGTGATCCAGGCGATCAGGCGCTCGGCGGAGGGGGGTGCGGGTAGCGTGGCGTGATGTTAATATTGGCTCAACATTGAGAGATGGGCCGACGCCCACGCCAACCTGCCCGCCCGGGCAAGGTGGATCGCGCAAGCGGATGTGGCTCCTGCGGGAGCAAACAATCGGGCGCAGCGTCGGCCCTCCCTTGAATCGGAGGGCTTTTTGTTTTCTGGCTCCACGACGCTGCCACCTGGCCTGGTCCAGGCCTACCGCGAGACGCACTACCGCGTGCTCGGCGACAACGGCTTCACGCTCATCATCGACGTGCCCAGCCCTGAACTGGCACGCGCGCACCGGCGTCACGGCGTCGACAGCAGCGCTTTTCTGACGGCGTGCAATCCTTTGTGCGACCTGGGCACCCGTTTCGAGCAGAACGCCATCGTCTGGGCCGGCGCCGATGCGGTGCCGCGGCTGGTGCTGCTGCGATGACCTGACGCATTCCATCCACGGGCGTGGTCCACCCGCCGCAAGGCACCGGACCGGGGGGATTTGTTCCAGCTTGCCGCCCCCGGCGCATTGCCGAAGCGGCTAAACAGGAGTCTTGTCGATGAAGACCACCGTCTTTCACCAGGGGCCGGCTTACGAGCTGAGCGTGACGATCACACGCAACCGGCTCGGCCACCATCTGAGGCTGCAGTCTCTCGTGCCTACGGCACGCCAGCCCGGGCAGCAGTTGCGCTTCGAGAGCGTGCTGTCAACTGTCGAACTGGCGGCCCTCCATGAAGCCATCGGGCATGCGCTGCTTGCGGGGGATGGGCCGGCCGAAGCCGCATCCCCGTCGGATCGCAGCGGTTCTGGCCGCGTGGGGGTCTGACATGGCGCAGGTGACCCACCGCAAGCCACGCATCACCAAGTGGCAGCCCGATGACCTGTTCATCCGCGTGGCCTACACCCAGGGCAACGGAGAGCGGGTCGAGGCCTCGTTCGCGCACGTGGGGTGGTTGGTGCCGCCCTTGCGGCCCCTACGCCCGTTTGCCGTGCAGCAGCGCACCGGCTACGGCAGCATCTTCGAGCCGGTCAACCCCCAGTACGACGCCCGGCGGCGGGCGCTGCTGGGTCTGCCGCCAGGGCCGCAGCCGGACGACGCTGAACTCTGGATGCACCATCCGGATGGCAACACGCCGCCCGGTGACGCAGAGCCCGCCAGGATCGAGGTATCCGAGCGCCAGCCAGAGGTGATTGCGTGGGAAGACGATGACAAGTTCATCACCATCACCTACCGGCATGCCAGCGGCGAGCAGGTGACGGGCCTGTTCCACGCCGCCGGCTGGGTGGAGCCACCGCGGAAGGTGCTGCAGCAGGTCCACCGCGCGCAGAGCCGGGGCTACGTGGCGTACTACAAGCCCACCAGCCCTGCGGCCATCCACCCCACGGCCCAAAAGCCCATGCGGGGCAAGCGGCTTTCGGATGCGTAACCGGATGGCGCTTCCATAATGTTTTCGGTTCCCTTCCCTGGTGATTCAGGTTCACCTGGTGCTTCGCCAGGATTGCGCAAGCCGCCCGCGTCTCGCACGACACGCGAAAGCGGCGCTCCTCACCCCGCGTCGTCGCGCAGGGTGCGCTCCTCAACGGGGCGAGACGCGCCGCTTTCGCGCGCCGCGCTCGGCCCTCGTGGGGAAAGTGACAGGGAAGGGGACCTCTTTACATGAGTAAGTCGGTCAAGGCTGTCGCGGCTTCCCAGGCTGAAACCCGGCCCGTCCGGCGCGCCCGGCTGGAGGCGGCGCTGGCCGCGCTGCCGGATCTGCGCGCCGCCTTCTCCGGGCTGGACCCTTACGCGGCCGGCTTCGATGCCGCGCAGGCGGCCATGCTGGCGCGCGAGACGGCGGCCTACTGGCCGGCGGTGCGCGCCTTGATGCCCGAGCTGGATGAGGAGTTGGCGCTGCGCAATGCCTGGGCCGTGGCCGTGGCACAGCCGATCTGGATGGCGGTGCTCCACCGCTCGGTGCAGGTAACGGCGTCCGCCGGGCTGCGCACACTGTCCGATCACTTGCTGAAGATGACCGCCAGCGTGCTGGCCACAGACCCGCTGGCACGCGCCATCGCACGGCCCGAAGCCCTGCCGCCCGACCTGCTGCACGCCCGGGCCCTGATGCCCGGCATGCGCCTGCGCTACGCGCTGGCGAACCGTCTGCTGGTGGGCGACGACGTCCCCGAGATGGTGCACGCCGCGCAGCAGGCCTCGGGCGCCACGATCTACGTGCGCCGGCGCGAGCTGCTGCGCATGGTGCGCGAGGCTGCCGCGCGCGGCCTGCCGCTGCGGCCATGGCGGCCTCGGGCCTTTCTGCTGTGTCCCGCGCAGGACCAGGCGCTGGTGCTCTCGTCGGCCGAGCTGGTGGCCGCACTGCTTCCACGGGCGTTGGCCCGGAACCCGGCGCTGGCGGATTGGGTGGCCGCGCGCATCCATCAGCGGGACCACGCGCGCGAGGCTGCAGCGCAGACTTTGAAGGCGCTGGCGGCGCGGGACTTCACTCGCGTCGAGGAGGTGCTGCGCGACGTGCCGGTCAATGGTCTGACGCGGCTGGTGTGCCGGCAGGTGGTGGCTGCCAGTGGTGATGTGCTTGCCGCAGCGCCGCCTGAAGAAAAGGGCGCTCAGACCGACGCGGCGGCGGGCGTCGGACTGCGCGCCGTACCGGCTCAGCCTGCCCGCGGCAACCTGGGGCGCCGCACCTGGCAGCCCCTGAGCGAAGGCGCGCGCCTGAAGCTGCGTGCCCTGCTGCCCGCTGTGGCGGCCCCGGTTTGGTGGCGGCTCGATGCCCAGGCCGTTGCCCGGGCCTTGGTCGACAGGTCCTTGCCGGCCGACGCGCTGGCACCGCTGGAGCGGCGGCTGCTCGGCCTGGCCTGGGACAACGCCGATCACCTGTCGCTCATCGGCGCCGACCTCCCCGAACTGGTGCCCGCCGCGTCTGCCGTGTGGGTGGGCATGCCGCCCGAGCAGATCTGCGCCCTGCGCGCAAGACGGGACGACGCCGGCGAGCTGCTGCAGCGGCGTCTGGCAGCCGGCATGACCGTGGACGACATGCTGCAACTGCTGGCCCGCAATCCCAGCCCCTGGCTGCTGGCGCGCATCGAGCGCGTGACGGGCGGGCCGATGGCGCCCAAGAGCTTCTCGGTGCAGGTGTTCCACCATGTCGGCACGCCGGTGTGGCAACAGGCGGGTGGTTGGGCCTTGCACGGCAAGCTGGCGGGTGCGCTGATGCAGGGTTTTGCGCGCAACACGCGGAAAGCCCCGGTAGACCCGCCGGCTTTCGCGGCGGCGGTGGCGGCGTGGCTGCTCGAGGCCACGGCACCGGCCCTGCCGAAGGGCCGCATCAAGCATTCGAGCGCCCCGGCTGAGGCTGCCCGCAAGCAGCACTTCGCCATCGCGGCAAGGCTGGCCGCCCGTTTTCCGGTGGTGCTGGAGCGCTTGGTGACGCAGGTCTCAGCGCCATGGCTGGAGGAACTCATCCCCGAGGTGGAGAGCCTGCGCACGCTCCAGACGCTGCAGCGCCTGGGCCCGACCAGCCTGGTGCCGGCGTTGTTCCAGGCCCGTGCCCGCCTTGCGCACAGCGCGCAGGACCGGCTGGACCTGCTGGTGGAGGCCGCCCGGTCGCGGCTGCCGGCACCATGGCGCGCGGAGTGGCTGGCCGACGCGCGCGAGTCCGAACTCGCCGACGACGAGGACGCGCATCTGCCGCTGACCGTGCTGGTACTGGCCCTCCGGCGCAACGTCAAGCGCCTGCGCCGGCTGACTGCCGATCTGGACCCGCTGCGCATGCGCAAGGCGCTGGCCCACGCGGCCGCGCTGCTGCGCGGCACCCCGGGCCGGGACAGCGCCTTCCTCGAGTTGGCAGCCCGCCTGGGCTTGGCGGAGCTGCCCACGTTGGCCGCCGCGATGGCCACCTGCCGGCCCGATGCCCCGCCGGGCTGCCGCGCGGACGAGGTCTACACCCGCTGGACGCTGCCCAAGCGATCGGGCGGGGTGCGCACGATCTCGTCGCCCTCGGCCGCATTGAAGCGCGTGCAGCGCGCCATCCTGCGCCACCTGCTCGACCCGCTGGGCGCTCACGCCTGTGCACATGGCTTTGTCAAGGGCCGCTCCATCCTGGGCAACGCGCGCGTGCACGTCGGGCGGGAGGTGGTGGTCAACGGCGACGTGTCGAACTGTTTTCCCAGTGTGCGCTGGCCGCTGGTGCTGGGCGCGCTGCGCCGGGATCTGGGCGGCGAACTGTCCGCGGGCGCCATCAGCCTGTTGGTGGATCTGTGCACCGCCGAGGGTGGGCTGCCCACCGGCGCGCCCACCTCGCCCGCGCTGCTGAACCGCGTGCTGCTGCGCACTGACGAGATCCTGCACGAGCAGGCGCAGCTCCGGGAGTGCCTGTACACGCGCTACGCCGACGACCTGAGTTTCTCCGGCGACCACCGGACGGTCGAGATGCTGGGTGTGGCGCGCGGCGTGCTGGGGCGCATCGGCCTGAGCCTGGATGCGCGCAAGACCAACATCTTCCGCCAGGGGCGGCGGCAGATGTGCACCGGCCTCGTCGTCAATGAGCAGGTCAGCGTGCCCCGGCGGGTGCGCCGTCGGCTGCGCGCGGCCGTGCACCAGGCCAGCCAGGGCCGGGGCTCGCACTGGCACGGGCAGCCACAGTCCACGGGATCGCTGAAGGGGCGGCTGGCCTTCCTGGGCATGGTCCACCCCGAGGAGGCCGACCGACTGGTACGCCACCTGCGTACGGCACAGGAGGCCAGCCAGGCGCCCGCCAGCGAGGGCGGACAGGAGGATGACACGTGAGCGGCGCAGCATCCGGCCAGCCGGACGGCACGCTTTCGGAGCGCCCGCTCGTCGTGCACGCCTCCAGCGCGCGCATGGCCGAGGTGGGCGACGCGCAGGCACAACTGGTGCTGACCGGGCCGCCGTACTTTCCGGCGGCGGTGGAGGCGGTGCTGACGAGCGAGCGCGTTGGCGCAAGCGTGCTGGCCGGTGCCGATGTGGAGGCGCTGGCACGCGAGACGCTGCAGTTCGCCTGGAGCCTGCGCCCGGTGTTCGAGGAGTGCTGGCGCATCCTGCCGCCCGGCGGATGGATGGTGGTACAGACACGCGACGTGCGCCTCGGCACCCGCCTGGTGCCGGTGGAGACCACCCATCGCGAGCTGCTCGAGGCCGTGGGCTTCCACCTGTACGCGCGCTACTTCTGGCGGCCGGTGCATACGCCGCTGGCCCGGCGGCGCGTGCTCGACGCGCTGGCGCGCAGCCACGCGCCGCTGCCCTTCGACCCGGAGGTGTTCATGGCCTTCCTCAAGCCGGGGCCCGCGCAGCCTGGTGAGCCCACGCCGCAGGATGCCGCGCTGCTGTCGGGCGACAGCCTGCGCACCGCGGTGGGCCACCAGCCGGCGCGGCACCGCCACCATTCGCCAGTGCCGGTGATGCAGGCCTTCGTCCGCGCCTGCAGCCGGCAGGGCGACCTGGTCGTGGACCCCTTCGCCGGCGCAGGCACGGTGCTACGCGTTGCCGCACAACTGGGTCGGCGCGCCGTGGGCTACGAGATCGACGCCCAGGCCGTGGCGGCGATGCAAGACAACCTGGCCCCGCGGGGTGGGCGATGACGGACGCCACCTTGGGCGGCGAAGCGCCGCACGCGCTGCGCCTGACGGCGTTGGTGGCGGCGGCCCGCGTGGCGGCGGGGCAGGGGCGTGCCGCGCTGGCGGCCGAGGTGGCGGAAGCCATCGCGCTGGCGGCTCGAGCGGTGGCGTCGCAGCGCGAGGTGGTCCAGGCCTTCCGGGAACTGGTGCGGCAAAGGGGCGGGGCGGCAACCATCGTGCCCTTCACCGCAGACCCCCTGACCGTGGACTTTGCCTCTCTTGCCTACCCGCTGTCCTCCCGCAAATCGCCGTTGCGGCTGTACTCCATCTCGTCCGTGACGGACCTGGGTTGCATGGTGTGCGCTTCCGACGGGCCGTCGTATGCGGACAGCGCGCTGACAAGACAGGTCGCGGAGGGGGCTGCCTGGCGCAAGGACAAGTCCATGGAGCCGGTTGATCTGTCCGATCTTGGCCCGCCGGACGATTGGCTGCACGCATTGTCCGCAAGCGTGGCTGCATCGCCGCAGGTGCAGCTGGCGCCAGGGTTTGGAGACACCCTGCATTTCGAGTTGACGCCGCACGAGGCCACGCGCTGGCTGGCCGGGCGCGGCCGGATACGGCTGGTCCTGCTCAAGGCCGACGGTGCTGGCTGGGTGGCGCAACGTGACCTGGGGCCCGTGACGGTGAAGGGCCTGGACGGCAACGGTCGCACCCTGGTCGTGGGCCTGCGCGACGCGCAGCAGATCGAGTTGCACGCGGCATTCTTCGACGGCTGGTGGATGCTGCTGGGCGAGGGCGATCGGCGCGCGCTGGCGCCGGTGCCCGACCTCGACCCGCAGGCGCCGCCTGCGCTGTGCCGGACCGACCTGCCGCTGTGGGGTCGGAGCAGCCTGCCGGGCAGCGACGTTTGGCTGGACGTGCCCGCGGAGCTTGCAGCCCGGCTGGTGGCACGGTATTGGTGGGTGGCGCCGGTGGATGCGGCCGCTTGGATGAGCATGCTGATGACGAAGAAGGAAGGCTCCGATGAAGCCCTCGCGACTGAAGTGCGTTCTTGAATCACTGCTGACGCAGCGCTGGCCGGCTTTCGTGTGGGGGCCGCCGGGCATCGGCAAGAGCGCGATCGTGCGCAGCGTGGCGGCCGCCGCCGGGCTGCCGGTGATCGACCTGCGCGCCTCGCTGCTGGACCCGACGGACCTGCGCGGCATCCCGGTGGTGAAGTCCGGCCGCGCCGAGTGGTGCCCGCCGTCGTTCCTGCCACGGACGGCAGACCCGCCGGGCGTGCTCTTCCTGGACGAGATCAACGCCGCGCCGCCGCTGGTGCAGGCCAGCCTGTACCAGCTGGTGCTGGACCGCCGCGTGGGGGAGTACGTGCTGCCACAGGGCTGGTGGATCGTGGCGGCCGGCAACCGGCAGCAGGACCGCGCGGTGACCTTCCGCATGTCCAGCGCGCTGGCCAACCGCTTCGTCCACATCACGCTCGAGGCTGACGTGGACGACTGGCGCACCTGGGCCATCAGTGCGCGGCTGGACCCGCTGGTCGTGTCCTTCATCGGATTCAGGCCTGCGCTGCTGCGCCAGGAGCCAGGCCAGGAGGCGGCCTACGCCACGCCACGCTCCTGGGAGATGCTGTCGGACGTGCTGCGCAGCTTTGGCGGTCCCAAGGGCTGCGCCGACCTGGTGTCCGGCATCGTAGGTGAGGGCCCGGCGCGGGAGTTCGCAAGCTTTGTCAAGCAGGCGGCGAACATGGCGCAGATCGAGGCCATCGTTGCTGATCCGGAGGGCCGCAGCCTGCCGCAGTCGCTGGACGGCATCTACGTGCTGACGTCCTGGCTGGCGCACAACGCCGGCAGGCAAGAGGTGGCGCGGGCGGCCGCGTTGCTGCTTTCGCGGCTGCCGCCGGAGTTTGCGGTGGTCCTGGCGCGTGACATGCTGCGCGCGCGGCCGGCCTTCGCGCGCGACGCCGCCTACCGCGACTTCATGATGCGCCATGCAGCCCTCATCGCCCGCTGAGGTCGAAGAGCGGGTGACGCGCGCCCGCATCCGGCTGGCGCTTCGGCAGCCCTTCCTGGCCAGTGCGCTGATGCGGCTGCCGGTGGTGTCCGTGCCCTGGCAGGCATGGTGCCCGACGATGGCCACCGATGGCTACTCGATCTACTACAACGTGGCGTGGGTGGACCGGCTGGACGATGCCGCGCTGCGCGGCGTGCTGGCGCACGAACTGCTGCACGTGATCTTCAGCCACGCGCAGCGGCGTGAAGCGCGTGACGCCCGGGGCTGGAACCATGCCTGTGACCAAGCCATCAACCTGTTGCTGCTGGAGCAGGGCTTCACGCTGCCCGCTGGCGGACTGATGGATATGGTCTACGCAGGCCTCAGCGCAGAGCAGATCTACGCGCGGCTGTACGGCGATGAGGGTGCCGTCTCCATCAGCGTCGCTGCGCCCGCTGCCGGACGGCGCGGCGCGTCTGCCGATGGCAACCCCGGCGAGGGCGGTGGTGACGCCGGCGGCGTGCTGGTGGAGGCCGGGCTGGACTTGAAGGACCCGAACGACCCCTGGGCGCTGGCGCTCAGGCCTCCCGACCATCCGGACGAGGAACAGCTGCGCGACGTGGTGGCGCAGCTGCGCAACGACGCGCTGTCGCGCCTGCAGGGCAGGGCGGCGGCGCGGTTCCGTACCGAGTGCGACGCCGCCGACGGCGCGCAGGTGGACTGGCAGGCGCTGCTGCGCACCTGGCTGCACGACCGCCTTCGCAGCGACTGGAGCCTGTGGCCGCCGTCGCGCAAGCATCTGCATCGCGGGCTGGTACTCCCCTCGGTGGGCACGCCCTCACCCGGACGGCTGGTGTTCGCGGTCGACACCTCGGGCTCGATGAGCGACGCCGAGATCGCGCAGATCTACGGCGAGATCCGCGCCTTCCGCGAGACCTTTCCCTGCCGCCTGGCGGTGCTGCAGGCCGACGCGCGCGTGCACTCGGCGGTGGAGTACGACGAGATGGACGGCAGCGAGGTGCCGCCGCGCGTGCAGGTCATCGGCCGCGGCGGCACCGACTTCCGGCCCGTCTTCGAGTGGCTGGAAGAGCAGGGCCCGGCCGCCGACGCATCGCACAGCCCGCTCGTCTTTGCCACTGACGGCTACGGCACGTTCCCGTCTACTCCTCCAGCCTGCCCGGTGATCTGGCTGCGCACGGGCGGGGGGCTGAAGGAGGAGTTGTTTCCGTTCGGGGTGGTGGTGTCGTTGGGGGGCCCTCGACGACACGGAACGCGCCGATAGCGGGGTGCCGCCACAGGGGCCCACAAAAAATCTTCTTACACCCGCCGTTACACCGGCTGACCCGGGAAAAGAAAAAGCCCGTCGAAACGGGCTTTCCTTTTCTGCCTAAGTGATTGATTCACTTGGCTTTTTCTTTGGCTCCCCGACCTGGGCTCGAACCAGGGACCTACGGATTAACAGTCCGGCGCTCTACCGACTGAGCTATCGAGGAGCAGAGCCTCGCATTATAGGGGGTGTTTGGGGCTTCTTGCGGGCAGGGCTGCGAGTTCGTCGGATGATCCGGCCGAGAAGGGCGATTCAGACCGTCGATAGGCGCTCGTTCTGCGGGAACATGGCGCGTCGGGCCTGGTCGTCCATCTCGGTCTTGAAGCTGTGCCGCTGGCGCAGCGCCTCTACGCGGGCGACGGCGGGGCGAGCGTTGATCTCGTCGAGCAGGCGTTTCAGGTGCGGGTACTGCGCCCACGCGGCTGAGGCGTCCATACCCAGGACGAAGGGCGCCAGGCGGGCCCAGCCCCAGAAGGCCATGTCGACGATGCCGTAGGTGTCGCCGACCATCCAGCGCTGGCCTGCCAGACGGTCGTCCAGGATCTTCCAGTGGCGGTGCGCTTCGAAGTCGTAGCGGTTGAGCGCGTAGGCCCTGGGCTCGGGCGCGGCGGTGCGGAAGTGCACGGCCTGACCGCTGTAGGGCCCGATGCCGCTGGCGATGAACATCAGCCAGGTCAGCGTGTGGGCGCGCTCGGCGCTGGTGGGATCGGTGTTGACGAAGCGGCGGTGCTTGTCGGCCAGCCACAGCAGAATGGCGTTGCTGTCGAACATCACCACGCCGTCGTCCTCGATGGCGGGCACCTTGGCGTTGGGGTTGACGGCCTTGAAGGCGTCGGTGTGCTGCTCGCCCTTGCGCGTGTCCAAGGGCAGGGCCTCGTATGGCAGTTCCAACTCCTCGAGCAGCAGCGCCACCTTCATCGGGTTGGGAGCGAGGTTGTAGTAGAACTTCAGCATCGGTGATCTCCTGGTGTGGCGGGCTCTGGTCCCGGTCGGCGAATCATTGTCAGTGCACCGCGCCAGCCATGCGCTGCATCAATTGGCGTGCTGCCGCGACAGGGTCCGGTGCGCCGACGATGGCGCGTACGACGGCGACCGATCCCACCCCTGACGGCAGTACCTGCGCGAAGCGGGGCTCGTCGATGCCGCCGATGGCCACCAGAGAGTGGTCACGCAGCAGACGAGCGTACACGGCCAGACGCGCTGGCCCCTGCGGCGCGGTCGGCATGTCCTTCAGCGTCGTGGCGTAGACAGCGCCCATGGCGATGTAGCTCGGACTGAGCGCGTCGGCGCGCAGCATCTCGGCATAGCCGTGCGTGCTCAGACCCAGCCGCAGCCCCGCGCCGCGGATGGCGGCGAGGTCCGCGCTGTCGAGGTCTTCCTGGCCGAGGTGCACGCCGTAGGCGCCTGCCTCGATGGCCTCGCGCCAGTGGTCGTTGATGAACAGGCAGGTCTGGCTGCCGCGCACAGCCGCCACCGCTGCACGCACCTGCAACCGCACCTGCTCCGCGTCGGACGACTTGAAGCGAAGTTGCAGCGTCGGCACGCCGGCCTGTGCCATGTGGGCGACGCGGTCGGCGTCGGGCAGTACTGCGTACAGGCCCAGCGAGCGGGGACATGGTGCGAAAGCCTCGGCGCGCGGCCACGGCGCCAATCCGAAGTCGATAGGATCGTCGGGCCAGTGTGTGGCATCGACGCGGCCGGTGCGATCCGCCCGTGCCTGCCACGCACGGCCGACCACGGCCGCGTCGGCTTCGATGAATCCCAGGCTGCGCGCGGCGGCGATGACTGCACGGGCTACCGGCCCGAGCGTATCGTCGGCGGTGGCGTGGCATGCCTCGAGCGCACGGGGCTCGCCGATCTGCAGCGACAGGTGCGCGTCGCGGATGGCGCGGGCCAGTGTGTGGGGGGTCTCGGTCATGGGCGTGTGTGTAAGGACGTGCCTGGAGGTGATGTGGCAGGGCTGTGACCCATCAGGTCTGGTGCCAGAAAGGCGTGCCCAGCACGGGCGTGCTGGCCTGTGCCGTGGTCTGCGACACCATCGCACCGGCGCGCCATGCGGCTCGGCCAGCCGTCACGGCATCGGCGAAGGCGCCGGCCATGGCCACCGGGTCCTGCGCCAGCGCGACGGCGGTGTTCAGCAGCACGGCGTCGTAGCCCCACTCCAGCACCTGGCAGGCGTGCGATGGCAATCCCAGGCCGGCGTCGACGATCATCGGCACGTCCAGCCGCTCGCGCAGCGTCCGCATGGCGTACGGGTTGACAGGTCCCTGGCCGGTGCCGATCGGCGCGGCCCAGGGCATCACCGCCTGGCAACCGACGTCCACGAGCCGCTGGCATAGCACCAGGTCCTCGGTACAGTAGGGCAGCACCTTGAAGCCGGCGCGCAACAGGCGGTCGGCGGCCTCGGGCAGTTTCAACGTGTCGGGTTGCAGCGTGTAGTCGTCGCCGATGAGTTCGAGCTTGATCCAGTCGGTCTCGAAAACCTCTCGGGCCATTTCGGCCGTGGCGAGCACCTCCTGCAGGCTGTGGCACCCGGCGGTATTGGGCAGCACCGGCACCTTCAGTTGCTGCAGCAATTGCCAGAAGCCCTGGGATGCCTCGGCGGCAGCAGCACCGGTCTGGCGACGCAAGGAGGCGGTCAGCATCGCCGGCCTGGCCCGATACACGGCGGATTGCAGCACGGCGGGTGATGGATAGCGTGAAGTGCCGAGCAGCAATCGGCTGGCGAAGCGCTGACCATACAGGACCAGGGCGTCGTCGGCGGCGCTCGGTTGCGCGCCAGTGGGGCGTTCCGTCGGGTTCATCGCGTCATCCTCCGGTGATGGGGGCGATCAGCTCGATGCGGTCACCATCGCGCAGCGGGTGCGTCGCATGCTGCGCCCGAGGTACGAACTGCAGGTTGACGGCCGCTGCAAAGGGCGGCCGGATGCCAATGCGCTCGATCGCATCCGACAGCGTGGCGCCGAAGGGCAGCACATAGGCCTGCTGGTTGATCATGACCTGCAGCGGGTTGTGGATGGGCGTGGACATGGCAGGGCAGATTCTGTTCGATGCGTCCGGCATGCGCCGGGTCAGCCTGGTCTCGCCGCGGCGTGTTCGGCGGGTGTGTCTCCGGTGCCCGTCAGACGCAGGCCGAGCGTTCGCGCCAGCGCCGTCCTTCTGGCATCCACCCACTCCAGTACGGCGTCCAGCACGGCCGGCGCGATCAGATAGCCATGGCGATACAAGCCATTCAGACGCAGTCGCTTCGCACCGATCACCTCGACGGCCGGCAGGTTGTCCGGCAGCGTCGGCCGCGCCTGGGTCGAGATCTCGACGATGCGGCCCTCGGCGAAGGCCGGGTGGACGGTATAGGCGGCGCTGAGCAACTCCAGCGTCGAACGCACGCTTGCAGGCGAGAGGTCCTCGGTCTCGATCTCGGTGGCGCCGATCACGTACAGGCCTTCGGGCTTGGGCGCGATGTAGATCGGGTAGCGCGGGTGGATGAGCCGCGTCGGCCGCAGCAAGCCGACGTCCGGCGCGTGCAGACGCACCACCTCGCCACGCACGCCGCGCAGCGCGCGCCACTGTGCACGGGCGCCCAGGCCGCGGCAGTCGAACAGCCAGGGGCCGTCGTGGCTGCCCGATGCCGGGGTGAAGTCTTCCGGCGCGCGCGGGCTGGCCCAGTGCAGCGTCACCCGCGGATGCGCCTGAAGCGCCAGGCGCAAGGCCTCGAGCAGGCCGCGGTTGTCAAGTTGCCCCTCACCGGGCAGGTGCAGCGCGCGCGGGAAACGGCCCTCGAGGGCGGGCTCGATCGCGCCGAGGGCGGCGCCATCGATCTCCCGCGGTCCCGTCAACTCGGGCAGCGCTGTGGCGGTGCGTTCGATCAGGCCGGCGAAGCGCCGGGCCTCGGACGCGTCCTGACGGTGCCACACGATGACGGTGCCCTGCTGCTGGAAGAAGACAGGCACCGGCAACCGCTGCAGCAGGTCAGGCCATCGCCTCAGCGCGTGTACGCCCATGCGCACCACCGACAGTTCGGTGATGGCCGACTCAGCCAACGGCGCCAGCATCGCGGCGGCGACCCGGGCCGCGGAGCCTTCGGCCGTCGCCGGACCGGCGTCATGCACTTCGACCTGGTGGCCCCGATGCGCCAGTTCCAATGCCAGCAGACGGCCCATCAGGCCGGCGCCCAGCACGATGCTGTCTGGGTGTGTGGTGTTCATCCGGGTGATCCCTGTCTACCTGGCGGCAGGAGAGCCCGGGTCCTCTGCCGATAATCCGTCGCATGAGCTCCGACCTCCCGTTCCCCCCTGCGGCGCATCGCTACGCGCGCGTGCTGACGATCGCCGGCTCCGACAGCGGTGGCGGCGCCGGCATCCAGGCCGACCTCAAGACCTTCGCAGCCCTTGGCTGCTACGGCATGACAGCGATCACGGCCCTGACGGCGCAGAACACGCGGGGTGTGCAGGGCATTCACGCGGTGCCGCCGGGTTTCCTGCGCCAGCAGATCTGCTCGGTCATCGACGATATCGGCGTCGATGCGCTCAAGGTGGGGATGCTGCACACACCGGAGGTGGTCGACGTCGTGGCCTGGGCGATCGATCACTACCGTATCGATCAGGTGGTGCTGGACCCGGTCATGGTGGCCACCAGCGGCGATCGTCTGATTGCGCACGAGACGGTGGACGTGCTGGTGCGCGAGCTCTTTCCGCGCGCGACGGTCGTCACGCCGAATCTCGATGAGGCCGCGCTGTTGCTGGGTCGCGCCATCGGCGGGACAGACGATCTGGATGCTGCGGCAGGCGGTCTGCTGGCGCTGGGCGCCAGGGCGGTGCTGCTCAAGGGGGGCCACCTGCCCGGCCACGAGGTGGTGGACCTGCTGGCTCAGACGACGCAGCCAGCCATGCGACTGGCGTCGCCGCGCATCGCCAGCCGCAACGTCCACGGCACCGGTTGCACCCTGTCGTCGGCGATCACGGCGCATCTCGCGCTGGGACATGATCTGCAGATGTCTGTCCAGCGGGCGCGCACCTTCATCCTGCAGGCCATCGCAGCGGGTGCCGGCGTGCGCACGGGTCAAGGCCACGGGCCGCTGAACCACGGGCATGCCCCGTGCGCGATGCGCTTGCAACCGTTCGGCTGAAGCCGCTGTCCTGCGGTTGGCCCACCGACCCGGCGTCATCGATCGCTGGAGCCGTGGGCTGAGCCGAGCCCCGCGCATCGGCTCAGGACCGCACGTCGGCATTCGCGGCGTATCCCTTCTGTGGTCTCGGCCAGATCAGCGTCACCCCCACACTGACCGCCGTCGAGGCGACGAGTGCCCCGGCGAACGGCGCCAATGTCGGGATGCTCCCCGGGAAGGTGGCTGCCAGCGCACCGGCGGACAGACTGCCGGTGGAGATCCACCCGGGCAACACCGCGCCCGCCAGTCCGGCTGCGGCGCCGGCAATGGCCGCGGGGGCGCTGGCGCGTCCCCACAGTCCCAGCAGGACCGGTACGACGGCCGTCGCGCACAGCAGGTCGGCGATCAGGAACAGGCGCAGTACCGACAAGCCTTGCAAGGCCACAGCGATCACCGGCAGCATCAGCAGCACCGTGATCCAGCGCGCCCCCGACAAGGTTGGCGCGACCCCTTCGCCCACCATCAGGGAGGCGATCCCGTTCTGCAGCGTGTCCACCGACGACGCCACCAGCGCCACGGCCAGCACCAGCGTGAGCACCGTCACCCACGGTGCGCTGCCGCGCAGCAGGGCGAAGAAGGGCGCGGGCGGCTGGCCCATGTCGGCACCGGAGGCCGCGGCCATCATGCCGAAGAAGCCGACGAGCCCGACCGCCGCGACTGTGGTCAGCGCGCCGAGGACCGCGCCGGCATTCAGCGACCGCGGGTCACGTGCCGCCCAGACGCGCTGCCAGTAGCCCTGGTGGAAAAGGTTGGCGGCGGTCACCGCGATGACCAGCGTCAACGCTACCGACCATGCCTGCCCCGCAGGAGCGCTGGGCCAGACCCATGGCTGGGATGTCTGCGGCATGCGGTCGATCACGGTGCCGCCGATCAGCACCAACAGGGCGATCAGCAACCCGGCCTGCCAACGGTCGGTCACGATGCTGGCCCGCAGGCCGCCCCAGGTGGTGTAGATCAGTGTCGCCACCGCTACAGCAACCACGGGCCAGGCCGCTGGCAGGCCGGCAAGCATCCCGGCGATGGCGCCGATGGCGGTGAGCTCGGCCGTCAGGAAGCACAGCATGTACAGCACCGAGATCAGCGCCACCCAGCGCCGCACGCCGGCGCCGAACCGGGCGTGTGCGAACTCGCCGATGCTGCGCCCTTTCGGCAGGCGCCGCCGGATCGCACCGCCGCACCAGGCGAACACGAGGAAGGGCAGGGCGGCGCCCACGGCATAACCGGCCACAGCCAGCGGTCCGACGAAGGCACCTACCTCGGGTGGCGCGAACAAGATCCAGGCCCCCAAACCGGAGGCCAAGAAGGACAGCCCGAGTGCCGAAGCGCCCTGCGAGTTCCTCGCGGTCAGGTAGTCGTCGAGATCCCCTGCGGCAGTGCGAGCGCGCAAGCCGATCCAGATGAACACGATGAGCACCGCGCAAAGCGCGGCCAGACTGGCCACGTACATGTCGCACTTCCTCCGCCGGCATGATCCGGATCAGGTTCCAGGGTCTGCGGGCATCGTGCCCGCACTCTCAGCCACGAACGGGCTCCCCTGGCGACTGGGGTTGATGGGGCGCAGATGATAAGACAGGCCTGCGCGATCCGTTGGTGGCGGGCTGTGCGCTCTGGGGCGGTGCAGATGACTTTCAGCTGCAGGGGCCGATGGGCCGACGAGGCGACGACCGCGCAGGCGGGATGCTCAGGCCACCGAGTCGTCGCCCGACGTATCGGCCGATCTGTCGACGGATGACCGTCCGACCCCGAGCAGCGCATGCAGCCGCGGGCTCGTCGTCGTGTACTGAAGATGGATTGGACGACCCGGGAAGACGTGAGCGCAGGCGGCGTAGGCGGCCAGCGTGGCTTCGTGGAAGCCGCAGACGATGAGCTTGCGCTTGCCGGGATAGGTGTTGATGTCGCCGACGGCGAAGATGCCGGGTTCGCTGGTCTCGAACTTCTCGGTGTCCACCACGAGTTGCTTGCGTTGCAGCGCCAGGCCCCAATCGGCGATCGGCCCGAGCCGGGGGCTCAGCCCGAGGAAAGCGTGCAGCCGGTCCACCCCGACCCGAGTCGTCTGACCGTCGGTGCCGATCAGCGCCAGTCCTGTCAGGCGCTCGCCCTCCTCGATCAGCCCGGCGATCTGGCCGACCACCAGACGCATCCGGCCGGCGGCACAGGCCGACCGCATCCGAGCGACCGTTGGCGGCGCGGCGCTGAACTGGTCCCGCCGGTGGATCAGCGTGACGCTGGCCGGCCCTCGGGGGGTGTCTGCCAACTCGCAGGCCCAGGCGAGTGCGTCATCGCCGTCTCCGACGATGACCACGTGCTGGCCGATGAGGCTCGCTGGCTTCGCCGTGCGGTAGAAAACCTGGGAGCCGGCATGGCGCTGTGCGCCGTCGATCTTGAGCTCGCGCGGCCGGAATGCGCCGACACCGGCGGCGATGAACACGGTGCGGGCCAGAAAGCTACGACCGGTGTCCGTTTCGACGCGCCAGCGTCCGTCCGGCTTCCGTTGCAAGCCGGTGACTTCCTGCCCGAGGTGCATGCCCGGCGAGAAGGGCGCCACCTGGCGCAGCAGTCGCTCCACCAGACCCTGCCCGGTGCACTCGAGCACCGCGGGGATGTCATAGATGGGTTTGTCGCCGTACAACTCCACGCACTGTCCACCGGCTGTGTGGAGCGCGTCGATCAGGTGGCAGCCGATCTCCAGCAGCCCGAGCTCGAAGGCTTGGAACAGCCCGACCGGCCCCGCACCGATGATGACCGCGTCGGTCTCGATCGGAGGTTGAGACCGCGCTGGGGCTTGGATGTCAGACACCCCGGATTCAACGCGCCAGTTGGTCGAGCTTGCCGGTGCGATCCTTCCAGTCATCGGCATCGGGCAAGGGCGCCTTGCTGCGGGTGATGCTGGGCCACTTGCGCGACAGGTCTGCATTGAGCTTGATGAATGCCTGCTGGTCCCCCGGGACGTCTTCCTCCGGCAGGATCGCGTTGACCGGGCACTCCGGGATGCACACTGCACAGTCGATGCACTCGTCCGGGTCGATGACCAGGAAATTGGGCCCTTCCCTGAAGCAGTCGACGGGGCAGACATCCACGCAGTCGGTGTACTTGCAGCGGATGCACGATTCGGTGACGACGTGGGTCATGACAGCCAGGGTGTACGAGTGGGTGGACGGGCGCGAGCGTCAATCCGGAGCGCACGCGAATTCATCTGAATTCTAGGCGGCCCGTCGCGGATGCCGCGTCCGGCCCGATGCGTGCCGACGACGTGTGGTGGGTGAGAATCCGCCGCTTTGCATTGCAGCGCTCAGGGACGCCATGACAGGGGTATCCGTGGAGTCTGGAGCGGGTGTCGTGGCAGGGGCCAACGGGAACGGGTGACGCATGCGCGGGTGGTGGCGAGGCTGGGGCTGGGGGCGGGCGGGCCGCCGTGGACTCTGTGTGCTGTTGGCGGGTATCGTGCTCGCGGGGTGTCAGGCGCCGCCGGTGCTTCCCGACGAGGTGCCTTCGACCGTCAGCGAACCTCGGCCTCCGCGCCCACCTCGCATCGGGCTGGCTCTGGGCGGCGGGGCGGCGCGAGGTTTCGCGCACATCGGTGTGATCCAGGTCTTGGAGGAAGCCGGCATCCGTGCGGATCTGGTCACCGGCACTTCGGCGGGCAGTCTGGTGGCCGCGTTGTATGCGTCAGGTCGCAATGGCGCCGAACTGGCCACGCTGGCGATGGCGATGGACGAGTCGGTGCTCACCGATTGGGTCTTCCCGGCGCGCGGTGTGATCCGCGGAGAGGCGCTGGCGCGTTTCGTTCGGGAGCACACCGCCGGGGCTGCCATTGACCAGATGCGGCTGCCCCTGGGAATCGTAGCCACCGATCTCGACAGCGGCCAGCCGGTGCTGTTCCGACGCGGCGACACGGGCCTGGCGGTCAGGGCCTCGAGCGCCGTGCCGGCCGTGTTCCTGCCGGTGCGCATCGGCACGCGCGAATATGTCGACGGGGGCCTTGTCGCGCCCGTGCCGGTCCGTTTCGCACGCGACATGGGCGCCGAGGTGGTGATCGCGGTGGACGTGTCGACTCCGCCCGACGGTGCCCCCACCCACGACACGATGCGTCTGCTGCTGCAGACCTTCGCCATCATGGGCAAGCGCATCAATCATTTCGAGCTGGCGCAGGCCGATGTCGTGCTCAGGCCGCAGCTCAGTGGGGTGTCGAGCACGGATTTCGCGGCGCGGCGCCGCGCCATCGAAGCGGGCCGTGAAGCGGCGCTGGCGGCCTTGCCCGCGATTCGTGTGCGCGTCGTGGAACTCACCAAGTAGACACGTAGAGGCCCTGTCGAGGACAGGCAAAAAAATGCCCGGCCGGAGCCGGGCACAACGACCGCGCGGACGGGTGTCCGGGACGGTCGTACAAGACCACCTTCCAGAGAGCGCTCCCGTGCGTCCGGCAGGGGCCGGACGGCGTTCCCCGGGGAAACGCCCCGCCTCGCAACAGATGCGCGAGGCGGCTCGGGAGACCGGCGGCGCAGCAGCGCCGTGGCTCTGCTGAGAGCAGGGCACCCCTGAAAAAGTTCCGCCGGAACGTGGCCGCCTGGGGCGACCGCCGATCCGGCGGAGCGTTCGGGCACGTAGCCCGAGGGGGCGGGCTGCGCGCAGCCCTGGGGACGGCTCTCAGGCCGCGCGCTTGGCGCGCGGGGCCTGGGTCTGAGCGGCCTTGACCGCGGTGCTGGTCATGGCCTGCATGTTGGCCTGCGCCACATCGGCCGCTTGCTTGGCAGCCTTTTGCACGGTCTCGAACGCATTGTTCGCGGCAGCCACGGCCGACTTCACGATCGTCACGGCATTCTCCGTGCCGGCCGGTGCGTTCTTCGCGGCAGAGTCCACGACTGCCATCATGCTCTTCTGCATGTCGGCCACCTGGCTCTCGGCCACCTTCACGACTTCGGCGTTGGTCTCGGAGGCGATCTCGTAGACGTGGCGGCCATAGGTTGCGGCCTTCTCTGCCAGCGGCTGCAGCAGAGCCTGTTGCAGCGCGATCAGTTCCTGCGCGTCCTTGACGGACATCGCGGCACGGGCTTGGTCAGCAGCTTCGACCATGGCGCTCTTGGCGACCTGCATGTTGAGCTCGACGAGCTTCTCCATGCCCTCGAAAGCCTTGTGGGTCAGGCCGAAGAGGGTTTCGATCTGGGCCTTCTGGGCGGCCACGACTTGTTCAGCGGTGAGGTAGGACATGAAAGACTCCTGGTTGCATGTGGACCATTTCGTGCACCACTTCATTCATGTTGCAGTGCAGCATGGATTGAAGTATAGGGGTTTTCCCGGGCCGCGCAAGTCTTTTTGTTGCGCTGCAACAATTTTTTCTGCCTGGCATGACGCGACGTGGCCCTGACGCGCGCTCCGGCCATGGCGGTGGCCATGGGCGGGATAGGCGTTGTCCTGCGTGCATGTCGGGTCGACTTCCTAGAATCGTGTCGCGATGCAGGCCTTCCATTCCGACCACTTCGTCCTGCCGCTGCCCGCTGGACACCGTTTTCCGATGGGCAAGTACCGCCTGCTGCGTGACCGTGTGGCGGCAACGCTGCCGGAGGTCGTGCTGCGCGAGGCCCCCGCCGCCAGCGACGGAGAGCTTGCGCTCGCACACGATCCACGCTGGATCGAGGCCGTGGTGGAGGGCACGCTCGACGCCACGGCGCAACGCGAGATCGGCTTCCCGTGGTCGTTGCAGATGGTCGAGCGCTCCCGGCGCTCGGTCGGCGCCTCGATCGCGGCGGCGCGCGTGGCGCTGATCGACGAACAGGGCGTGGCCGCCAATCTCGCCGGAGGCACCCACCATGCCTTCGCCGGCAAGGGATCGGGTTACTGCGTCTTCAACGATGTGGCCGTGGCGGCGCGGCTGATGCAGGCCGAGTGGCATCGCCTGCGGCGCCGGCTGCTGCGTGTGGTCGTCATCGATCTAGACGTGCACCAGGGCAATGGCACTGCGGCGATCTTCCGGGACGACCCGACGGTGTTCACCCTGTCCTTGCATGGCGCGCGCAACTTCCCCTTCCGCAAGGAGGCGAGCGACCTCGATGTCGAACTGCCCGATGGCTGCGGGGACGATGACTACCTGGGCGCGCTCGATGGGGCCCTGGGTGTGCTGGACCAGCGCACGGCCCACGCCCCGCCCGGCCTGGCTTTCTATCTGGCCGGGGCGGATCCGCACGAGGGCGACCGCCTTGGGCGCCTGAAGGTGACGGCAGCGGGGCTGGCCAGGCGCGACCGTCGCGTGCTGGACTGGCTTTACGCGCGTGGCATCCCGGTGGCGCTGTCGATGGCCGGTGGCTACGGGCACGACATCCATGCGACGGTCGACATCCAGGCCCGCACCATCGCACTGGCCGCCCAGGCCTGCGCGCGCTGGCGTTCGAAGTCGCCAGCACCTGCCCAGATCTGATTTTCTGCCGCGGATTCCTGAACCCCTGCACCTCCTGCCTTGCGAGACCTGACCATGCCTTACTCGAGCCCAGACACGCGCGCGGTTCCGACACCGCCCTCCATTGCCGCGGTTGACGAGGCCATCACTTCGCGACGGTCCATCCGCGCCTTCCTGCCCACGCCGGTGCCGAAGCAGCAAGTCGAGGACATCCTGCGCGTGGCCTCGCGCGCGCCCTCCGGCACGAACACGCAGCCCTGGAAGGTCACGGTGCTGACCGGCGCCGCGCTGCGTCGGCTGGCCTCGCGCGTGCGCGCAGCCCACGACGACCCGCAGGAGCGAGCCCGCCACACCGAGGAGTACGCCTACTACCCGACCGAGTGGCGCAGCCCTTACGTCGATCGCCGTCGCAAGGTCGGCTGGGACCTGTACGGCCTGCTGGGCATCGGCAAGACCGACAAGCAGCGCATGCACGACCAGCACGGGCGCAACTACGCTTTTTTCGACGCGCCCGTGGGCCTGATCTTCACCATCGACCGCGTGCTGCAGACGGGTAGCTGGCTCGACTATGGGATGTTCCTGCAGAACGTGATGGTGGCCGCCCGTGCCCGGGGCCTTGATACGTGCCCGCAGGCGGCGTTCACCCAATATCACCGCCTGATCGCCGAGGAACTGCAATTGCCGGCGAACGAAATGGTTGTGTGCGGCATGTCGCTGGGCTGGGCCGACCCGCAGGCGGTGGAGAACACCCTCGTGACCGAGCGTGAGCCGGTCGAAGGGTTCACGCGTTTTCTGGAGGCCTGAGCATGACCACTCCACGACCTTCGGTGCTCGTCGCGCGCGCCGTGTTCCCCGAGACCGTGCAGCGTCTGCGCGCGTATTTCGACGTCGAAGACAACCCGAACGACATCATCTTCTCCAGGCAGGAACTGTCCGAGCGTCTGCGCGGCAAGGCGGGTGCCTTCACCACCGGCAGCGAACGCATCGATGCGGTGGTGCTCGAAGCCAACCCTCAATTGCGTGTCGTGGCCAACATGGCCGTGGGCTACAACAACTTCGACGTCGAGGCCTGCACCGCGCGCGGGGTGCTGTGCACCAATACGCCCGATGTGCTGACCGAGACGACGGCCGACTTCGGCTTCGCCCTGATGCTGGCCGCGGCGCGCCGCATGGCCGAGAGCGAGCACTTCCTGCGCCGTGGCGAATGGACGCGCTGGGCCTATGACATGTTCACCGGCAGTGACGTGCATGGCGCAACGCTGGGGATCCTGGGCATGGGTCGCATCGGGCAGGCCATCGCCAGGCGCGGCGCGCTCGGCTTCGGCATGCGGGTGCTCTACCACAACCGCTCGCGGTTGCCCGTCGAGCAGGAACAGCCGCTGGGCGCGCGCCACGTCGACAAGGCGACGCTGTTGCGGGAGGCCGATCACCTGGTGCTGGTGCTGCCGTACTCGGCGCAGAGCCACCACATCATCGGCGCGGCCGAACTCGCCCAGATGAAACGCACCGCTACCTTGACCAATGTGGCGCGCGGTGGCATCGTCGATGACATGGCCTTGGCCGCTGCGCTGCGCGACCGGCGCATTGCCGCCGCCGCCCTCGACGTGTTCGAGGGCGAGCCGGCGGTCCACCCCGACCTGCTGACCGTGCCCAACATCGTCCTGACTCCCCATATCGCCAGCGCCACCGTGGCCACGCGACGGCGCATGGCCGAGCTGGCCGCCGACAACCTGATCGCCGCGCTGACGGGCGCCACACCTCCGACGCCGATCAACCCGCAGGTGCTGGCGCGGCGCTGACCCTGGATGGTTGAGCACATCGAAGCGATCGCAGGGCGAGGGCGCCGCGGAGGCGGCCCGGCGCTGCGGCGGGAGCGGCGTGACTGAATCCGCGCCGCCGGCCCCTGCGCCGGACGCCCCGCATCAGGCGCTGGTCGTGACGCGCCGGCTGCTGTGGGCCTTCTGCGTCGGCCAGGTCGGCTTGCATTCGGTGATGTCCGGGCTGCGCATGGCCGTGGCCTTGCAGGCATTGCGCGAGGGCTTCAGCGCTGTCTCGGTCGGCCTGCTGCTCGCCTTGTTCGCAGCGGCGCCCATGGTGCTGGCGATGCAGGCCGGACGACTCGCCGATCGCCACGGCTACCACCGCCCGGTCCACATCGCGATCGCCTGCAGCGCAGGTGCCGCCTTGCTGGCCGTGGCATCCACCTTCACCTCCGGCCCGGTGACCTTCGCACTGCTGTGTGTGGCGGCGATGGCCAGCGGCACCGGCGCCAACATGGGGATGCTGGCCATCCACCGCACCGCGGGCACCTCGGCACGCAATGCGACCGAGCGGATGCGGCTGTTCAGCTGGCTGGGGATCGCGCCTTCCTTCGCCAACGTGATCGGACCGGTGTTCACCGGGATCATGATCGACCTCGGGGGTTTCGGCGCGGCCTACGCGCTGCTGTTCCTGCTCAGCGGCGTGGCGGTGTGGGGCGCGCGGCAGGTGCCGCGCATGTCGGCACCCGCCCGCCTGCAGGGGGCCGCGCAGGGTGGGGCCTTCGAGTTGCTCCGCCAGCCGGGGATGGCGCGTCTGCTGCTGGCCAACTGGCTGCTGTCGACCTGCTGGGACGCGCACACCTTCGTCGTGCCCATCATCGGGCATGAGCGTGGCTTCAACGCCTCCACGATCGGGCTGATCCTCGGGTCGTTCACGCTCAGCGTGACGGCCATCCGGGTCGTGATTCCGATGGTCGCACACCGCCTGGACGAAGCCCGTGTGCTGCGCTGGGCGATGTGGGGTACCGGGCTGATCCTGGCGGCCTATCCCTTCGCCCTGACGCCCTGGACGATGGGCGCTTGCTCGGTGCTGCTGGGCATCACGCTGGGCAGTTCACAGCCCGTGGTGATGTCGACCCTGCATCACCTGACGCCAGCCGACCGCCACGGCCAGGCGCTGGCCCTGCGCTCGATGGCGATCAACCTGTCCAGCACCGCCATGCCGCTGGCCTTCGGCGCGGCCGGCGTGGCGTTCGGCGCCGCCATGCTGTTCTGGGTGGTGGGCGCCGGCGTGGCAGCCGGCGGCTGGACGATACGGACGTTCCCGGGGCAGGGCGCGCGCTGAGCTGCAAGATGTCAGCGGCCCGCGACCAGGCCGCCGTGCCGGCAGGTCGTCCTGCCCCCTATCCCTGTCAGCCCGCCAGCCCCTGGTGACGCAGCAGGGCGTCGATGGTCGGCTCGCGCCCGCGGAAGGCGCGGAAGCTTTCGATGGCCGGCCGGCTGCCGCCGACTTCGAGGATCTCGCGCCGCAGCCGTGAGCCGGTCTCGGCGTCGAAGATGCCCGACTCCTCGAAGGCGCTCCAGGCGTCGGCGCTCAGCACCTCGGCCCACTTGTAGCTGTAGTAGCCCGCCGCATAGCCCCCCGCGAAGATGTGCGAGAAGGCGTTCTGGAAGCGGTTGAACGCCGGGGGCTGCATGACCGCGACCTCGGCGCGCACCTCGTCCATCAGCGCCTGCACGCGCTGGGCCTGTACCGGCTCGGCGTGCAGCCGCATGTCGAACAGCGCGAACTCGATCTGCCGCAGCATCGCCAGACCGCTCTGGAAATTGCGCGCCGCTGTCATGCGGTCGAACAGCGCGCGTGGCAGCGGCTCGCCGGTGTCGACATGTGACGTCATGCGGCTGAGGATTTCCCACTCCCAGCAGAAGTTCTCCATGAACTGGCTGGGCAATTCCACCGCGTCCCATTCCACGCCGGAGATCCCCGAGACGCTGAGCTCGTCCACCTGCGTCAGCATGTGGTGCAGGCCATGGCCGAACTCGTGGAACAGCGTGATCACGTCGTCATGCGTCAGCAGCGCCGGCCGGTCCCCCTGGGGCGAGGCGAAGTTGCACACCAGGTGCGCCACCGGCGTTTGTAGCCTGCCGTCCGGGCCGGGCCGCCGCCAGCGGCTGCGCGCATCGTCCATCCACGCACCCGGACGCTTGCCCGGACGCGCGTGCAGGTCGAGGTAGAAGTGCGCGACGACCTGCGCCGCGGCGTCGCCGGGCGCGGCGGCAGGCCGCTCCACACGGAAGAACCGCACATCGGGGTGCCACACCGGCGCCGACTCCGGCTGAATGTGCACGCCGAACAAGGTCTGGATGATGGAGAACAGGCCGTCCAGCACGCGCGGCAGCGTGAAATAGCGCTTGACCTCCTCCTCGCTGTAGGCGTAGCGCGCCTCCTTCAGACGCTCGCTCGCGTAGGCGAAATCCCAGGCCTGCAGGTCCGCCAGTCCGAGCGACTGGGCGGCGAACTCACGCAGTTCGGCCAGGTCGCGCTCGGCATGTGCACGAGAACGCGCGGCCAGATCGCGCAGGAAGCCCGTGACTTCCTGGGCGCTGCGCGCCATCTTCGGTACCAGCGACAACGCCGCGAAATCGGTGTAGCCCAAAAGCGCGGCCTCTTCCTGGCGCAGTGACAGCAGTTCCTGCATCAGCGCGGTGTTGTCCCGCTCAGCCGGCCCGTGCTCGCTGGCGCGGGTGACATAGGCACGGTACAGCGATTCCCGCGCCTCGCGGTCGGCCAGGTACTGCATCGCCGGCACGTAGCTGGGGGCGTGCAGCGTCAGGCGCCAGCCCTCGACACCAGCCTTCTGCGCGGCCTCGCGCGCAGCCGACCGTACGTCCTCAGGCAGCCCGGCGATGCGCGAGGCGTCGAGATCCAGCGTGTAGCCGTCCGTGGCGTCCAGCACGTGCTCCGAGAATTTCTGCGCCAGATCGGCCTGGCGTGCCTGGATCTGCGCATAGCGCTCGCGTGCAGCACCCTGCAACTCGGCTCCAGACAGCACGAAATCGCGCACAGCGTACGCCAGCGCCTGACGCCGGGCGGCGGGCATGCCCTGCGAGCCTTCGTGCAGCGCGCGGTAGCGGGCGAACAGACGCTCGTCGGAGGACAGCCGGGTGCGGAAGTCGGTGATGGCCGGCAGCTGCGCGGTGTAGGCGGCCCGCAGCTCGGGCGTGTCGGCCACAGCGTTCAGATGGCTCACCGCCGACCAGGCACGTCCGAGCCGCTCGGTGGCCACGTCCAGCACCGCCGACATCACCTCATAGTCCACCGGTGTCGCGTCGTCGACGGCGCATTCCAGGGCAGCCTCCGCCTGCTGCAGCAGCTCATCGATCGCGGGGCCGATGTGCTCCGGCCGGATCGCGTCGAAGCGCGGCAGGCTGTCGTCGTGGAGCAGGGGGTTCGAAAGGCTCATGTCGGTCCGGGGTTGGTGAAGGGTGGGGGCCGCATGGGCCCGATCCACAGACGTGGTGGCAAACCAGAAGTCTGCCGATGCGCCTTTGTCCTGGCACGGAATGTGGGGACGTGATGCCGAAGGTGCAATGCCCGCGGCGCTCGCGGCATCCGTGCTGGGTTCAGGCTGACAAGGTACGCTGTGCGGCGTCGATCGTGTTGGACAGAAGCATCGTGATCGTCATCGGGCCGACGCCGCCGGGCACGGGCGTGATCCAGCCAGCCACGGCCTGCGCGGACGCGAAGTCGACGTCGCCGCACAGCTTGCCCTCTGGGTCGCGGTTGATGCCGACGTCGATGACGATCGCGCCGGGTTTGATCATGTCGCCGGTGACGGTGCCGCGATGGCCGACCGCGACGACAAGCACATCGGCCTGACGGGTGTGATGAGCCAGATCCGGGGTGGCGCTGTGGCACACCGTCACCGTGGCGTGGGCCTGCAACAGCATCAGGGCCATCGGCTTGCCGACCGTGTTGCTGCGACCGATCACGACCGCGTGTCGACCGCGCAGGCTGGTACCCGTGCTCTCGATCAGTTTCATGCAGCCCCAGGGCGTGCAGGGCCGCATCCCGGGCAGGCCGCTGACCAGCTCGCCGGCCGACAGGGTCGAGAAACCGTCGACGTCCTTGCCCGGGTCGATGCCCTCGATCACACGCTGGGCGTCGATCTGCGGCGGCAAAGGCATCT
Organism: uncultured Rubrivivax sp.; assembly: GCA_964522465.1. Classification (GTDB taxonomy): domain Bacteria; phylum Pseudomonadota; class Gammaproteobacteria; order Burkholderiales; family Burkholderiaceae_C; genus Rubrivivax. The sequence continues at coordinate 543 of CAZFVH010000041.1, read as the reverse complement.
GTACCAGGATTCCATGGATGGACGGATCGGCGTTCAGCGCGGCGATGCGTTGCAGCAGTGCCGTCTCGGGAAGATCTGCAGGATAGGTCTCGAGCGCCGAATGCAGGCCGTGGGCCTCGCAGGCGCGCACCTTGTTGCGCACATAGACGGCGCTTGCCGGATCGTCGCCCACCAGCAGCACCGCCAGTCCGGGGCGACAGCCGCGTGCGGCCAGGCGCTCAGCCTGCTCGCCGATGCGCGCTCGCAACTGTCGAGACAAGGCCAGTCCGTCGATCAGGGTAGCGGTCATGGTCGGGAGAATATGCTGAAGGGCGGCTGTGCATGCGGCCAGCGGATGCCCGGTCAAAGGTCGATGCCGAGGGGGTCAGCGCAGTGCAACCTCATGGGCCCGATCGGGCGGGAGGTCACGCCCGTACCCGCCTGCGGGCGGTCAAGCCGCCTTGGGCACCGCCCCGAGGGCGATCTTCAGCAGGTCGGCCACGGTGTTGGCGTTGAGCTTTTCCATGATGTTGGCGCGGTGCGCTTCCACCGTCTTGATGCTGA
>CAZFVH010000040.1:4344-31934 GCA_964522465.1 uncultured Rubrivivax sp. | reverse complement strand
GCCGGGTGTCCGGCCCGTTCGCGTAAGACCGATCTCGGCTGGAGGATCGAAATGCTTGCGGGCGGCGACCCAGGCCTGCGCGAGAGTAATCCTCGGTCTGCAGAGTTGCGGACACCGCCATTCGCGTCCGCGGCATGGCTGTTGGCGACGCATCGCGGACGCTGGCGACATGAAGTGCACACGGCCGCAAGCGCGGGCCCATAGTGGGCGCCATTGCCACTACCCCCTCTTGCCCATGCTTCCGAGTCGGCACTCCCTCCTGATCGCTGCGGTCACAAGCCTGGCGATGCCGGGCACGACCTTGGCCCGGTCGTCGCCCGAGACCGAGACCTTCATCGGCCTGGGCCTGAAGCGCGAACCTGCCTACGACGGCGCCCGGGGTGGGGACTGGCAGGCCGTGCCGATCGTCCGGTATGAAGGGCGCCATGTGTTCGCCCGGACATCGCAGGGCTTCCCCGAGGCCGGCGCGTTCGTCCAGCCGTTCTCTAGCGTCCGCCTGGGGGTCTCGTTTTCTCTGGCCGATGGGCGCAAGGTGTCCGATGCCGGTATTCCCGGGGTGCGCGGCATCGAGGACCTGGGACAGACGACCTCGCTGGGTCCGTTCTTCGAGCTCCGCACCCAAGCCGGTCCGGTGCCTCTGGAGGTCACGGCTCGCTGGCGCGAGGCCCTGCGGTCCGGACGCGGCGCCGAAGCCGACATGCGCTTGGCGTTCGGCCTGTACGGAAACGCGAAGGTCCGGCTCCAGGGCTACGGACAGCTGACCTGGGCCGATGACGACGCGCTGGCAAGCGCCTACGGAATCAGCGCGGCGCAGTCTGCGGCGTCCGGGCTGGCGGCGTACCGCCCCGGATCGGGTTTGCGCCACGCGTCATTCGGCCTGCGGGGTCAGTGGGATCTGCGGCAGGAATGGTCCGTGGTCGGTATGCTCGAGCACCGGCGGCTGTCGGACCGGGTGACAGACAGCCCGCTGGTGGCCTCGAAGACCGCCGGCACGGCGACGGTCGGGCTCGTGTACCGGTTCCGCTGAGCAGACCTGAAGGCGACCCGCGCAGCGCACTTCGGCCGGGCCCGTCCGTCGCTGCAACGGGCGACCTTGCGACCTCGTGCCCACGACCTCGCGATTCCTCTGGAGATCAACCATGACCACCACCGCCCACGCGGAAATGATTTCGCCTCTGCAACTCCAACGCCTGGGCCTGGCCGACAGGCGGCTCGACGCCTTCGCCTGGGCGCTGCTGGCCGCGATGATCCCCGCAGCGCTGGCGCTGCTCATCGACGACCGCACACTGCGCGGCGTGAACGTATGGGTCAAGCCCCTGAAGTTCATGGCCTCGGGCGCGCTCGTCGCCTTGACCACTTCCTGGCTTGCGCGCCACCTGCCGGCCCACGTCCGCGCCGGCCGCAGCTACACCGCGCTGGTCTGGACACTCATCGGCACGACGACGTTCGAGGTCGGCTACATCACGCTCCAGGCCGCCCTGGGCCAGGGGTCGCACTACAACGTGGCCGACGCGTTCCACATCATCATGTTCTCGCTGATGGGTGCCGCGGCGGTCTTGCTCACCGCCACCCAACCCTGGCTGGCGTGGCTGATCTGGCGGCATGGATCGATCGCCGGATTGCCACGCGCGTACGTCCATGCCGTGCTGCTGGGACTGGTGCTGACATTCGTGCTCGGCGCGAGTGCCGGTGCGATGCTGGGCAACCTGCAGCCGGCTGGCGGGCCGGGCCTGCCGGTGCTCGGATGGAGTCGCGTGGGCGGGGACCTGCGCGTAGCCCACTTCGTGGGCATCCACGCCGAGCAGATCCTGCCGCTGGCTGGCCTGATGCTGGCCATCTGGGCGGGACGATCTCCAGGACGCCCGGCATTCGCGCTCGGCGGTGTGTGGCTGCTGGCCATGGCCCTGGTTACGGTCTGGTTCCTGACGTTCGCGCAGGCGCTTCAGGGTCGCCCGTTCCTGCCGCTGTGACGATCGACGCTTTGCGGCCGGGCAAGGAGCAGCCGCACGGCCAGCCGCTGCCGATCAGTCCGATCACCGCGAGCGCTGCCGTGGTGAGTGCTTCAGGTCTGCCTCACTCTCGGTCGAGGGGTTCCGGGGCGGCGCTTCGTCGCGGCCGCCCTGGGGCTTGCCGTGCGCCGTCAGCCTGGGCGGAAGCGCCCGCTGTACAACCGGCTGACGTGCAGCACTTCGGGTCGGCGTCGCAGCCGCAGCTGCAGGCGGCCGGTGTCGTCACGCCGCGCCTGCGCGATGTCCAGGACGCGTACGACCGTTCCCCGGTGGACCTGCCAGAAGCGATCCGGATCCAAGCGCGGCAGGATCTCCCTCAGGGTGCAGCGCATGAAGTAGTCGCGATCGGGCGTCACGACGCGAACGTACTTGTCGTCCGCTTCGAAGTAAACGATGTCGTCCAGCGGCACGAAGTGGATCGCGTCGCCAGCCTGGATCTGCAGCACCTCGGGCCAGGCGGTGGTGGCCTGCTCCAGCCCGGCGATCGAGATCCTGAGTTGCTCGAGTTGCTGCGCGACGGCGACACCGACGCGGCGGCGCTCCTCCAGCCGGGCCTTGAGACGGGCGACGCAGGCATCAAGGTGAGCCAGCTCCACGGGCTTGACCAGATAGTCGGCCGAATCGGCGCGGAAGGCGCGGACAGCGTAGTCCGGATATGCGGTCACGAAGACCACCAGCGGCAGGGGCCTTCCGGGTAGCCATTCGTCGGCCATCGCCTCGATCACGTCGATGCCGCTCATCCCCGGCAGGCCGATGTCGATGAAGCAGACATCGGGACGAAGCGACAGCAGCCGCTCGCGCGCCGCCAGCCCGTCCTCGACCAGCGCCAGCAGCTCGAGGTCGCCCCAACGCTCGGCGAGCCGCGCGGCCAGCCAGTGGCCCAGTCGGGGCTCGTCCTCGGCGATGACCGCGGTGGCCGGCACGAGCGCGCGCTCCATGGCAGGCGTGCGGGTCATGGCTCCTGCCCTCCGGAGATCGGGATCCTCAGTCGCGCGACGGTGCCCCCGCGCGTGTCCGCGACGGTCGGCGCGCGGGCGGGCAGGAACTCCAGCGAAGCCCGACTGCCGTAGATCGAGTCCAGCCTCTCACGGACCTGCACGATGCCGAATCCGGACCCGGTCGTCGGCCGTGAAGCCTTGGGGTCGAACCCGTCGCCGGTGTCGCGCACGTCCAGGACCAGCATGTCGCCGCGCCGCGTCGCAGCGACCTCGATGAGGCCGGCACCGACCTTGTGCTCCAGGCCGTGCCGGACTGCGTTCTCGACGAGCGGCTGCGCGATCAGTGCAGGAACACGGAGCGCGCCCAGCTCGGCAGGGACATCCAGGCGGAACGTGAGGCGAGGTCCCATGCGCATCGAGATGATGCCGAGATAGTCGTCAATGCGCGCGGCCTCGTCGCGCAGGGTGTGTACCCCCGCCCGACTGCCGGCGAGCGTGTGACTGAAGTACGAGGTGAGGCGCCCGAGGGCGATGCGCGCGGCGCGTGGGTCGTCGTCGATCATCACGCCCAGATGGGCGAGCGTGTTGAACAGCAGGTGCGGCTCGAGCTGCGACTCCAGCAGCCGCAGCCTGAACTCGGTCGCCGAGCGCTGTGCGCGCTGCGCGCGCGCCGACTCGCGCGCGATCCGCTCGGCCATCCGCGCCCCGGTGAGCGTGACCAGTGTTCCCAGCGCTGCCAGAGCGAAGGTCATGCGGACCATCCCGTCGCTCCAGCGTGTCAGCGCCGGGACTTCGTTGCCGAGCAGCCTGTCCACGAGTGCCGTTCCCAGCACTGGGCCGGACAGCGTCGCCAGCGCTGTGGCGGCAGTGATCTCGAACAGCGCCGATGCGCTGTCGCCGCTGGCCGGGTCCGCCGTCACCGGGCGCATCCTGGCCAGCAGGCTGCGCGTGCCCTCGGCGATCACGGCGCATGCCGCCGCTATCGCGAGGGAATGGGCCAAGTGGTCACCGAAGGCTCCGCCCTGCTGCGCCGTGAGCAGCAGCGCGAACGCGATCGCCACGGCGGCAGCCAGGGACGAGCTGAGGGTGATGCGGTTGCGCGTCATATTGTCTGGTCGTGGGAAGTCTGGAGGCGTTGTCGACGGGGCGGATCGGGCTGAAGACGGTCCGGATCCCCAAGGAAGCCAGACCCTCTCAGACAAGCCGGTCCGCATCGGGCGAGATCGCCGCAGCCGACGACGCGTTGCTGTGCGCGGGGCGGGAGGTGCGAGGCTGGGTTGTGATCGTGCCCGGCACCGCCAGCCGACGAAGGTTAGCGGCGCGCTCGCTCGGTTGCCGCCGCGAAGTCGTGAGCGCTTGGCCAACGTCGTGAACTGATGATGGCAGAGCGCGAAACGTCAAGATAGAGACTTCGAGCAACGCGAGCGTAGGGAATTCGAACGCCCTGTGCAAGCCCGACGAGCTCCGGGCAAACCCGACACACGCCGTGATCCGAGATTGGGCCCATCCTCGACCAGGGGGGGCGCCTGGAGGCTCGGCCCGACACGTCGCGAGTTGCTTCGCGCGGTCGCGCCCCCGGGTTCGAACACTCTCCGGGATCTGTGCCGGGGGAGGTCGGCAATGGGCGTCCCCACCACGAACGGCCCGAAGTTTTCTCGAGAACTCACCCGCGGCACCGGCCCTTTTCCAGCAGTTCCCGCGTGCCGATCACATCCTCCGACGGGTCGAGATCCGCATCCCGCGCGCGCATCGGGGCGGTGGTGCAGTGGGTAGCGTGCGGCGTGTGTGCCACCGCGCCGTAGGACACCACGTCCCCCAGCTGAAAGGGGTGGCGGGACAACGCCGCATCAGTTCGGGCGCTGTGCCACGGCACCGCCCGGGGACTCGCCGATCCCCGGGCTCGGCTCAAACCGAGGCCTGTCCCGGGCGTCGTCGCAGAGGGCCATCGGCCACGTCCGGGGACCCAGACCCAGACCCAGACCCAGACCCAGACCCGGACGCCGACGCCGACGCCGACGCCAAAAGCATGTCGGCGAATCGGTCGGCCACCTTGCCGAGGTGGTGCTGCCGCTGCTCGGGCGTCTCGAAGCCCATGGCCAGTGGGCCATCGATCAGCAGGCAAGCCAGCCCATGCACATGGGCCCACAGGATGCTGGCCCGTGCCGGCGCCGCCTCGTCGCCTTGGACGGTCCGGCTCAGGCGGTCCAGCTCGGCACGCGCGAGCTGTCCCGCAGACCACCCGAGATTACCTGCAGGCGCATTTCCGGTCGCCGCAGCTGCGGGCGCTGCTCGCCAGCCAGTGGGGCGACTATGGGCTGCCCCCGGCACAAAGCGCGTTCGCCATCCATGCGCAGATCGTCCAGCACTACCCGGGCGGCGGCTGGTTCCCCGAGGGCGGATCGGCGCACATCGCGCGCAGCTTCGAGCTCGGCATCGAGCGGAGTGGCGGAGAGATCCGCGTGGCACAGGAGGTCCACGCGGATCTTGATCGAGGACGGTCGCGCGGCCGGCGTCGAGGTGATCGACCGCCGGGGTCCGGAGCCTCACACCGTGGTCCACCGTGCGACGGTCGTGATCTCGAACGTCGGGGTGCCGAACACCTTCGAGCGACTGCTCCCCACCGACGGGCCGAAAGGCGTCGTGACGGCACCGCTGCGGGCGTTGGCACGCCGCCTGGCCACCGGGCTGTCCGCCGTCACGCTGTACCTGCGCCTGAAAGCCGACGCACGAACCATCGGTGTCCAGGGGGAGAACCACTGGATCAACACCGACTTCGACCATGATGACGTCACAGCTCAGACCCGTGGCGAGCTGACGGGTGCGCCGCGCAGCATCTAGGTGTCCTTCCCCTTCGATCAAGTCGGGGGACGCTCGCCATCACACCGCCGAGATCATCGCCTTCGTAGACGACGAGGCCTTCGATGTCTGGAGCGGCCTGCCGAAGGGTGGTCGCGGGGCCGACTACGCCGCGCTCAAACAGCGCATCGGGCAGGGGCTGCTGCGGCTGGCCGATGCTCACATCCCCGGGCTGGCCGACCTGGTGGTGTACCGGGAGCTCGCCACACCTCTGACCGTGGCGCACTACACGCCACACCCCCGGGGGCGTTTCTACGGCCTTGCGGCCACGCCCGAGCGCTACCGCTCGTCGCTGCTCGGTCCCCGCACACCGATCGAGGGCTTGTACCTCGCCGGCTCGGATGCCGGATGCCTGGGGATCGTGGGGGCCTTGATGGGTAGCGTCGGTGCCACCTGCCAAGCCCTTGGAGCACGGGGTATGCCGATGATCCGCGCCGCGAGCTCGCTCGCACGGGCGAGTCCTCGAGCGCGGTGCTCGTCCTCGGCTGCAGCTCGGCCGCAGAGGACCTTACCCTCGCAATGGCGATCCTGCCGGCAACCGTCATCCGCTGCTACAGCCGCGCGCCGGCACCAGAGGGTGGCTTCCGGGCGCGGGTCACCGATGCACTCACCCGCATCGATGTCGATGCCGAGCAGACCGACTTGTACCTCTGCGGCTCTTCGGCCATGGTGGCCGATGGCCGCCAGCGACTAGAAGCACTCGGCGCGCAGCACCTGTTCGTCGAGAGCTATTGATCCCTCTGAGGCGTTGTGGACCGCAGCGGTCACCGTCGCCGCGCCGGGGGCCCCAGCGCACGCCGGTGCCACCACCGTGGAGCGCGGTGGACGGGCATGGACGGGTGGCGGCCCGGCTGTCATCCTGCCTCCATGCTGCTCGCCTCAGCGCTCGTTGACGTCTAGCATCGCCGCAACCTCCCTCGCGCTCGGCTGATGGGCCGCAGGCAGTGCCTGCAGATGCCCCTGCTCGCCGAGGATGGCGTAGCCATGCACCAGGGACCAGGCAGCCACGGCCGCCTTCGTCACGCCCGGTGATCCCGGGGCTTCGCCCCGCACCGCCGCGACGCAGTCCACCAGAACGTCGAAGGCCGCGCCAGCACACTGGCGAAAGCGCGGGTGCTCGTCGAAGCGACCCTGGCGCCCGAACATCAGCCGGAAAAGGGCTGGGTCGCGACGCGCAAAGGCCGTATAGGCCTCTCCCGCCAACTGCAGCCGCTCCCCGGACGAGGCGTGGGCAGCGGCGTTGATCGCTGCCTCCAGGTCAGCGCGCAGTGCTTCGAACCCGGCTGCTGCCAGCTCCATCAGTAGCGCCTCCTTGCTGTCGAAGTGGCGATAGGTGGCGTTGACGCTCACGCCCACGCGCGCGGCCAGATCGCGCAGGCTCAGATCAGCTTCCGGTGCATCGGCCAAGCGCGCGCGCGCCGCGTCCAGCAGCGCCGAGCGAAGATTTCCGTGGTGGTAAGGCTTGCTCATCCGGCACTCCAGGACGTTTCGACGACATGTTGACATCGTACACACTGCTTGCTACAGTGCTCATGTGCACATCGTACACATCAACTTGGGAACCCATGAACCACCGCCCTGCCACCCTGACCCCCCCGACCTGGGCCGCCCGACGCGCCCAGCCGGAACCCGCCTTGACCCGCCGTGAAGGGGCATCGCGATGAACACGAGCCTGGACCTGGCCCTTGCCACCCTGCACCATCTGGGCATCCTGACCGTCTTCGGGGTCCTGGTGGCGGAACTGGTGCTGCTGCGCCTGCAACCTTCCGTGAACTCGATCGAGTTGATCGCCCGCGTCGACCTCGCCTACGGCATCGCCGCTGGCTTCGTGCTGGCGGCCGGGTTCGCCCGCGTGGCCTGGGGCGTCAAGGGAGCGGGCTTCTACCTCGGCAATCCGGTCTTCTGGCTGAAGCTGGGCCTGTTCGTGGTGATCGGCCTGATCTCGGTGGCCCCGACGCTGACGTACCTGCGCTGGCGCCGCGCCGCGTGGACCGGCGGCGTGCTGCCCGGGGCGCATGAGGTGACACGTGTGCGTCGCTGGGTGCTGCTGCAGACGGTGCTGTTCGCTGCACTGCCGCTGCTGGCCGCCATGACGGCCCGCGGCCTCGGTTACTGACCGCGCGCTGTCCCCGGCCACGGGGACAGCGCCCCTTTCCTGCCGCCTACCAGGCGGCGCAACGATCAAGAAATGACCAGATGAAACAGGCAATCGCATTGGTGACGGGCGCATCATCCGGCATAGGCGAGGCGCTCGCCCGGGCCCTGGCCGCACGCGGAACACACGTCCTCCTGACGGCCCGATCGTCCACACAGCTGGAGGAAATCGGGCGAGAGATCCGTCAGGCCGGCGGCGCGGCCACCGTGGTGCCAGCCGACCTGTCCCGGCCCGGCGCGGCGCAGCGTCTGCACGACGAGATCTCGAGGCTAGGTCTGGCCGTCGACGTGCTGGTGAACAACGCGGGCTTCGGCCATTACGGCCCGTTCGAGGCCGAGCCGGCGGAGCATCTCACCGGCCAGTTGCAGGTCAACGTCGTGGCCCTGACAGAGCTGACGCGGCTGTTCGCGCCGAAGCTGCTGGAGCGCCGGGGCAGCATCCTCAATCTCGCTTCGACTGCGGCTTTCCAGCCCGCACCCTTCATGAGCGTCTACGGAGCCACGAAGGCCTTCGTGCTGTCGTTCACCGAGGCGCTCTGGGCCGAGTACCACGGGCGCGGGCTGCATATCGTCGCGGTATGCCCAGGGCCGGTGGAGACGCCTTTCATCGCGGCGATGGGGCCGGACGTGCGCCAGACAGCCGTCTTCCGGCGCACGCTGTCAACTGGCCAGGTCGTACACGCCTGCTTGGCCGCGCTGGAAGGCACCTCACCCACGCGCGTGGTTGGCTTGCGCAACTGGCTGGCCGTGCAGTCGAGCCGCTTCGCGCCCCGGGCGATGACCGCCCGCATCGGGGCGCTCATGCTCAAACCACGTCAGCAGGGTGCTGCGTCATGAACTTCGACCTTCTTCCCCACCACGTCCTACCCCAGGACACCCTGCCTGCGGCCACGGCACCCCGTCTATCGCCGCGCTTTCGGTCGCATGCGCGAGCGGCCATAGCGACCGCGCTCGCACTCGGCACCAGCGCGGCGATGGCGTCGGACATCAGCCGGATCGTGGCCACGGTCTCGGGGGTCTCGGCCGCGACAGGGCTCGTGGGCTGTGCCCTGTTCTCCTCGAAAGCGGGCTTCCCGCTCGAATCGAAGGCGCATGCGCTGACCACGGTCAGCATACCGGCGGAGGGCGGGGTCGCCACTTGCGTATTCGAACGGGTCGTCCCCGGCGACTACGCAATCGCCGTCGTCCACGACACGAACGGCAACGGCCAAGCCGACACCAACTTGCTCGGCATCCCTACCGAGGGCATCGGCGTGAGCAACAACGTGCTGCCGCGGATGTCCGCGCCGACCTTCGACACCAGCCGGTTCACCGTGGCGCCCGGGCAGACGGTGCGCACGGAGATATCGTTGAGGTACTGACCCTCGGGACCTCTGCGCAGGAAGTTGGGGGTCCTCCCCCACAGTGTTCGTCAAGTGGCCGGGACAACGCTGCGCCGGCAACTGATCGATGATTTCCCGCGCGTGTCGTGTCAATAGGCCGAGGCAGCACAACCGATACGCGCCAGGCGCGCACGGGGCTGTCCGCCCGCCGCCCCGGCGCCCTCACCCGTAGCGTCGGCCCTGCGCCAGCAGTTCGGGCGTGCCGATCACGTCGTTGAGCTGGTCGAAGTCCAGCATCTGCTCGCGCATCGGCGCGGTGGTGCGGTGGGTGTGCAGGCTGGCGTAGTAGCGCTGCAGGGTGTGCGTGACGGCGCGGGCGGTGCCGCCGGGGAAGATGACGAGCCGGTAGCCGATGGCGCCGAGCTCGTCGGCGCTCTTGACCGGGGTCTTGCCGCCTTCGACCATGTTGGCCAGCATCGGGATGCGCCCGGCGAAGCGGCCGCAGGCCGTGGCCATCTGCTCAGGGCTGCGCACCGCCTCGACGAACAGCGCGTCGGCGCCGCATTCGAGGTAAGCCTCGGCGCGGTCGAGCGCGGCCTCGAAGCCCTCCACCGCCACCGCGTCGGTGCGTGCCAGGACCAGCGTGTCGGGGCTGCGCCGGGCATCGAGCGCGGCCCGGAGCTTGCCGCACATCTCGGCCACCGGCACCAAGCCCTTGCCGTCGAGGTGGCCGCAGCGCTTGGGGAAGGTCTGGTCCTCGAGCTGGATCATGGCCGCACCCGCGCGCTCGAACTCGCGCACGGTGCGCTGCGTGTTCAGGGCATTGCCGAAGCCGGTGTCGGCGTCGACGATGACCGGGGTGCGCACGCGCTCGGTGATGCGCGCCAGCGTGTCGGCCACCTCGGTGGCGGTGGTCAGGCCGATGTCGGAGCGGCCCAGGCGCGTGTAGGCGATGGAGGCGCCCGACAGGTACAGCGCCTCGAAGCCGGCCTGCTCGGCGATCAGCGCGGTCAGGCCGTCGTAGATGCCGGGGGCCAGCACGGGGGAGGGTTCGGCAAGGCGGGACTTGAAGGACATGGGCATCTGGTGGGGTCGGAGGGGAGAGAGCTTACACGCAGGGCGTCGTCAGGCCTGCACCGGGCGACGTCGGTGGGCTCGGCCCGAACGGGTCAGGGATTCGATCCCGAACAGGAGGGTCAGGACTCGGTGCCGCTGACGCACAGGCGCGCAGCCGTGCCACCCGCCAGCCAGCCGCCGCCGACGGCGCTGAGCAGGCCGTTGCCCGTGAGGTAACCCCAGACCTCGTTGCCCGACACGCCGCGCGCGGCGCCGCCGCCGGCCAGCAGGTTGGGCAGCGGGGTGCCGTCCTCGCGCACAACGCGGCCCTGCGCATCGATGTCCAGACCCCCCTGGGTGTGGAACAGCGCGCCGGTGACCTTGACGGCGTGATACGGCGCCGCCAGCCGGCGCTTGAAGGTGCGGCCGAAGGCGTCGGCGGCGCCGGGCTCGATGGCCTGCAGCGTGGCGCGCAGAGCGGCCTCGTCACAGCCGATGACTGCGGCCAGCGCCGCCTCGTCGGGCAGGGTGCGCATGGCGCCGTTCTTCTGCGCCTCGACGAAGTCCGGGAAGCTCTGCAGCAAGGTGTGGATGGGGCCGTCGAAGACGTTCCAGGCGATGCCGCCGGGCTGGGCCAGCACCTCCACCGCGGCCTCGGAGTAACCATGGTTCTCGTTGTGGAAGCGCCGGCCCTCGGCGTTGATCTGCACCGCGCCTTCCATCATCGCCGCCCAGGTCATCAGCGCACCCTGCGGGATGATCCAGGAGCCGTGGCCCTGGTAGCCGCCCAGGTCGGCCAGGCGCGCGCCCAGCGCGCGGCCCCAGGCGATGGCGCTGCCGTCGTTGCCCACATGCCCGCCGAAGGTGGCCTCGGCCATGGCCGGCAGCAGCTCGCGCACCAGATCCCGGTTGCCCCCGAAGCCGTTGCAGGCCAGGATCAGCGCATCGCAGGCCAGGTGCTCCATGCGGCCGTCGGGGCGCTCGTAGCCCACGCCGATGATGCGTCCGTGGTCGGCCGCGTCATCGGCCCCTGCGGCCCCAGCCCCGGCTGCACCGGGCGCCGGGGTGTCGGCCACCCAGATCTCGCGCACCAGCGCCTCGGTCAGCACGTCCACGCCGCGCTGCGCGGCGACGCGGCCGAGTGCGGCCAGCAAGGCAGCACCGGTGCGCTCGGGCACGCAGTGGATGCGCCGCACGCTGTGCCCGGGGTAGAGCCAGCCGTCGGCCACCTCGAAGACGACGCCATGCGCCTCCAGCGCGTCCACCGCCTCGCGTGCAGCCTCGGTATAGGCCACCACCAGGTGCGGCGCGGCCTGACCGTGGCTCTTGGCGTCGATCTCGCGGCGGAACAGCTCCAGGGTGTCGGGAATGCACAGCGACTTCTGCAACCGCGTCTCGGCCACGGGGATGAAACCCGAGGACAGCGCCGTCGAGCCACTGGGCACGGCGTCGCGCTCGAGCACGACGCAGTCGACGCCGGCGTCACGCAGCCGGATGCCCGCCGTCATGCCGCAGGCGCCGCCGCCAACGATGACGGCGCTGACGTGCGGCGTGTCACCGGGCATGGCCGCGGCGCGCACCACGCGGGCCGGGTGGCGGTCGATGGCGGGGCTGTGGCGGACGCTGCCGGCCGTCGCGGTGGTGTCAGGGGCGTCCATGGGTCTCCTCGATGGTGGTCGTCAGGGCCCGACCTTTCTGCGGTCGCGTGATCGGGCCGACGCTCAAGCCTTGCCCAGCCGCTGGCGCAACTGGTTCATCAGGCCGCCCGCGCGCACCATGTCGAGCAGGAAGCCGGGGATGGGCTCGCACGGCAGCACGCGACCTGACGAGGTGGTCACGGTCAGGGCCTGCAGGTCCAGCGTGATCTGCTCGCCCTCGGTCAGTACCTCGGCCTCACGGCAGGTCAGCAGCAGCAGGCCCAGGTTGAAGGCGTTGCGGAAGTACAAGCCGCTGAAGGACGGCGCGATCACCGCCCGCAGGCCCAGCCGCACCAGCACCCCGGCGGCCTGCTCGCGCGAGGAGCCGATGCCGAAGTTCGGGCCGGCGGCGATCACGTCGCCCGGCCGCACGCCGGCCGCGAAATCGGCCCGCACGCCTTCCAGGCAGTGCGGCGCGATGCCGTCGATGTCGAGCTTCATGTAGGCGCCGGGCGCCAGCTGGTCGGTGTCGATGTCGGCGCCCAGGCGCCAGACGCGATGCGTCGAGGGCGTCATGCCATCACCTCCCGAGGGTCGCTGATGCGCCCGCGCAGCGCCGAGGCGGCCACCGTGTACGGCGAAGCCAGGTAGACCTGCGCCGTGGCCGCGCCCATGCGGCCCTTGAAATTGCGCGCCGTGGTGGCAATCACGTTGGCGCCCTCCGGGATCGTGCCGCCGTAGCCGGAGCAGGCGCCGCAGGCCGTAGGCAGCAGATCGGCCCCGGCCTCGCGCAGCACGGCCATCACGCCCTCGCGCTCGGCGTCCTGTTGGTCGCGCAGGCTGGCCGGCGCCACCATGAGCTGCACCCCTTCGGCCACGCGGTGGCCCCGCAGCACCTGCGCGGCCGCGCGCAGGTCCTCGAGCTTGGCGCCGGTGCAGGCGCCCACATAAGCCACGTGCACCGGCGTGCCGGCGGCGTCGCCGACGTCACGCGCATTCGCCGGGCTGTGGGGCAGCGCCACCTGGGGGGCGAGTGTGGCGGCATCGAAGCGGTGCGTGGTGCACGCGGCGCCCTCGTCGGTGTGCCAGCCCTCGGTCTGGATCGCCTCGTCGGCTACGCCCACGCCGCGCAGCCAGGCGCGCGTCGTGGCGTCCGGGGCGATCAGGCCCGTCTGCGCGCCGAGTTCGGCGCTCATGTTGGACATCGTCATGCGCTCGGGCATCGACAGAGCCTGCACCGCCGGGCCGCAGAACTCCACCGCCTGGTAGTCGGCGCCGTTCATGCCGAAGCGCCCGGTCATCGCCAGCATCATGTCCTTGGCGCTCAGGCCGGCGCCCAGGCGACCGTCCCACCACATGCGGATCGTCTGCGGCACGCGCACCCAGATCTCGCCGGTGACCACCACGCCCAGCATCTCGGTGCTGCCGATGCCGAACATGTAGGCGCCGAAGGCGCCGCCGGTGGGCGAGTGCGAGTCGCCACCGACGCAGAACAGGCCCGGCCGCAGGTGGCCCTGCTGCGGCAGCACGACGTGGCAGATGCCGATGCTGTCGTAGACGTGGGGCAGTCGCTGCTCGGCAGCCCAGTCACGGGCGATGCGCACGATGCGGCGCGAGTCCTCGTCGCGCGCGGGCACGTAGTGGTCCATCACCAGCACGACGCGCGAGCGGTCCCAGATCTGCGCGCCCAGTTCCTCGAGCATGGGCTTCAGGCGCCGAGGGCCCGAGGAGTCGTGGAACATCGCCAGATCGACCCGGCAGTTGACGATCTCGCCCACGGCCACGTGGGGGCGGCCGCTGGCGCGGGCCAGCAGCTTCTGGGCCAGGGTCTGCGGCGGCGCCGCGGCGCCGGTCGGCGCGGACGGAGGGTGAGGGTGTTCGGTCAAGGCAGTCGCTCCCTGGCCACGACGCGGGCGTCGACGCCGCCCACCTGTGACAGTTCCATTTCGTATTCGTAGCGATCGGGCCGGTACAGGCCCTGGAGCCATTGCACCGGGCGGCCGGCGACGTCGTGCACCACGCGGGTGACCGACAGCAGCGCTGCGCCCACCGGCACCTGCAGGCGCGCCGCCGTCTCGGTGTCGGCGGCGCGTGCGGTGACGGTCTGGCGCGCGCGGCCGAGTTGTACACCCGAGGCCTGCAGCAACTGCAGCATGGGGTGCTGGGCCAGTTCGCGCTTGCCGATGCCGCGAGCCAGCGCCTCGGGCACGTGGGTGGTGATCAGCGATACCGGGCCGGCGGCGGCACTGCGCAGGCGCACGCCCAGACGCACCCGCACCCCGGACTCGAGCTGCAGCGCCTGCGCCACGTTGGCCGGCGCCGGGATGGCGCGCCAGTCGAGGACCTGGACCGTGGTCGAACGGCTGGCCTGCACGATGTGGCCAAGCAGGCCGCCCAGAGGTGCGACAGGATGGGTGGTCGAGCCCGCCCCGCCGTCGACCGAGGACACTGCGGCCACCGGCCTCGTGCCGCGCCCGGCCTGGCGCACGATCAGGCCATCGTGCACGAGCTGCTCCAGCGCCCGACGTACCGTGACGCGGCCGACGCCGAACTGGCGCACCAGCTCGAGCTCACCCGGCAGGCCCTCGGCGAAGCGGCCCTCGGCGAGCTGCTCGCGCAACACCAGGTAGACCTGGTGGTACTTGGCGAAGGGCAGCGGCCGGGACGGTGTCGCAGACGAGGACAGGGCCATGATCGCGTCACCGCGCGGTGAACCCGCCATCGGCGCAGAGCACCTGCCCGGTGACGAAGGAAGCGCGCGCCGACAGCAGGAAGGCAATGACCTCGGCTATCTCGTCGGCCCGTCCCAGACGACCCATGGGGATGCTGTCGCACATCGCCGCGAACGCCTCCGGATCGGCCATGACGCCGGCCACCATCGGGGTCTCGGTCGGCCCGGGGCCGACGGCATTGATGCGGATGCCCTCGCGCGCCCACTCCAGCGCGAGCGATCGCACCATCCCGTTCAACCCGGCCTTGGACGCCGCGTAGGCGGCGCCTCGCGCATGGCCGACAAGACCGATCTGGCTGCTGACGACGACCACGCTGCCCCGATTGGCGCGACCGACCGCGGCGTCGGCCGGGGCCACGGACGCAGCGCGCATGTGGGCGATGGCTGCCCGCGTGAGCACAAAGGTCGCGTCAAGATTGACCGCCAGCGTCTCGCGCCACTCGTCCAGCGTCGTCGCGTCCGAGCCCTTCTTGTAGAAGATGCCGGCGCAGCAGGCCAGGCCGTCGAGCCCCCCCAGCGCCTCGGCGGCGTGCGCAGGCAGCGCGGCGCAGGCCTCGTCGTCCAGCAGGTCCTGCACGAAGACCGGCACCTGCGGCAGGTGCGCACGCAACTCGGCCACCTGTCCTGCGTGCTGCAGGACCGCCGCCACGCGCGCGCCTCGGGCCTGCAGCACGCAGGCCGTGGCCAGGCCGATGCCCGAACCGGCACCGGTGACGAGCACACGTCGGCCCTCGAGTTCCTTCGTCGGCGCGGCAATGTCCATGGGTCAGAGTCCGAGGTAGTTGCGCCGCAGTTCGGGATCGCGCGCGAGGTCCTGAGCCCGGCCCTGCATCGCCACGTGGCCGTTCTCGATGATGTAGGCACGGTGTGCAATGGCCAGGGTCTGCACCGCGTTCTGCTCCATCAGCAGAATGGACTGGCCCCCGGCGTTCAGGCCTCGCACCAGTGCGAACATCTCCTCGACCAGCAGCGGCGACAGGCCGAGCGAGGGCTCGTCCATGATCAGCAGCTCGGGCTCGGACATCAGGCCGCGGCCGATGGCCAGCATCTGCTGCTCGCCACCGGACAGCGTGCCGGCGAACTGGGTGAAGCGCTCCTGCAGCCGCGGGAAGATCGCCACCACACGCTCGAGATTGCGCGCCCGGTTCGCCTTGCCGCGCACCAGGCTGCCGAGCTCGAGGTTCTCGCGCACGTTCATGTTCGGGAAGATGCGCCGGCCCTCGGGCACGTGGATCAGCCCGCGCTTGACGATCTCGGTCGAGCTCAGGCCGACGAGTTCCTCGCCCTTGAAGCGGATCGACCCGGCAAAGGGCTTGTACAGGCCGGAGATGTTGTTGTTGAGCGTGGACTTGCCCACGCCATTGCTGCCAAGTACAGCGACGATCTCGCCCGCGCCGACGTCGAGGTCGATGCCGCGCAGGATCTCCACCGAGCCATAGCCGGCACGCAGACCGCGGATCTCAAGCATGAGCGGCCTCCTGGGCCTGCCCGGGCGCGGGCGGAGCCATCTGCGCGGCGGCCCCGCGACCGAGGTAGGCCTCGATCACCGCCGGGTCGTTGACGACCTCGCGCGGCGCACCGCTGGCGATGATCTTGCCGTAGGACAGCACATAGATGTATTCGGACAGACTCATCACCGCCTGCATCACGTGCTCGATCAGCAGCACCGTCACGCCGCCGGCGCGGATGCGCTGGATGATCTCGACGATCTCGACGATCTCCGACGGGTTCAGGCCGGCCATGACCTCGTCGAGCAGCAGCAGCCGCGGCTGCGTGGCCAGCGTGCGTGCCAGCTCCAACCGCTTGCGCCCGGCCACCGTCAGGTCGGCCGCCGGCTGGTCGAGCATGGCGCCCATGCCCACCTGCTGCGCCACGCGCTCGGCGTGCGCCCAGGCCTCGCGCCGGTCCGGGAAGCGCTGGTAGGCACCGACCGCGATGTTCTCGTGCACCGACAGCTTGGCGAAGGGTTGCGTGATCTGGAAAGTGCGCACCATCCCGCGGCGCGCGATCTGGTGCACCGGCAAGCCGGTGATGTCCTGGCCGAGCAGACGAACCTGCCCGGCATTGACCGGCAGGAAGCCGGCGATGCAGGCGAACAGCGTCGTCTTGCCCGCCCCGTTGGGCCCGATCAGCGCAACGATGCGGCCCTCACCGACCTGCAGCGATGCGTTGTCGACGGCCTTGAGGCCGCCGAACACCTTGGTCAATCCCTGGACTTCGAGCATCACGCGCCCTCCCGACCCGCCTTGGAGCGCTTGCGTTTGCCGATACGCGAGAACAGGTCGATCAGGCCGTTCGGCAGGAAGGCGATGATGACCACCAGCAAGCCTCCGTAGAGCACCAGGGACAACCCCTGGACGTTGGTCAGCACGCGAGCCGTGTCACTGATGGCCGCCAGCAGCACCGCGCCGATCAGCGGCCCGTAAACCGTACCGGCGCCGCCGATCATGCTGACCAGCAACATCTCCACCGACTTGTCCACACCGAAGGCGATGACCGGGTCGATGTAGAGGAAATACTGCGCGAAGAAGCAGCCGCCCATGCCGCAGATGGCGCCGGACAGCATCATCACCTTGAGCTTCTCCGTGAAGACGTCGATGCCCAGCGCCCGCGCGGCATCCTCGTTCTCGCGGATGGCTGCCAACTGCGCGCCGAACCGCGAGCGCTTGAGCCACACCGCGACCGCCACCGAACCCACCGTCAGCGCGAGGATCAGGTAGTAGAAGCCGATGCGCTCGGCGAACTGGAAGTTGGCGGCGCCGGCCTTGGCCGGGATCAGCAGACCCAGTCCCCCGCCGGTGATCTCCACCGAGTTGGCCACGATGCGCAGCACCTCGGCGAAGGCGAGCGTGATCAGCGCGAAGTACGACCCCTTCAGGCCGGCACGGAACGACAGGAAGCCGATCACCAGACCGACCACCGCCCCGGCCACGGCACTGGCCGGCAGGCCCAGCCAGGGCGAGAAGCCAAAGCGCAGTTGCAGGATGGTCGACGCGTAGGCGCCGGCGCCGAAGAACACCACGTGCCCGAACGACAGCTGCCCGGCGAAGCCCCCGGCAATGTTCCACGACTGCCCGATGAAGGCGTAGAACAGCGCCAGCACCCCGAAATTGACCATGAACGGCGACGGGAACACGAGCGGGAATACCAGGGCCACGGCCAGAAGGCTGGTGTGGAGCGCCCAATGCCCCCCGGCTGGCGGGCGTGCAGAGGAGGTCTGACTCATCGTCCGCTCCCGAAGAGGCCCTGCGGACGGAACAGCAGGATCAGGATGAAGATCAGCGAGATACCGATCTGCCCCAGACTCTCGCCGAGGAACAGCCCCCCGAACGACTCCGTCAACCCGACGATCAGCCCACCGACGACGGCGCCTAGGAAACTGCCCATGCCGCCGAGCACCACCACCGTGAAGGCGACGATGACGAAGACGTGGCCGGTCGTCGGCGAGACGTAGAAGATGGGCATCAGCAGGCAGGCCGCCGCGCCCAGGGTGGCCAGCCCGATGCCGTAGGACACCGCGAAGACGCGGTCGACGTCGATGCCCACCAGGCGCGCGCCCAGCCGCTCCTTGGCGACGGCGCGGATGGCGCGGCCCGTGTCCGTGCGCTGGATGAACAGGCCGAGCAGGCCGCACAGCAGCATGGCCGCAACGAAGGAAATGATCTTCGGCGTGGACAGCAGCAGCGGCCCGGCCTCGATCATGTGATCCGAGTAGGACACGGTGATCGTGCGTGTGTCACCTTTGAAGATCATCAGCGCGATGTTCTCCACGATGATCGACAGCCCCAGTGTGATCAGCAGGATGTTCTCGTCCTTGCCACTGGAGAAGCGGCCGATCAGCCCGCGGTAGAGCACGTAGCCCAGCGCGAACATGGCCGGCACCATGATGAACAGCGAGACATACGGGTCCACCCCCCACCGCATCAGCAGGAAGTACACCCCGAACATGCCCAGCATCAGCATGCTGCCGTGCGCGAAATTGATGATGTGCAGCACACCGTAGATCAGGGTCAGGCCTGAGGCGACCAGGGTGTAGATGCCGCCGATCAACAGGCCGTTGACCGCCGCGGCCAGCAGGATCGTCGAGTCCAAGCAGGGAACTCCTCGCTGAGAGTGATGCACCACGCCGCCGTCGGCGTCGTGCGCACACCGACATTGCGGTGCTGCGGACACACACGGCGCCGCAGGCACACAGGGCTGGGATGGATGGCGGTGCGCGAGACGGCCGGGTCGGCAGGAGGCCCATGAGGCCAGGGCCCATCGTCATGCCCGGCCGCCGCGAGACTCAACCGCGCTTGGGACGCGGGAAGACCGGCTTGGCGTCGGAGAACTCGTTCGGCCAGACCACCGAGATGTCGTCCTTGGTGGCCTGCAGCAGCGCGGCGCGACCGCCGACGTTCTGGCCGTTGACGAACTTCGTGGCGCCGTAGGGCATGAAGTGGTCAGACCAGGTGCTGTTCTCGAGCGCAGTGATGACCTTGGCGCGGTCGGCCGTGCCGGCACGCTCCACGGCTTCGACGTAGCACTTGACCGAGTTGTAGCCGCAGTAGACCTCGAAGGTGAAGTCCTTCTTCTGGTCGGCCAGCATCTTGCGCATGGCCTGCGCCTTCGGGTGGCGCGGGTTGTACCAGTGGTTGAAATCCATCATGTGCTCCATCACCTCGGGCTGCTCACGCAGGAAGGCGTAGTTGAAGCCACCGCCCAGGACGCTGAACATGCCCACGAGGTCGATGCGCTGCTGGTGCAGGGTACGCGACAGCAGTTTGTACTCGTTGGGGTAGTTCACCATCATCACGATCTCGGGCCTCATGCTGCGGATGCGCAGCGCGATGTTCGAGAAGTCACGCGTCGGGTTGGCGTGCTTGATGATTTCCGTGGCTTCCATGCCGATGGACGGCAGCTTGCCGGCCAACAGCTTGGCCGTACCGGTGCCGAACTCGGATTCCTCGTGGACGATGACGACCTTCTTCGCCGGGCTGCCAGCGGCCTTGTTGACATCGCCCAGCGCCAGGATCGCGTCGTCGGTGCACTTGCCGAAACCGGGAGCAAGCCGGAACACGTTCTTCAGACCGCGATTGACGATCAGGTCGGACACGCCGACGTCGATCATGAAGGGCGTGTTGTACTTGGCCGCCGCCTGCGTGGCCGGCAGGGCGATGCCACTGGAGTAGCAGCCGACGAAACAGTCGGCGCCCGCCTGGTTCAGGCGCTCGACCTCGGACACACCGATCTCCGGCCGGGACTGCGAGTCGCCCATCAGAGCCTCGACCTTGGCGCCGCCCATGGACTTGATGCCGCCGGCGGCGTTGATCTCATCGATGGCGATCTGGCAGCCCAGACGGCCTTGCGCGCCACCGAAGGCCAGGCCCCCGCTGACCGGATGGACCAGGCCGATCTTGACGGCAGCGGGCTGGGCCATCAGCAGGCCGGGGGCGCCCAGCACGGTGCTGGCAGCGGCCGCCTTGACGACGGCACGGCGGGAGATGCGATGGGTCAGGGTCATGGGAAACCTCGCGGAGTGAAGGAGGGAGCAGCGCGCAAGTGCTGCGCGACCGGGCGCGCAGCATTCGAACCCGGCCGCGGAAGCCCGCCGCGGTTGGGGCGGTCAGGCCAGACGACCGAGTAATGTTCTAATGTTAGAACAATAGGAGCACAGGCTATCACGTCGGCGAATCCGATCGCGGCACTCGGGTTACGGACCACGTGCGGCAGGCTTTGTCGGATGCGTGCAGCCTGCACCTGTTGCGCGGTTCCCGGTGCGCCCGACCCCCTCCTACCTGATGCATTACCTCGACACCCTCTCCGCCTTCGCCGCCGGGCTGCGCTTTCCAGCGCTGCCCGAGGCCGTGCGCGCGCACACCGGCTGGATCCTGGCCGACACCGTGGCCGCCATCGCCGCCGGCTCGGCCGAGCCCGAGCTGCAGGCGCTGGCCGCGCTGCACGGCGCGCAGGCCTCGAGCGGCGGCGCCGCACCCGCGGGCCACGGGCACGCCGCCACGCTCATCGGGCTCGGGCGCGCGGCCGCGCCGGACGCGGCGGCGCTGGTCAACGGCACGGCCGGCACCTTCCTCGAGATGGACGAGGGCAACCGCTACTCGCGCGGGCACCCCGCGGTGCACGTGCTGCCGGCGGCGCTGGCGCTGGCCGAGCAGCGCGGCGCCGACGGCGACACCTTCCTCGCGGCCCTGGTCGCGGGCTACGAGGTCGGCTCGCGCCTGGGCGCGGCCGCGCAGCTGCGCGGGGCCATGCACCCGCACGGCACCTGGGGCACGATCGGCGCGGCCGCGGCCTGCGCGCGCGTGCTCGGCGCCAACGCCGCGGCCATGCGCGAGACGCTCAACATCGCCGCCTCGATGACCACCGCCACCTCCAAGCGCACCATGCTCGAGGGCGGGCTCGTGCGCAACGTCTACGCCGGCCTGGCCAACCGCAACGGCCTGCTCGCGGCCCAGCTCGCGACCTGCGGCTACACCGGCGAGCACGACGGCCCGGCCTCGCTGCTGGGCGCGGTCGTCTCCGAGCGCTTCGACCGCGAGCAGGTGGTGCGCGGCCTGGGCGAAGACTGGCACCTGCTGCAGAACTACTTCAAGCTGCACTCGTGCTGCCGCTACAACCACGGCACGCTGGACGCGATCGACGCCATCGCCGCGCGCGGGCCGCTGCCGGCGCCCGAGGAGATCGCCCGCATCGAGGTGCGCAGCTACGCGCTCGCGGCCGAGCTCGACGACCCGGCCCCGCGCAACACGCTGGCGGCGAAGTTCTCGGTGCCCTTCGCGGTGGCCACGCGCCTGGTGCGCGGCAGCAGCGCGCTGGCCAGCTTCACCTGGGACGCGGTGCGCGACGAGCGCACGCTCGCGCTGGCGCGCCGGGTGGACCTGGCCGAGGACCCGGCGATGACCGCGCGCCTGCCGCGCGAGCGCCCGGCGCGCGTGCTCATCACCACCCACGACGGCCGCCGCCTCGTGGGCGAGGCCGGCGTCAACCGCGGCGACGACGCCGCGCCCTACACCGCGCAGGAGCTGAGCGCGAAGTTCATGGACCTGTGCGGCCGCGTCTGGCCGCGCGCCCACGCCGAGCGCCTGCTCGACGCCACGCTCGACCTGTGCGCCGGCGGCGGCAGCCTGCCGGCCTGGACGGCACTGCTGAAGCTCGCGCCCGCGCGCTGACCGGCCTCGCGCGGCCCGCCTGCCCGACCCTCGTCACAATTTCTCCGTCAGATTCCCACGCGCCTCTCCCAACACACACCCACCCCGAACGCCCATGCAAACCTCCGACAAGTCAGCCCGGCAGCTCTACGCCGAGATCAAGGCCAACCCCACGCGCAAGCGCTTCGGCATGGGCCGCGTGCCGGCGCTGATCAACGTCGACCCGCAGAAGGCCTACACCTGCGTGGGCGAGTTCGCCACCGCCTACGAGACCGACCCGCGCCAGATGGACTACATCAACGAGCTGGCCGACGCCTTCCGCGAGCGCGGCTTCCCGGTGGTGTGGACCTACGTCGCCTACATGGAGTCGGGCGAGGACTGCGGCATCTGGGGCACGCGCACCAACACGCCGGACTCGCTGCAGAACATCAAGGTCGGCAGCCGCCGCTCGGAGTTCGACGACCGGCTGCGCATCGACCGCGTGCGCGACATCATCGTCAACAAGCGCATGGCCTCGGCCTTCTTCGAGACCAACCTCGGTTCGATCTTCAACTTCCACGGCGTCGACACCGTGGTCGTCACCGGCGGCTCGACCTCGGGCTGCGTGCGCGCCACCGTCGTCGACAGCCTGCAGCGCAGCTACCGCACCATCGTGCCCGAGGAGTGCGTGGCCGACAAGCACGAGAGCCCGCACTTCGCCAACCTCTACGACATGGCGCTGAAGTACGCCGACGTGATCTCGGTGCAGGAGACGCTGGCCCAGGTGCGCGCGCTGCCGCCCAAGGGGAGCGCCAAGTGAAGCGCGACCCCGGCTTCTACGACCACCTGCCGTGGACGCGCCGGCCGGTGATCCGCTGGCCCGGCGGCGCGCGCGTGGCCTTCTGGGTCGCGCCCAACATCGAGTTCTACGAGCTCAACCCGCCGCGCAACCCCTCGCGCGCGCCCTGGGCGCGGCCGGCGCCGGACGTGCTGAACTACTCCTACCGCGACTACGGCAACCGCGTCGGCTTCTGGCGCATGTTCGAGTCCATGCAGCGCTGCGGCATGCGCGGCAGCGTCTCGCTGAACGTGGCGATGTGCCAGCACCACCCGGAGGTCATCCGCGAGTGCGCGGCCGCGGGCTGGGAGTTCTACTCCCACGGCACCTACAACACCCGCTACCTGATGAACATGACCGAGGCGCAGGAGCGCGCGGTCATCCAGGACTCGATCGACACCATCCGCGACCACACCGGCCAGCGCCTGGACGGCTGGCTCGCGCCGGCGCTGACCTACACCGAGCGCACGCTGGACCTGGTGGCCGAGATGGGGCTGAGCTATGTGTGCGACCTCTTCCACGACGACCAGCCCGGCCCGGTGAAGGTGCGCCAGGGCACGCTGGCGAGCATCCCGTACTCGCTGGAGATGAACGACACCATCGTCTACAACGTCAACCTCGTCTCGCCGCGGCGCTACGGCGACATCCTCAAGCGCCAGTTCGACCGGCTCTACGCCGAGGGCGAGCACTCGGGCACGGTGATGTGCATCCCGCTGCACCCCTACCTGATCGGCCTGCCCTACCGCCTGGCCGCCTTCGAGGAGGCGCTGTCGTACATCACGAGCCACGAGGGCGTGTGGCTGGCCACCGGGCGCGAGATCGCGCAGCACTTCAACACCCACTACCACGCCGCCTTCGCCGCCGCGGCCGAGCCCATCGGAGACGCACCATGAGCAGCCTGCCGGCCGATTACCTGGAGTACCCGCTGCGCCGCCATGGCATGGACCATGACCGCTACGACTGGACGCAGCTGCACCAGCGCCGCGGCGTGGCCTGGCCCGGCGGCGCGCGCGTCGCGCTGTGGATCACGGTGGCGCTGGAGTGGTTCCCGCTGGACATGAAGGGCCAGCCCTTCAAGCCGCCGGGCGCGATGCAGACCGCCTACCCGGACCTGCGCCACTACACGCTGCGCGACTACGGCAACCGCGTGGGCATCTACCGCGTGATGCAGGCGCTGCAGCGCCACGGCATCCGCGCCAGCGCGGCGGTGAACGCCGCGGTCGCGGCGCGCTACCCCTCGCTGCTGCGCGACGTGCGCGACGCCGGCTGGGAGGTCATCGCCAAGGGCCTGGACATGGACCACCTGCACCACGGCGCCCTGCCGGTGGAGGAGGAGCGCGCGCTGATCGCGCGCACGCTCGAGATCCTGCGCCCGGCCGCCGGCGGCGCGGTGCGCGGCTGGCTCTCACCGGCGAAGTCGGAGTCCCATGCCACGCCCGACCTCGTGGCCGAGGCGGGACTGGACTACCTGTGCGACTGGGTCAACGACGACATGCCGTATGCGATGCGCACCGTCACCGGCGCGCTGGGCAACACGCCCGCCCACTACCAGCAGGCGCCGGGCCACGGCAGCGCCGCGGGCGTGCAGCCGGGCCGCGGGCTGGTGGCGATGCCGCACCCGATCGACCTGGACGACCACACGATCCTGGTGCAGAACCACCACACCGAGGACGACTTCCGCAACGCGCTGACCGACCAGTTCGACCTGCTGTACCGCGAGGCCACGCCGGCCGACGGCCGCATCATGGCCATCGCGCTGCACCCCTGGGTGATCGGCCAGCCCTACCGCATCGGCGCGCTGGAGGAGGCGCTGGCGCACATCATGCGCCACCGCGGCGTCTGGGCCGCCACCGGGGCCGAGATCGTCGACGCCTGGAAGGCGCAGCAGGCTTGAGGGCCGAAGACCGCCTCGGACCGCCGAGCCGCTGGATGCTCATGAGCAAGCGCCGAGCAACCGTCCCACCCGCGCGGCGGGCGCTCGCTGCGCCGGCCGATCGCCCGGCGCCGGGCTGGGCCGGGTTGCACGGCGGCGGAGTCCATGAAACTCTGGGTGAACATCGAGGACTTCCCGATGACTGACCGCCACACGCCTTCGCTGCCGGCCACCGCCGGTTCCTGCAAGCGCATCCTTGTCATCGTCCCCTTCCCCATGTCGGCCGACAACCTGCTGCTGCGTCAGGCGCAGACGCAGGGCATGGCCTTCGGGCCGGGGGTGGAGTTCGTCTACCGCCCGGTCAAGGCCGGGCCGGTGAACTACTCGAGCCACCACGACTTCGTGCTCGCCGACGTGGCCAACTTCGAGGCCGGCTGCCGCGCCCAGGCCGAGGGCTTCGACGCGGTGTGCATCGACACGATGAGCGACTCGGGCGTGGCCGCGCTGCGCTCGGTGCTCGACATCCCCGTCTTCGGCCCGGGGCGCGTGTCCATGCTCGGCGCCCTGATGCTCGGCGACCGCTTCTCCATCCTGACGATGGCCAGCCGCTGGAAGCCGCTGTACAAGAAGGCGCTGGACGAGCTGGGCCTGCACCACAAGTGCGCCTCGGTGCGCGCCATCGAGGTCCCGCCCGACAACCAGGCCCTGCTGTCGGGCAAGGAGGACGAGGTCTTCCCGCTGCTCGAGGCCGCCGGGCGGAAGGCCGTCGAGCACGACGGCGCCGAGGTGCTGATCCTCGGCTCCACCACCATGCACCAGGCCCACGCCTGGCTGGCCGCGCGGCTCCCCGTGCCGGTGATCAACCCCGGACCGCTGAGCTACCAGATGGCGCTGGCGATGCTGGGCGCCGGCCTCACCCACAGCCGAGTCGGCTATCCGAAGCCCATGCACCCGCGGCTGGAGATGCTGGAGGCGATGCTGGCGGCCGGGCAGGGCGCGGCATCGAACCCTTCATCCTCTGTGTCATGAACACGCCCCAGCCCCCAACCCGCGCTCGCGTCGCGATCATCGGCGCCGGCATCGCCGGCGCCACCTGCGCACAGATCCTGCAGGCCGCTGGCCACGCGGTGCACGTGGTCGACAAGTCGCGTGGCGCGGGCGGGCGCATGGCGACCAAACGGCTGCAATGGACCGACGCCCAGGGCGCCAGCCGCCAGGCCCGGATCGACCACGGCGCCCCAGGCTTCGCCGCCGAGGACCCAGCCTTCAGGGACTTCGTCCGCGCGGCGCTGGGGCCCACCGGCCTGTCGGCCTGGACCCCCACCCTGAAGCCCGGCAGCTGCCCGCTGCCGGACGCCGGCCCGCTGCGTCTGCCGCAGCCGGACATGCCGGCCCTGTGCCGCGCGCTGCTGCAGGGCATGGAGGTGAGCTGGTCCTTCCAGGTCGACCGCCTGCTGCGCGATGCCAACGGCTGGCAGCTCGAAGCCGCCGGCACGCGGCTGCCGGGGCACTATGACCACCTCGTCCTGGCGCTGCCGCCGGCGCAGGCCGCGCCGCTGCTGGCACCGCACGCGCCCGGCTGGACCGCACAGGCCGCGCAGGCGGTGATGGAGCCCTGCTGGACCCTGATGGGGGTGGCGCAGCGACCGGCCGGAACCGCGGCCTGGGACCTTGCCCAGCCCGCCGAGGGCCCACTGGGCTGGGTCATGCGCGCAGACCTGAGACCGGGCCGCGACGCACCGGCCGACGAGGCACACTGGGTCGCGCACGCCAGCCCGTCCTGGAGCCGCGTCCATCTCGAGCAACCCGCCGCCTGGGTGCAGACCCAACTGGCCGCCGCGCTGGAGGCCTGCGCCGGCGCCACGATCGCCTGGAGGCACCTGGCCGTGCACCGCTGGCGCTACGCGCGTCCCAGGGCGCCGCACGACGCCGGCGGCACACCTTACCTGTGGGACCCAGCGATCGGCTTGGGCGTGTGCGGTGATTTCCTCGGTGGCGCCGGCGTCGAAGGCGCGTGGCACTCGGCCCGAGGTCTCGGCGCGGTCCTTCGATCACACTGAAGGCCTGCAGGGCCGCCTGCCCCGTCCGGGACCTCCGCAGCATGCCCTGACAAGCCCTGACAAGCCCTGTCACGCACGGCCTGATCAGGTCTCCAACACGCAACCCTCGTCCAGCCATGCCCAAGCATCTGACCGCCGATCAAGTCACCGCCTACGAGCGCGACGGCTTCGTCTTCCCCGTGGATGTCCTCACGCCCGAGGAGGTGCGCGCCTGCCGCGGCGAGCTCGAGGCCTGGGAGCGCGCGCGCGGCGCGGCGATCGACTTCCCCGAGAAATCCAAGTCCTACCTGCTGTTCGCTTGGGCCGACCGGCTGGTCCACCATCCGGCCGTGCTCGATGCCGTGGAAGACGTCATCGGTCCGGACATCCTCGTCTACCACTCGACGCTGTTCCTGAAGGAGGCACGCACGCCGGCCTTCGTCCGGTGGCACCAGGACAGCACCTACTTCTACCTCGAGCCGCACCTGCACGTGACGGCCTGGGTGGCGCTGTCGGACGCCACCGTGCAGGCCGGCTGCATGCGCGCGCTGCCGGGCAGCCACCGCTGGGGCGCCTTCGAACACGATGACATCCCCGAGCCGATGAACATGATCCGGCGCGGGCAAGGCATCAGCGGTCGTTTCGACGGCGAGAGCGGCACGCCGATGCCGGTGCTGGCGGGGCAGATGTCGCTGCACCACACCGACCTCGTCCACGCCTCCGGCGCCAACGACAGCGACGACCGGCGCATCGGGCTGGCGATCAGCTACATCCCGGCCCATGTGCGACCCGTGGGTCACGTCCGGCCTTCGGCGCTGCGCGTGCGCGGCCGAGACCTCGGTCATTTCGTGCCCGAGCAGCGCCTGGAGGTCCCGCTGTCCGACCAAGCCCAGGCGGCGCACCGCGAGGCACTGGCGCGCTTTCGGGCCTTGCAGGATGCGGGCTTCCAGTCGCCGGCAACAGTGCCGGCTTGAGGGCCTTCGGCCACCGCGAGTCCCCGGGTCCGCAAGTCC
>CAZFVH010000040.1:0-4244 GCA_964522465.1 uncultured Rubrivivax sp. | reverse complement strand
AACAGTGCCGGCTTGAGGGCCTTCGGCCACCGCGAGTCCCCGGGTCCGCAAGTCCGCACACCCGCGCCCATGGCGGGTGAACTCACCCGCCCAGGTAGACGCCCCCGTTGGCGTGCAGCACCTGCCCGGTGACGTAGCGAGCGCCGGGTCCAGCCAGGTACAGCACCGCCTGCGCCACCTCCCAGGAGGTTCCACGGCGGCCCAGCA
Organism: uncultured Rubrivivax sp.; assembly: GCA_964522465.1. Classification (GTDB taxonomy): domain Bacteria; phylum Pseudomonadota; class Gammaproteobacteria; order Burkholderiales; family Burkholderiaceae_C; genus Rubrivivax. The sequence continues at coordinate 4,037 of CAZFVH010000040.1, read as the reverse complement.
GCGTCTGGTGATGCGCGTGATGCTTGGGCGAAGCCGAGGTGGTCGATGCCTTGCGCACGGTCTCGATCAGGCCCGGCGAGACGCAGTTGACGGTGATGCCGTGCGGGGCGAGGTCGTGGGCAAGGGCACGCGTCAGCCCTACCAGCCCCGCCTTGGCCGTGACGACGTGCACCCGGTCAGCTGCGCCGGTGTGGGCCGTCAATCCGCCGATCGTGATGACGGCACCCCGATCGGAGGCCTTCAGCAAGGGCAGCGCGGCCTGGGTGCAGAAGAAGGCACCGTCGAGCACCACGGCCAGGGTGTCGTGCCAGTCCTTCGCGCTGAGCGTCTCCAGCCTGGCCTCGCGTCGCACGGCGGCGTTGTGCACGAGCACGTCCAGGCGGCCCCAGTGCTGCGCGACCTGCCCGACCATCGCGGCCACAGCGTCACGGTCGGCGACGTCGGCCGCGCACAGCAGCGCCTGACCGCCGGCCGCGCGGATCTCGTCCACCACGGCCTGTCCTTCGTCCACGGAGGTGCGGACGTTGACCGCCACGGCGTGGCCGGCGGAGGCCAGCCCGAGCGCGATCTCGCGGCCGATGTTCCTGCCGGCCCCGGTGACGAGGGCCACCGGCTGGTGGAGCGGTGTGGTTTCAGTGGACATGAGGGCTCACAGGCGGGCCGACAGGGCGTCGGAGGTGATCTGGGGCAGGGCGAACAGGCGATCGAGCCGTTCCAGCAGTCGCGCGGTGGCCAGGCCGTCCAGCCCGCCGACGGTGCAGTTGGCGCGGAACTTGTGCAGCAGGTCCTCGTCGCTGAGCGGGTGCTCGACGCCTCCCTTGAAATGGCCCTGCCGGTGTTCGTGGACGCTGCCGTCTTCCAGGGTGACACGCACATGGCCCGTGAACTGGCGCGGGTAGGGATTGGCCGGGTCGACGAGGTAGCGCACCTTGGCGGCCAGCGTGCGCAGCGCCGGGTCGGCCACCCGCGCATCGGTGTACTGCGCCAGGCCTGCGTCGTCGTCGGTCAGCCCCACGGCGATCGCATAGGGGATGCTGAACTTCGCGGCGTAGGCGCTGGCCGGGGCCTGCTTGGCCGCCAGCGGCTCCCACAGCCGGTGGACGATGCCCTCGGCGGTTTCGCACTCGATGCCGCGGATGCGCTCGAGGGCGATGCCCTGGCGGCGCAAGGCGCGCGCGCAATCGATGTAGGGATGCGCCATCGTGCCGCAGGCATAGGGCTTGAAGGCGATCGTCGTCCAGATCCACTGCGCGCCGAAGCCCTCCAGCATGGCTTCGAAATCACCTTCTACCGTGTTGGCAAAGCCATGGAAGAAACCGTGCGGCCCCTCGAAGACCGTGCGCGGGCCGACGAAGCCGCCCTGGGCCAGACGCACCGCGCGGTAGCCGGACTGCGCTGCCCATCCAGGATGCAGCCGCTTGGTCCAGGCGCCTTCGGAGAGGTATTCGATGATGCCGCCGGCCAGGCTGCCGGCGATGCCCAGCGCGTCGACCATCACCTTCTCGGACACGCGCAGCATGGCGCCGATGCCCGCCACCGCCCCCATCACGCCGAAGATGGCCGTGGGGTGGAAACCCGCCTTGTGCACGCGCGTGGGCGCCACGGCGCACAGCCGGCAGGTGAGTTCGACCCCGACCGCGATGCCGCGCAGCAGGTCGGCACCGCTGGCACCGTGGCGCTGCGCGGCCGCCAGCACGGCTGGGACGATGACGGCGCCGGCATGGACCGGGCCGCCCTCGTAGGTGTCATCGAAGTCCTCCCCGTGCGCCGCGGTGCCGTTGACGAAGGCCGCGCCCTCGACACCCAGGCACGCGTCATGACCGATGACCGCGCAGGGCCCGTCCTGGTCGATGCTGGCCAGGGCCGCTTGCACGTAGGGCTCGGCCCGAGCAGCCACGCACAACCCGACGATGTCGAGCACGAGCCGACGCGCGACGGGCAGGGCCTGCGGATGGGTGGCCGGGTCGCAGGCGTGCACGGCGCGGGCGATGCGCTCGGCAATGCTGGCACCCGGTGCCGGAAGTTCAGCTTTCAACACCTTTTCCCTTCGATCGGAAGAACTCCTTCCACCCCGTGTACAGCGTCATCAACAGCGCCAGCACCAGCAGCGCGAGCGACACCGGGTCGGTCAGGAAGATCATCGGGTCGCCGCCGGAGATCAGCAGGCTGCGGCGATAGTTGCTCTCGATCAGATAGCCCAGCACCAGGCCGAGCACCAGGGGCAGCACCGGCATCCGCACCCAGCGCATGAACAGCCCGAAGACACCGACCGCCGTGACGAGCAGCAGGTCGAAGACGCTCTGGTGGATGGCGTAGACCCCCGTCATCACCAGCGCCAGGATGAAGGCGATCAGATAGGGCTTGGGCCGGTTGACCAGCCAGATGCAGGGCCCGAGGATCACCAGCCCCAGCAGGAACATCGCCACGTTGGCCAGCAGCAGCCCGCCGAACAGGCCGTGGATGACCTCCGGCGCGCGCGTGAACAGCATCGGCCCGGGCTGCAGGCCGTGGATCAGGAAGCCACCCATCAGGATGGCCGCGGAATTCGACCCCGGGATGCCCAGGCTGAGCATCGGCACCAGCGCGGTCGCGGTGACCGCGTTGTTGGCGGCCTCGGGCGCGGCGATGCCTTCGGGCGAGCCATGGCCGAACTCCTCCGGCTTGCGCGACCAGCGCCGCGCCTCCGAGTACGACATGAAGGCCGCGATCGTGCCGCCGGCACCGGGCGTGACCCCTTCGACCGTCCCGACGACCGAGCCGATGGCCTGCGGCTTGAACAGGCGCCGTGTCATCGCCCAGTCGGGCAGTTTCAGCCGCGCGGCCGAGCGCTGCGCCCGCTCCCAAGCGGGCTCGGTGATCTGGGCCAGCATCTCGGTGACGGCGAACAGCCCGACCATGATCAGGATGGGCTTGATGCCGCCCAGCAGATCGGGCGAGTCGAAGGTGAAGCGGGAGACCCCCGACACCGGGTCGGAGCCGATGAAGGCGATCATCAGGCCCAGCAGCGCGGCGATGCAGCCCTTCATCAGCGAGCCGCTCGACAGACCCGCGATCACGCTCAGCCCCAGCACGCCAAGCGAGAAGTAGGCCGCTGGCGTGAAGGCCAGCGCGATCTCCGCCAAGGGCTGCGTGGCGATCACCAGCACCGCCAGGCCGAACAGTCCGCCATACAGACCGGAGATCAGCGAGATGCCCAAGGCTTCGCCGGCGCGGCCCTGTTTGGCCATCGCATGCCCGTCGAGCACCGTGGCCGCAGCCGCGTTCGTGCCCGGCGTGCGTATCAGAATGGCCGGGATGGAGCCGCCGTATTCAGCGCCAACATAGACACTGGCCAGCAGCACGATCGCCGTCGTCGGGTCGAGCCCGACGGTGAAGGGCAGCAGCAGCGCCATCGCGATCGACGGCGAGATCCCAGGCAGGGCACCGCCCAGGATCCCCCACAGCACACCACCGAAGGCCGCCACCACCACCTGCCACGACGACAGGGAACCCAGGACGGAAGCAAGTGCGTCCATCAGTGCTCATTCCCAGAGCCGGCCCAGCGGCATGCGGACCTGCAGGATCCGGTCGAAGAGCAACCAGAGCACCGGCGCACCGACCCCCGCGGTGGCAAACAAGACCAACCCCGCTGGCGCACCCGCGAGCAAGCCACCAGCCAGCAACAGCAGGAAGATCGCCGGCACGTAACCGATCCAGGGCAACAGGACGGCATAGGCCACCAGCAGGCCGACCAGCGCGACGGTGCGCGCCACGGCGGCCATGGCAACACCCCCTTCCGCGGAGGTGTCGGCGGGCCCTGTCGGGTGTCTCCAGGAGGCAGCGAAGACGCCCAGCCCCGCAGCGGCCATCGCCATGCCCACCCCCTGAGGCACACCGCCCACGCCGACCGAATCCGCCAGCAGGCTGTCCTCGATCGAGCGTGCGGCCAAGGTGTAGCTCACGGCGAACGCCACCGTGAGGACCCCCAGCAGTCGATCCCTGGCCGCGGGGCTCATCGCGCCTTCCCCACAGGAGCAAGGTCCAGTCGGGTCCGTGCT
>CAZFVH010000039.1:0-32289 GCA_964522465.1 uncultured Rubrivivax sp. | reverse complement strand
CGTAGGTCGAGAACTTGTAGCCGCGGCGGTACTCGAACTTGTCGACCGCCTTCATCAGGCCGATGTTGCCCTCCTGGATGAGGTCCAGGAACTGCAAACCGCGGTTGGTGTACTTCTTCGCGATCGAGATCACCAGGCGAAGGTTCGCCTCGATCATCTCCTTCTTGGCGTCGCGTGAGGACTTCTCGCCCTCGTTCATCTTCTTGTTGATGACCTTCAGGTCGTCCAGTGGCACCACGGCGCGCTTCTGGAGGTCGATCAGCTTCTGCTGCAGTTCCTGGATCGCGGGCAGGTTGCGGCCCATGACCGCGCTGTAGGGCTTGCCGGCCGCCGCTTCCTTCACCGCCCAGTCCAGATGGAGCACGTTGGGGGGGAAGGTGGCGACGAAGTGGTCCTGGGGCATGCCGCACTTGTCGACCACGATCTTGCGGATCTCACGCTCGTAACGCCTGACGTCGTCGACCTGGCCGCGCAGAACGCCGCACAAGCGCTCGATGATCTTGACGGTGAAGCGGATGGACATCAACTCGCGGTTGATCGACTGCTGCGCCGCGTCATAGCCGGCAGAGCGGTAGCCCTCGGCGGCGAATGCCTCGCTCATGCGTTGGAAGTGCTGTCGCAGGCTGGCGAACTTCTGCAGCGCCTGGGTACGCAGCTCCTCGAGCTTCTTGGTCAGGGCGCGGCTGCCGCCATTGCCGTCGTCGTCCTCTTCCTCGTCGAATTCGTCGAAATCCTCTTCGGCGACGTAGTCATCGGCCTCGTCATCGGAGACGAAACCGTCGACGACGTCGGAGATCGGTATCTCGCCGGCCGCGATCTTGTCGGCCAGCGCAAGGATCTCGGCGATCGTCGTCGGCGAGGCGCCGATGGCCAGCATCATCGCCTGCAGGCCCCCCTCGATGCGCTTGGCGATCTCGATCTCGCCCTCGCGGGTGAGCAGCTCGACCGTGCCCATCTCGCGCATGTACATGCGCACCGGGTCGGTCGTGCGGCCGAACTCGGAGTCCACCGTCGACAGCGCGGCCTCTGCGGCTTCCTCGGCTTCTTCGTCGGTGGCGGTGGCGGTGTTGCTGCCGTTGATGAGAAGCGTCGCTGCGTCCGGCGCCTGCTCGTAGACGGCGATGCCCATGTCGTTGAGCATCGAGATGATGGCTTCGAGGATCTCCTCGTTGACCAGTTTCTCGGGCAGATGGTCGTTGATTTCCTGGTGGGTCAGGAAGCCACGCGTCTTGCCCATCTTGATGAGCGTCTTCAGCTCCTGACGTCGCTTGGCGACCTCTTCCTCGGTCAGCGTGGTCTCGTCCAGACCGAATTCGCGCATCAGCGCGCGCTCCTTGGCGCGCGAGACCTTCATCCGCAGCGGCTTGGCCTTGGCTTCGGCCTCCGCGACATCTGCCACGTCCGCCGTTCCTGTCGCCTCCGCGGGGTCGCCGGCATCCGCAGGGTCTGCGCCGTCGAGATCGTCGCCGGCGCTCTCGATCGCGTCGAAGTCTTCCTCGCCGTCCACCGCCTCGTCATCCGAACCGAGTGCCGGTGCCGGAGCCGCAGGCTTGGATGTCTTGCGATCCTCGGTCTTTTTCGCCGTCGCCTTCGGGGCCGCCTTGGCCTTGGCCGCCCCCTTCGCTGCGCCCGGGCTGGCCGTCTCTGCACCAGCGGCGGCGTCCGGCGCGGCCTTCTTCGCCGACGTGCGGCTCGCCACGCGCACCGGCACCGATGTGTCCTCGCCCGCAGCCGGTGAGGTTTGCTCGGTGGCATCGCTTACGGGGGAGACTTTCTTCTTGGCCGTCATGGAGATCCTTGGCTGGGGGGGCTGGACGCGCGCTCGGTGCGCACGACCGCTTCAACAATGACGCGTGTCGTCCTTCGGCGGGCCGACGGCGGATGTTCGAGCGCAGGAATGGAGCGAGGTGCCCACGTTGGAACCCCCGGCAACCGGTCGTGCGGCCGGAGATCCCTGGTTTGACGCGGTTTTCGCGATGCAACCTCGCGCCGGGCGATCCAGCGATGCTCGCATCGAATGAGTCATGGGACGGGTGGTGAGCTCTTGCCGGCGCTCTCACCAAATCGATGCAGTCGCCTGAATTTCAAGGCATGGATTATACCAATGGCATGGCTGTCAGACGTCATCCTGCGCGTCCCAGCAGGTGCAGTGGTTCCTTGAGCGCGAGCGCGCGGGCGGTCTGGAGCAAGGCCCCGCGCAGTTCCTCGATGTCAGGGGGGATGCTCACCTCGGCACCGTCGACGAGTTCCCTGACCTGGGTGGCGAAGGGTTGCGAGTCGATGTCGGAGCGCAGTTCCGGCCATTCACGCGGCCCGTGTTCGGTCAGGTCCCGCTCCAGCCATCGGAACATCTCGCCGTGCCAGGTTTCCAGGCGTGTGAGCAACTCATGGTCTGCCTCGGTCAGCGCGTTCCACAGACTCGCATTTCGCAGCAGCATCCGCGCAACCTGGTCAGGGGGTTGACGGACCCGTCGGGAGATGGGCGCGGCGCTGGTCTGGCGGCGCGCGGTCGTGCCCGCTGTGCGCCCTTCCTGGCGCCGCTCGCCCCACATCCGCGCCAGTTCTTCGACGCTCATGCGCGCGGCTTGCGCCAGCTCCGTCAGCAACTGCACGCGCATCGCGCTGGCCGGCATCTGGTGCCACAAGGGTTTGGCGCGTGCCAGCATGGCCGCGCGAGTCTCTGCGGTGTCGAGCACCTGCCCCTGCGCGGCATGGTCCAGCAGTTGACGGGACAACGGGGTGGCCGATCTTGCGAGCGCCATGAACGCGTCACGACCGTTTGCCCGCACATAGGAGTCCGGATCGTGCTCGGGCGGAAGGAACAGGAAGCGGAACGTCCTGAGGTCGTTGACATGAGGCAGTGCGGCCTCCAGGGCACGTCCTGCCGCGCGTCGGCCAGCGGCATCGCCATCGAAGCTGAAGACCACGTGATCGGTGAACCGCAACAGCTTCTGCACATGGTCGGCCGTGCACGCCGTTCCCAGCGTGGCCACCGCATGAGCGATGCCGTACTGCGCCAGTGCGACGACATCCATGTAGCCCTCGACGACCAGCACGTGGCCCTGCTCGCGGATGGCGGTCCGTGCTTCGAAGAGGCCGTACAGTTCACGGCCCTTGACGAAAACCGGGGTTTCGGGTGAGTTGAGGTATTTGGGCTCGCCCTGGTCGAGCACGCGGCCACCGAAGCCGATCACCTCGCCCTTGACCGATCGGATCGGGAACATGATGCGATCCCTGAAACGATCGTACCGTCTGGCCTGATCGCCATTTCCGTCCTGCACGACCACCAGTCCCGCATCGGCGATTTCCGGGGCGTCATATTGTGGGAACGCACTGGCCAGCGAGCGCCAGCCTTCCGGGGCATATCCCAATCCGAAGTCCCTCGCGACCTGCCCGGAAAGCCCCCGGCGTTTCAGGTAGTCGATCGCACGTGGCGATTCACGCAGACGCAGCCGATAGTGTGCGGCCGCACGGTCGAGAATCTCCGTCAGGGTGTGCCTCTGCGCGCGTGCCTGCGCATCGAGCGCTGCCTGTCGCGGGTCTGCGTCTGTCTTGGGCACTTGCAGCCCCAGGCGCTGCGCCAAATCCTCGAGTCCGTCGAGGAAACCCACGCCAGTGTGCTCCATCAGGAAGCGCAGTGCGTCACCATGCGCTCCACAGCCGAAACAGTGGTAGAACTGCTTGGCTGGGCTGACCGTGAAACTGGGAGATTTCTCGCCGTGGAATGGACACAGGCCGAGCAAATTGGCTCCGCCCCGGCGCAGCTCGACATGCCGCCCGACGACTTCGACGATGTCCGTGCGCGCCAGGACGTCCTGCACGAAGCTGTCTGGTATCTGCCCCCTCGCCATGCGTCAAGAGTCTACGTCTGTGCCGGGCTGCGTGTGCCAGCCCTGGAGAGAACCGGTTCACCAAGACGACCCGATGGCATCGGCGATGTCGTCGTTCGCTGCGGTGCACAGCGGCGACCAAAAGAAACGGGGGCCGCAGCCATGGCGCGAACGCCAGCGCTGCAGCCCCCAAGGACGGCTGTGATCAGATCGCGAAATCTGAAGGCGACTTGCCGTTGGCGACGGCATCGCGCAGCCAGCGGGGCTTCAATCCGCGGCCCGACCAGGTCTTGCCCGTGTCAGGATCGCGATACTTCGCCGCGACCGAGCCACCGGCGCGCGAACCTGCCGCTTTCGGGCCGGTCGTGCCGCCACGCCCGGCGAAATCGGCTGGGCTGAGGTTGTATTGCTGCATCAGAGTACGAATCTGCGCGATGGCGCCGGCGCGTTCTTCACGCTGCACTTCGGCAATCTGCTTCTCGAGGGCGGCTTTCTGTTCCAGCAATTCGGCAACGGTGACCATGCGAAAACTCCTTCGGAGTCGGGTTGAAACCCAAGGATTCTAGTATGGATCCCGACCCCGGTCATCCCGTACGCGCAATGCCGCGGGTGATCCGTCGACCAGTGGATGAAGAAGCTGGCGCAAAGGGCCCTGGATCGGGGTATGCACGACCTTGGCGTCTTGCATCCCGTTGGATCCGTGCCTTCCGATCCGCGGGGGCGACTTCGCCGAGATGAAACACCGCGCCCGGCGACGTCGGCCCGCTTCAATTCTGAGGCACGTAACCCTGCGGCTTGTCCGCGCCCTCGCCGAAGAAGAAATTCTCCATCTGCCGGGCCAGATATTGACGGGCGCGTGCATCCGCCAGATTCAGTCGGTTCTCGTTGACCAGCATCGTCTGATGCCGCTTCCAGAGTTCGAAAGCCTCCTTGGAGATGTTGTCGTAGATGCGCTTGCCCAATTCGCCGGGGTAGGGCGGGAAACTCAGGCCTTCGCCTTCCTTCTTCAGATAGGAGCAGTGGATCATGCGTGTCATCGGACTTCCCTTCCTGTCATGGGCAACCTGGGTCGGCATGTGCCGTGTCATTTGAGCGATTTCACCAGCACCTGCGAGCGTCGGTCGTGACTGTAGTGCCGCAGGCGCGACGCGGGCAGCCACTGGGGACTCTCCGGCACGAAACCGCGCTTGAGGAACCAGTGCATCGTCCGCGTGGTCAGCACGAACAGCGTCTCGGCGCCCGAGGCGCGCGCGCGCTGCTCGATGCGCTTGAGGATGCGCTCACCGTCGCCCTGGCCCTGCGCCTGTGCGGCCACCGTCAGCGCGGCCATCTCGGCGGTTCGCTTCTCGGGGTACAGGTGCAGTGCCGCGCAGCCGAAGATCACGCCATCGTGCTCGATCACCGTGTAAAGGGCCACGTCGCGTTCGATCTCGTGGCGCTCGCGCCGCACCAGCGTGCCGTCGCGTTCGAAGGGCTCGATCAGGTGGAGGATCCCGCCGACGTCGTCCGGTGTGGCCTCGCGCAGGCTCTCGAGCTTCTCGTCGACCACCATCGTGCCGATGCCATCGTGGGTGTAGACCTCCATCAGCAGGGCGCCATCCATGGCGTAGGGCAGGATGTGCGAGCGCTCGATACCCGCTTCGCAAGCCCGCACGCAGTGCCGAAGATAGAAGCCGATGTCGGTAGGGCGTTCCGGGGCGGGCAGGGCGGCCAGCAGGCGTTTCGCATCGCGCAGCGCGAGTTCGGTGTCGATCGGGCTCTCCGGGTCGTCGGGCATCTCGCGGATGCCGGGCACCTCGGTCAGGAAGAGCAGCTTGTCGGCCTGCAGCGCGATCGCGGTGGAGGTTGCCACGTCCTCCATCGTCAGGTTGAAGGCTTCACCGGTGGGCGAGAAGCCGAAGGGGCTGAGCAGCACCACCGCACCGGTGTCGATGGCGCCGCGGATGGCCCGCGCGTCGACCTTGCGCACCAGACCGCTGTGGCCGAAGTCCACGCCGTCGACGATGCCCACCGGACGCGCGGTGAGGAAGTTGCCCGACACGACGCGGACCGTCGCATTGGCCATCGGCGTGTTGGGCAGTCCCTGGGAGAAGGCCGCCTCGATCTCGAATCGCAGTTGGCCGGCGGCCTCCTGCGCGGCGTCGAGCGCAGGGGGGTCGGTGATGCGCATGCCGTGGCTGAAGCGCTCGGCGTGCCCCTTCAGGCGCAACTGCTCGCTCAACTGCGGCCGAAACCCGTGGACCAGCACGACTCGGATGCCCATCGCGTGCAGGATCGCGAGGTCTTGCACGAAGGCGCTGAGCTTGCCGGCGGCGATGGCCTCACCGCACAGGCCCACCACGAAGGTCTCCCCCCGGTAGGCGTGGATGTAGGGCGCCACCGCACGGAACCACGGGACGAAGGTGTGGGGGAAGACGAGGCTCATGGCAGGGACGTGGGCTGGGGTGCCGGCCGTGCGCGCACCGGGGCGCGTCCGCCCGATCGGGCGCCGATCTCCGCGCAGTGACCGGCCGATCCGAGCGCGTCACCCGACCGCTTCGCCGCCGCGCGGCTCGGCGTCGTGCTGCCTTGCAGCCGGCCGAGCGACTCGGATCGATGGATTGTGCCCGAGCACCGTCACTCGCTGATCGAACGCCGGCAGTGGTTCTTCCGGGTGCCGGCGTCTGGGGCGCGGGTCGCGCGCCCACCGCGATCGTGTCCCACCGCGCCCCTCGAACGCTGTCCGGTGGCCGGATGGTCAGGGCGGACGCAGCCGCACCGATAATCAGCGGCTCGTGTCCGAGCCTGCATCCCGACCACCGCGCTCGCCCCATCCGGGGGGCTCGCCCCCGCGTCGGGAGGCATTGGTCACACCCCGCCCCATCCCCCCCATCCGCTACCCGGAGTCGCTGCCCGTCAGCGCCCGGCGGGACGAGATCGCCCGCGCGCTGCAGCAGCACCAGGTCATCGTCGTGTGCGGCGAGACGGGCTCGGGCAAGACGACGCAGTTGCCCAAGATCGCGCTCGAGCTCGGGCGAGGTCTCGGGGCCGGGGGCCGCGGACTGATCGGTCACACCCAGCCGCGGCGCATCGCGGCGTCGACGGTGGCGCGGCGGATCGCCGAGGAACTGGCGTCGCCTCTGGGCGAGGTCGTGGGCTTCAAGGTGCGCTTCCAGGACCGGCTGCAGCCGGGGGCCTCGGTCAAGCTGATGACCGACGGCATCCTGCTGGCCGAGACGCAGACCGACCCGCTGCTGCGCGCCTACGACACACTGATCATCGACGAGGCGCACGAGCGCAGCCTGAACATCGACTTCCTGCTCGGCTACCTGCGCCAGATCCTGCCCCGCCGGCCGGATCTGAAGGTGGTGGTCACCTCGGCGACCATCGACGCCGATCGCTTCGCGCAGCACTTCGCATCGGCCCAGGGCCCGGCGCCGGTGATCGAGGTCTCGGGGCGGCTGTTCCCGGTGGAGATCCGGTGGCGCCCGCACGAGGACACGCGCGAGCGCGACCTGAACGACGCCATCGCCGACGCCGTCGACGAACTCTGGCGCGGCGCGGCGCAGGGCGACATCCTCGTCTTCCTGCCCGGCGAGCGCGAGATCCGCGAGGCCGCTGACCACCTGCGCAAACACCTCGCGAGCACCGCACGCGGCGGGGTCGCAGCGGCGCAGATCCTGCCGCTGTTCGCGCGGCTGTCGCAGGCCGAGCAGGACCGCGTGTTCCACCCCGAGGGCGGCCGGCGCATCGTGCTGGCGACCAACGTGGCGGAGACCTCGCTGACGGTGCCCGGCATCCGCTACGTCATCGACACCGGTCTGGCGCGCGTCAAGCGCTACAGCTACCGCAACAAGGTCGAGCAGTTGCTGGTCGAGCCCATCAGCCAGGCCGCGGCCAACCAGCGAGCCGGGCGGTGCGGGCGTGTGGCCGACGGCATCTGCATCCGCCTCTATGCGCAGGCGGAGCACGCGCAGCGCCCGCGCTACACCGACCCGGAGATCCTGCGTTCGTCGCTGGCGGGCGTGATCCTGCGCATGAAGTCGCTGCGGTTGGGCGCGGTCGAGGACTTCCCCTTCCTGGAGGCGCCGCCGCGCAAGGCGATCGCCGACGGCTATGCGCTGTTGGGCGAACTGAACGCCGTCGACGACGCCAACGAGCTCACCGCCATCGGTCGCGAACTCGCCGCGCTGCCGCTGGACCCGCGCGTGGGCCGGATGATCCTGGAGGCGCGCGAGCGCCAGGCGCTGGCCGAGGTGCTGGTCATCGCCTCGGCGCTGAGCGTGCAGGACGTGCGCGACCGCCCGCTGGAGGCGGCGCAGGCCGCCGACGAGAAACACCGGCGCTTCGACGACGAGCGCTCGGAATTCCTCGGCTACCTGAAGCTGTGGCAGTGGATCGAGGAGGGGCGCGGCGTGCACGGGCATGCCGGCGCGCAGGTCGACACGCACAAGCTCAGCCACCGCCAGCAGGAGCAGCGCCTGCGCGAGCACTTCGTCAGCCCGCGGCGGGTGCGTGAGTGGCGCGACATCCACAGCCAGTTGCACACCGTCGTGGCCGAGCACGGCTGGCGCCTGAACGGCAGCCCGGCCACCTACGAGCAACTGCACCTGTCGATGCTGGCCGGCCTGCTGGGCAACATCGGCTGCAAGGCCGACGACGACGAGTGGTACCTGGGCGCGCGCGGCATCAAGTTCTGGCGCCACCCGGGCGCGCACCTGTCGAAGAAGCCCGGGCGCTGGATCGTCGCGGCCGAACTCGTGGAGACCACGCGCCTGTACGGACGCGGCCTGGCGGCTGTCGACCCGGCCTGGATCCCGGGCATCGCGGGCCATCTGCTGAAGACACAGATGCTCGACCCGCACTGGGAAAAGAAGGCGGCCGAGGTGGTGGCGCTGGAGCGCGCCACCCTGTACGGACTGGTGGTCTACGCCAACCGGCGCGTCAACTACGGCCGCATCGACCCGGCGGCGGCGCGCGAGATCTTCATCCGCGAGGCGCTGGTGGCCGGCGACTGGGACACCAAGCTGCCCTTCCTGGCGCACAACCGGCGTCTGATCCGGCAGGTCGAGGAGCTCGAGCACAAGTCGCGCCGGCAGGACGTGCTGGTGGACGACGAGCTGATCTTCGCCTTCTACGACCAGCAGGTCCCGGCCGACGTCTGCTCGGGCGCGACGATGGAGCGTTGGTTCCGTGACGAGGTGCGGCGCCAGCCGACGCTGCTGCAGCTCACGCGCGCGGAGCTGATGCGCCACGAGGCCGCCGGCATCACCACCGCGTCCTTCCCGCGCACCCTGCGCCTGGGCGGCATCGACTGCGCCGCCGAGTACCTGCACGAGCCCGGCGACGCGCGCGATGGCGTGACGGTGACAGTGCCGATCTACGCCCTGAACCAGGTGGCCGACGAGCGTTGCGAATGGCTGGTGCCGGGCATGCTCGCGGACAAGGTCGTGGCCCTGCTGAAGAGCCTGCCGCAGCGGCCCCGCTCGCGCCTGGTGCCGCTGCCGTCGGCCGCGGCCGACTTCTGCAACGAAGCCGCCTTCGGCGACGGACCGCTGCTCGATGCGCTGCTGGCCTGGGTGCGCGCCCGCACGCAACTGCCGGTGCAGCGCCAGGACTTCAAGCTCGAGATGCTGCCGCCCCATCTGGCGATGAACCTGCGTGTGGTCGACGAGCACGGGCGCCAGTTGGCGATGGGACGGCATCTGGCGGCGCTGAAGGCGCAGTGGGGGGCTCAGGCGCGAAGCGCCTTCCAGGCGCTGGCAGGACTGAAGCTCGGGGCCCTGGGGGGCACGGAGGAAGCGCCGGTGAGGGCCGAGGGGCCGGCGGGGGCGCCGCACGGCGGGGCGGTCAAGGGCCTTGCCGCGGTGCCCGTGGCGCCGTCGCAGGGCCGCAGGCGCGAACCGGGCGGCCCGTCGGGGGCTGAGACGGCCAGGCTGGGGCCGGGCGCCCCGGGGCCCGGGCCGGGTCCGGCTGGTTCTGGCGGGCACGGCGTGGCGGCGGTCATCGCGCCATCCACGCCGTCTCCGCCCGGGCCGGTGGCCTACACCGCCTGGACCTTCGGCGAGCTGCCCGAGCTGATGGAGATCCGCAAGGCCGGGCAGACGCTCATTGGCTTCCCGGCCCTGATCGACCGCGCCACCCATGTGGAGATCGAGGTCTTCGACGAGCCGGACGTGGCCGCCCAGCGCCACCGCGCGGGCTTGCGGCGGCTGGTCGCGCTGCAGATCCGCGAGCCGCTGAAGGTGCTGGAGCGGCAGATCCCCGACCTGCAGAAGATGGCAGCGCTCTACATGCCCCTGGGCACGCTGGAGGCGTTGCGCAGCCAGATCATCGATCTGGCGCTGGACCGCGCCTTCCTCGGCGACCCGCTGCCGCTGGACGCCGCCACCTTCGCGCGCCGCATCGAGGAGGGCCGCACGCGGCTGGTGCTGATCGCGCAGGAGGTGGCGCGGCTCACGCTGGCCGTGCTCACCGAGCACGCCGCAGCCACGCGCAAGCTCAAGGACAGCCGCCCGCCGCGCGAGGTGGCCGACGACGTGCAGGCGCAACTGCAGCGGCTGTGCGGCGAACGCTTTCTCGCCACCACGCCCTGGGCTGCTCTGCAGCACCTGCCGCGCTACCTGAAGGCCGTGGTGCTGCGCCTGGACAAGCTGCGCGCCGACCCTGCGCGCGACGCCGCGCGCATGGCCGAACTGCGGCCGCTCGAGCAACGCGGCCTGCGCCGCCGGGCCGAGCTCAAGGGCGCCGCCGACGCCCGCCTCGACGAGTACCGTTGGCTGCTCGAGGAATTGCGCGTGAGCCTGTTCGCCCAGGAACTGCGCACCCCGCAGCCGGTCAGCGTCAAGCGCCTGGACAAGGTCTGGGCGCAGATCCAGGGCTGACGCGGGCTGCGGCGTCCTGAGCGCCGCCGACCGATGCACGGCGCCAAAGCCGCAGCCGCAGCCGCCGACCGTGCCATCCCTGCGTGAACGCAGCGGGGGCTGGGCGCTCCGCCCCACCCGCTGACATTGCTCACGGCCCGACCTCGCGGACGTTCGGACACTGCCCCTCGTCGATGCCCTTCCAGGCCGTCCTCCTCACGGAGGTGGCACGGGCGGCAGCGACGACGCGCAACGGCCGGCCGGCGTCCGGGTGCAACGGGCGGGCCATCAGCAAGGAGTTCCTGATGAAGTACGTGGGATACCTGAAGCGCTTCGTGCGCGACGAGGACGGCGTCACCGCGATCGAGTACGGCTTGATCGCTGCCTTGATTGCCGTGGTGATCATCGGCGCGGTCGAAGCCGTCGGGGGCGGGGTGAGCGGGGTCTTCAACGAGGTGAGCTCGGCACTCACGGATGCCTTGCCGGCCGCACCGGCTGAGTGAGCGCGACGGGAGTCGTACCGGGATGACGCAGCGCGCCGAGCCGTCGTCACCCCATGTCGCTGCCAGCAGTTTCGATGCTTGCGATGCTGCTGGTCGCTGCCGTCTTGGGCGACCTGCGCGCCCGGCGTATCCCGAACCGCCTCTTGTCGCTCGGCGCCGCGGCGGCGGTTCTGCTGCACGGGCTCGGATGGGTGTGGCCAGAGCTGTCGTCGCCTCGGGCGTCGTTGGTGCATGGCTTGTCCGGGCTGGCGGTTGGTGCGCTGATCCTGCTGCCGGGCTACCTGCTCGGGCGTACCGGTGGCGGCGACGTCAAGCTGCTCGCCGTGGCCGGGGCCTTCCTCGGCCCGGCGGGCGCGGCGATGGCGGGGCTCTACGCGATGGCCTTTGGCGGGCCCTGGCTGCTGTGGTGGTTGTGGAGGGCCCGACGTCTTGCCGCCCGCGGCGCGTCGACGGATCGTCGGGCTCCCTATGCACCGGCCATCGCCTGCGGTTGCGCGCTGTCGGCACTGCAGGCGATCGGTTCGACGGGGGCGACCAGGACCTCCTGGGCCTGCGGTGCGCTCGGGGCGGCATGAGCGCCGGCGGTCGCTCGCGGGGCGCGCAGGGCGCCGCGGATCCGGAGCCGCCTGCGCTGCGACAGCGTAGATCGAGTACCGGGCGCGCCGGACGCCAGACGGGGTGGCAACAGGTCGAGGAAGGGAGATCGGATGAAGAGTCGAGCCTTGTGGGTCCTGCTGGCGGCGCTGCTCGCCGGCTTGGCAGCGGTGTGGCTTTCCACCCGCTGGATGCGCGCGCAGACGGGCGAGATCACGCGCGTCGTTGTCGCCCGCAGCGACATCCCGCTGGGCAGTAGGCTCGAGCCGCAGATGCTGCAACTGGCCGACTGGCCGCGTTCGAGCGTGCCCGCCGGGGCGAGCGATGCGGTGCAGACCCTGGACGGCCGGGTGGTGACGAGCGCCCTGCAGCGTGGTGAACCGGTGACCGAGGCCCGTCTGGCGCCGCAGGGCGCGCGCGCCGGCTTGTCGGCCGTGGTGCCCGAGGGCAAGCGCGCGATGACGGTCCGCGTCAACGACGTGGTCGGCGTGGCCGGCTTCGCGCTGCCAGGCACCTATGTGGATGTGCTGGTCAACACGGTCGAGGACGGTGGCAACGGCGGTGCTGGCCGCGCCGCGCGCGAGCGCTCGGTGTCGAAGATCGTGCTCGAGCGCATCCTGGTGCTGGCGGCTGCGCAGGAGGCCGACCGCGACAGCACCCGGCCCAAGGTCGTCAACGCCGTGACCCTGGAGCTCACCCCTGCACAGGCCGAGACGCTGGACCTCGCGCGCAGCGTCGGCACGCTGTCGCTGGTGCTGCGCAACCACGCCGACACCGAGGCGGCGACCACGCGCGGCGCCACCAAGGCCGCCCTGCTGGCCTCGGTGGCCGATGGCCCACCCGCAACAGGTCCGGTGCGCGCGCCGCTGTCGGTCACCGCGCCGGCCAAGCGTGCGGTGGCGCAGGCGTCGGCCCCACCGGCGCGGCCGTCGATCCCCA
Organism: uncultured Rubrivivax sp.; assembly: GCA_964522465.1. Lineage (GTDB taxonomy): Bacteria > Pseudomonadota > Gammaproteobacteria > Burkholderiales > Burkholderiaceae_C > Rubrivivax. The sequence goes on along the minus strand of CAZFVH010000039.1, from coordinate 19,581 downwards.
CCGTGGTCGTCACGCCCCAGCGCCCCTGTGTCGAGATCGTCGCCGGCCCGGTGCGACGCACCGAGTGCTTTTGAGCGGCGGAACCCGCGCCCGCTGCGGGCGGCGTCCCGCCCCTGCGGCGAGACATCCGGCGGTGTGCCCGGCCGCCTCCCCCTCCCGAACGCCTGATCGCATGAAGCCCTCGATCCTCCTGCTGTCGACCTGCGCCTGCCTGATGACCTTGCTCTCGGCCGCACGCGCCCAGACCGCTGACGCGCCGCCCTGCCGCACCGTGCAGGCCGCCGAGCCGGTGCGCCTGAGCGTGGGCAAGTCCATCGTCTGGAAGCCGGCGGCGCCGGTGCGCCGTGTCGTCCTGGGCAACCCGGACCGCGCGCCCGCCGCGCTCAGCGGGCCGGCGCAGTCGCCCGGCGACCGAGACGCGGAGGGCGCCGGCCTCGGACGCCCCGCGTCCGCGGGAACGGCCGCGCGCCGGCCTGGCGTGGCCGACGTCGACCTGCTGCTGCTGTCGCCGGGTGAGATCGTCCTGCAGGCGCGCACGCTGGGATCGACCAACTTCGTGCTGGTCGATGGCCAGGGTCGCTGCACCGCGCTGGACGTGATCGTCGACCTCGACACCGGCGCCTTGCAGGCCCTGGTCGAGCGTCTGCTGCCGGCCGAGCGCGAGATCCGCATCACGCCGGCCTTCGATGCCGTGGTGCTGACCGGCTCGGTCAGCGACAGCGAGGCGCTGGCCAGGGTCACCGAACTCAGTCAGGCCTTCCTGCGCAGCCATGACGGCGGTGGCTCGGCCGGTCGGCGCCTGGTCAACCTGCTGGAGGTCGGCTCGGCCCAGCAGGTGATGCTGGAAGTCAAGGTGGCGGAGGTGTCGAAGGCGCTGATCGACAAGCTCGGCGTCGAGGTCGGTGGCACTCGCAACCGGGGGCAGTGGACCTACTCGCTGCTGGCGGACTTCCTCAGCGGCGGCGCGGGCGCGGTCAGCCTGGGACGGTTGAGCGGCAGCCTGGGCCTGACCGTCGATGGGCAGAAGGATGATGCGCTGGTCAAAGTCCTGGCCGAGCCGACGGTCATGGCGCTCAGCGGGCAGACCGGCAGCTTCCTGGCCGGAGGCAAGATCTTCATCCCGGTGGCGCAGGACGCCGGCACCAGCGGTGGCCGCACCGTCACTCTGGAAGAAAAGGAGTTCGGTGTCTCGCTGCGCTTCACGCCCACCGTGCTGGGCAACGGGCGCATCCACCTGAAGGTGCGCCCCGAGGTCTCGGAGATCAACCGCGAGGGGATCGGCATCGTCGCCTCGGGTGTGGCGGGGTCGGCCGTGTTGCCGTCCTTCACGTCGCGCAAGGCCGAGACCACGGTGCAACTGCTCGACGGCCAGAGCTTTGCCATCGGCGGACTGATCCGACACAACGACAGCGCCAGCGTCAAGGCCTTCCCCTTCCTGGGGGAACTGCCGGTGATCGGCGCGCTGTTCCGCAGCACCGAGTTCCAGAGCGACCGCTCGGAGTTGGTCTTCGTGATCACGCCGCGTCTGGTCAAGCCGCTGCCGGCGAACTATCGGCTGCCCACCGACGGCTATGTGCCGCCCACACGCAGCCAATTGATGGGGCATGGTCAGGTCGAGGGCGCCGTGCGCAGCGACGATGCCGTGCGCTGGCTGAACCAGGCGCAGCGCCAGGACCCGCAGGCTGCGGAGCGACGCGGCCAGACCGTGGCCCCGGTGGACGCGCGCGCGCTGCCCGCGCGACCCGGGGCCCATGTGCCAGGCACCGCGGCGCCATCGGGCCCGCCGAGCGATCGTCCGCCGCTGCTGATCCAGCCCTGACCGGCAGGCCGGTCGCGAAGAGAGGACACGCCGATGAGCCTGATCGTCGCCCTGTCGCTGGTCGTCGTGCTGGGCTTCGTCGGCCTGGCGATCGATGGGGGTCATCTGTACCTGACGCGCACCGAGTTGCAGAACGCCGCCGACGCCTGCGCACTGGCGGCCAGTCGTGAGCTTACCGGCGCGGGCTCGATCACCGCCGAGCAGCGCCGACGTGCCGAGACTCTCGGGCGCGACATCGCACGGCGCAACCGCCAGGCCTTCCAGTCGGCGGCCGTGGAGGATGCCCAAATCGCGGTGCGTTTCGGCACGACGCTGGACGTCGGCAGCGCCTGGGCCGATGCCGACAGCGCGCCCGCCGACGCGCGCCATGTGCGTTGCACGCTCGAGCGCGCCGGCATCACGCCCTGGTTCATGCAGGTGATGGGCTTCGGTGCGCAGACCGTGCGCGCGGCGGCCACGGCGACGCTGGTGCCGGCGCAGCGGCATTGCGCGATCCCGATGGCGGTCTGTGCGCGGTCTGCGGTGGGTCCGGATTTCGGCCTCGTGCCGGGCCAGTGGATCTCGGGCCGCTTCAATGCCGGCGGCGGGGTGACCGGCAGCTTCAACTGGATCGACTACACGCCTCCGGCCGGCGGCGCCAGCGAGTTGGGCGCCTTGCTGCGGGGGCGGGGCCAGTGCAGCCTCGACGCCTCGGTTCAGGTCGGGCAGCCCGGCAACCTGGGGCAGGCGGCGGCGCGGGCGTGGAACACCCGGTTCGGCCTGTACCAGACCGGGCAGGACGGGCCGGAGGTGGCGGCGCCGGATTTCACCGGCTACGCCTACACGCCGGTGAACTGGCCGGCGCAGGCGGGTGCCCTGGCGGACTTCCTCAACCGCCGGCGCAACCACGAGCCCTACGGCAGCACCGTGGCTGATGGCAATGCGCGGACCGGCCTGAAGCTGAGCAACGCGTACAACCCGGTGAGTTCCGCGCAGGCGCATCGCGACTGGGGGGCTGATCGGCGGCTGGTCATCGCGCCGGCGGTCGACTGCAGCGACTGGGCCGGCAGCCAGACGGCTGCGGTGCAGGGCTGGGTCTGCCTGCTGATGCTGCATCCCATCGGCGGACCGGGTGACGACGTCCGGCTGGAGATCATCGGCCCTGCGGGTGCGGTTGACAGCCCCTGCGGCAGTCAGGGCGTGCCGGGCGACGCCAGCGGGATCGGTGCGCGGGTGCCCGCGCTGGTGCAGTGAGCGATGACCCGGTCTCATTCGCCGACCCCGACCCCGGCGCCATACCCGCACGGGTGGCGATGTCCCGGGCGATGGAAGGCAGGGCCTCGAGGGACGTCGAGCCGCGTGCGCGGCGTGGCGGCGGTCGAGATGGCTGTGCTGTTGGTGCCGCTGGTGCTGCTGACTTTCGGCGCCGTGGAGTTCGGTCGCGCGATCCAGACCTTCAACACCCTGGGCAAGGCCGCACGCGACGCCGCGCGGCATCTGTCGCAGCAGCCGCCCGGCGTGGGCGCCGTGCAGGCGCAGGCGCGCTGCCTGACGGTGCACGGCGACGCCAATTGCACGGGCGCCCCGCTGGCACCGGGCCTGACGCTGGCGCAGGTCGTCGTCTGCGACGCCGTGGCCTGCGCTGCCACGCACGCACTGCAGCCGACCGCGGCCGGGCCGGTGAACCTGGTCAGCGTGACGATCCGGGGCCACACCTGGCGATCGGTGCTGGGCTTCGTCGTGCCCGACCTGGGCCTGCGGCCCATCTCGGTCACCATGCGGGGCGGACAGTGAGTCGACCGGATCCTGGGCGCGCGCGCGGCTTGGGCAGGTGCCCGGCCTGGGCGCTCGATCGCGAAACCCGCAACCCCGAATGCGGCTCGGCCGCCGTGGAGTTCGCCCTCGTCTGCGGCCTGCTGTGCGTGCTGCTGATCGGCGCGGTGGAACTCGGTCGTATGGCCTGGGTCTGGAACGCCGCCGTCGAGGCCACGCGCCACGGGGCTCGCCTGGCCGTCGTCTGCGATATCGGCGACCCCCGCATCGCGCAACGCGCGGCCGCGCGGCTGCCGGGTCTGAGGCCCGATCAGGTGCGCATCGACTATCTCGCCATCGGGCAGGCGGCCAATGCCTGCGGGCCGGCCGACTGCGAGGCGGTGCGGGTGGCCCTCGTCGACGTCGAACACCAGATCTTCGTGCCATGGCTGGCACGCTCGATCGGCCTGCCGCCGATGGCTACGACGCTGCGGCGCGAGGCCATGGACGGCACCGGCAATGCCGCTTGCCAGTGAGCCCCAAGGGAAGCAGACCACGATGAAGACTCTGTTGATCTCCGTCGAGCCACGAGCGCTGCGCGCCTGGGCCGAGGTCCTGAAGCTCGAGCCCGCGCTCGAGGTCGAGGCGGTGTCGGGTTCACCGGACGCAGCCGAATCGGCGCTCGACACGCAGGCCCCCGATCTGGTCATGGTCGAGCTGTCGCAGGCGCTGCCGCTGGCCCTCGTGGAGGCCTGGGCGGCGCGCCATCCGCAGGCCGACTTCATCGCCGCGAGCCCCGAGACCGGCCCCGAGGTGCTGCTGCGCGCCATGCAGGCCGGCGTGCGCGAGGTGCTGCCCGCGCCGGCAGCCCCGGAGGCGGTGCTGGCGGCGCTGCGGCGGCAGATGCGCCGGCGTGAGCCGGTGCGTGAGGCGCCGCGGCGCTCGGCCGGCCAGATGATCGCCGTGGTGTCGTGCAAGGGCGGGGCCGGCGCGACCTTCGTCGCCGCCAATCTTGCACATGCCCTTTCTGGCGAGGGGACGCGGCGCGCGCTCCTGATCGACCTGAACCTGCAGTTCGGCGACGCGGCGCTGTTCCTGACCAGCCAGCCTCCGGCGCATCACGTGGCCGGGCTGGCGCGGGACATCGGCAGGCTCGATGCCGAATTGTTGCGCGCCAGCGTGACCGAGGTACGCCAAGGCCTGTCGGTGTTGGCCGCCCCTGACGATCCGGCGCTGGCCGCCGACGTGTCCCCGGCGCATGTGCGTCGCATCGTGCAGATGGCGCGGGCGCAGCACGACCATGTCGTCGTCGACCTGGGCCGCGTGCTGACGCCGGTGACGCTGCAGGCCCTGGACCTGGCCGATCAGGTCGTGGCGGTGCTGCAGCTCACGCTGCCCTTCGTGCGCGACGCGCAGCGGCTGCGGCGGATGTTCGATTCGCTCGAGTACCCGCCGGACAAAGTGCGCTGGGTCGTCAACCGCTACCAGAAGGACACCGAGATCACGCTCGACGACCTCCGGCAGGCCCTCGGCACCGAACACCTGGTCACGCTGCCCAACCAGTACGCGGTGGTGGCCTCCGCCGTCAACCAGGGGCTTCCGGTGGCCGAGATCGCGCCGCGCAGCGCGATCGCCCGGGCGCTGGCGTCGCTGGCCGCACCTTGGCTGCCACCGCCGGCGACGCCGCCGGCCCGGGCGCGTTGGGGGCAGTGGTTCCGTGTCGAGCCGGCACTCTGACCGACCGATAGTCCTGGAGGACACCGATGGAGATGCGCACGAAGATGGGTCTCGCACCGGCCCCGGCCAGCCCGGCGACAGGCTCCGAGGCCGGGTCGGGCCCACGCTCCGCGCTGGACTGGGCGGCGCTGCGCGCGGCCGTGCATCGCGGCCTGCTGCAGCGGCTGGACCTGGAGACGCTGGCCGGGCTCGGCCCGGCCGAGGTGCGTGCCGCGCTGCGCGAGGCGGTCGAGCGCCTGGTCGACGAGGACCGGCTCGCGCTGAACGCTGCGGAACGCCAGCGACTGGTCGGCGAGATGCAGGACGAGATCCTCGGCCTCGGCCCGCTGCAGCCGCTGGTGGTCGACCCCGGGATCAGCGACATCCTGGTCAACAGCCACCGCCAGGTCTACGTCGAGCGCCAGGGCCGGCTCGAGCTGACCGATGTGCGATTCAACGATGACGCGCATTTGATGAAGGTCATCGACCGCATCGTCTCGCGCATGGGCCGCCGGGTCGACGAATCCAGCCCCATGGTCGACGCGCGACTGCCCGACGGCTCGCGCGTCAACGCCATCATCCCACCACTGGCCATCGACGGCCCCGTCCTGTCGATCCGTCGTTTCGCGGTCGACCCGCTGAAGATGGCCGATCTGCTGCAACTGCAGTCGCTGTCGGCGCCGATGGCCGATTTCCTGGCGGCGCTGGTGCGCGCGCGGGTCAACCTGCTGATCTCGGGGGGCACCGGCTCGGGCAAGACCACGCTGATGAACATCCTGAGCGCGTCGATCCCGGCGACCGAGCGCGTGCTGACGATCGAGGACGCGGCCGAGCTGCAGTTGCAGCAGCCCCACGTGGTGCGACTGGAGACCCGACCGGCCAACGTCGAGGGCCGGGGCGAGGTCACGCAGCGCGCGCTGGTGCGCAACGCGCTGCGTATGCGCCCCGACCGCATCGTGCTGGGCGAGGTGCGCGGCGCCGAAGCCCTGGACATGCTGCAGGCCATGAACACGGGCCACGACGGCTCGCTGACGACCATCCACGCCAACACGCCGCGCGACGCGCTGGCGCGGCTGGAGAGCATGGTGGCGATGTCCGGCGTCGACCTGCCGGCCCGCGCCGCGCGCGCCCAGGTGGCGTCGGCCATCGGCGTGGTCGTGCAGGTCAGCCGCCTGTCCGACGGCACGCGCAAGGTCGTCAGCGTGCAGGAGCTCACCGGGGCCGAGGGCGAGGTGGTGTCGATGCAGGAGATCTTTGCCTTCCACCAGACGGGGATCGGCGCCGACGGGCGGGTGCGCGGTCACTTCAGTGCCAGCGGTATCCGCCCCCGGCATTGGGAGCGCCTGGCCACGCGCGGGATCACGCTGCCGCCCCAGACCTTCGCGCCGGTGGCGCAGGCGGTGGTGTGACGCCGGGTCGTCGGCGCCGACGACCTGCCGGCGCGTCGTGCGCGCGGGGCTGCCGAAAGGCGGCTGGACGGGTGGCCGGACGGCCGGTGGCGAGGGCGCCGAGGCTGGGTGGAGCCGGCACTGCCGGGACCGCCGGGACGACGAGAAGGGCAGGGTAGGGCGATGCAGGGCATGGAATGGGTGGCCGCCGCAGTGGCGGTGTTCCTGGCGGTGGTGTTGGCCGCCGAGGGGCTGTGGCTGCTGTGGCAGTCGCGTCACGGGCCGCGCGCGCGACGGTTGGCGCAGCGTCTGGCACTGGTGTCGGCGCCGGTCACGCCGACGGCTACACCGCGGGTCGGTCGCCTGGACGGGGCCGACCCGCGCGGCGACGCGCCTTCCAGGGCCTGGATGCCCGCGCTGCAATCGGCGGTCGAGAGCCTGCCCGTGGGCCGCCGCCTGCAGCGCTGGATCGAGACGGCCGGCACCCGCCGCGCAGTGTCCGATCTCGCGCTGCTGGGGTTGGGGGCCGGCATGGCGATGTCCGCTGCAGCCTGGGGGCTCGGCTTCGGTGTCGCCGCCGCGCTGGCGGTGGCCGTCGCAGGGGCGGCCGCGCCCTGGGCGATCGTCGCCCGACAACGCCATGGACGGATGTTGCGCATCGAGCGCCAGTTCCCACAGGCACTCGATCTCCTCGGGCGGGCCTTGCGTGCCGGGCACGCCTTCACGGCCGCGGTGCGGATGGCGGCCGAAGAACTGCCCGACCCGCTGGTGCGTGAGTTCCGACTGCTGTTCGAGGAGATGAACTACGGCGTGGCCGTGCCCGAGGCGCTGTCGCGATTTGCCGCGCGTGTGCCGCTGGCCGATGCCGGCTACTTCGCCGTGGCCGTGACGATCCAGCGCGAGGCCGGCGGCAACCTGGCCGAGGTGCTGGACAAGATCGCCTGGCTGGTACGGGAGCGCCTGCGCCTACGCGGGGAGGTGCGCACGCTGTCGGCCGAAGGGCGTCTGTCGGCGGTGATCCTGACGGCGCTGCCGTTTGCCGTGGCGGGTGTCGTGCAGCTCGTCAACCCCGGTTTCCTCGCGGTGCTCTGGAACGACCCGGCGGGTGCTCGGATCGTCGGTCTGGCGCTTGCCGGCATCGTCGTGGGGGTGGTGTGGATGCGCTCGATCATCCGGATCCGGATTTGAGAGCCGGGCGCTGAGTCGGTTGGATGCACGCGGCCGGTGGCCGATGTGGGCGCCGAGGGCGTGAGATCCTGCGGGAGGGACATCGATGGATGAGGACGTGAGCTGGATCCCCTGGGCGGCGGGGGCGCTGATGTTCGCGGCTGCCGTCCTGGCGGTACTGGGGGTGGCCGCACTGCGCCGGCCACAGGTGGTGCGGGATCGCCTGCATGCAGTGGCCGGGCCGTCGGCGGGGCCGTTGGCGAACGCCGTGCCGCCCGCTGACACGCGTGGCGCCTTCTGGGCGCGGCTGGCACGATGGACGGCGCCCTTTCGCAGGCTTGCCACGCCCCGGGCGGACGAGGCCCTGCCCGACGCGCAGGGACGTCCGGCAGTTCTGGAGGCCGGCGCCGTCGCCGAACTGCAGCGCCGGTTGGCTCACGCGGGCATCCGCCATCGCCAGGCCCCCGCCGCCTTCTTCGGGGTCAAGGCCGCGCTGGCCCTGGCGATGCCGCTGGCCGGCTTCGTCGCGCTGGCCACCGGCGGCGTGCCGGCGCGGGGTCCGTGGGGTCCGGCGGCCTTGCTCGCACTGACCGCGCTGGGCTATTGGACGCCGACCGTATGGCTGGGGTGGCGGGCGCGCCGTCGCCAGCGCGCCATCGTCGAAGCCTTCCCCGATGCGCTGGACCTGATGACGGTTTGCGTGGAGGCGGGGCTGGGCACGGAGGCGGCTTTGCTGCGGGTCGCGCGTGACCTGACGTTGACCAGCCCGGCATTGGCCGAGGAACTGCAACTCGTCAACCTCGAATTGCGTGCCGGTGCGACGCGTGACAGGGCACTGCGCGCGCTGGCCGCGCGCACGGGGGTCGGCGAGGTCGAAGGTTTCGTGACCATGGTGCTGCAGGCCGAACGCTTCGGCACGGCACTGGCGCAGTCGCTGCGCGTGCACGCGCAGACCTTGCGTACCGAGCGTCGCCAGCGCGCGGAAGAGGCCGCGGCCAAGATCGCACTGAAGCTGCTGTTCCCACTGATCTTCTGCATATTCCCGGCGTTGCTGGTGGTGCTGCTCGGCCCGGCGATGATCCAGATCCACCGGGTGCTCCTGCCCACCATGGGAGGTGCTTAGCGTCGCGTATGGGTGGTGTTTCTGCCGATTCGCAGGGCCTGGGTCTGCGCATACATTGATCGCTGTTCCATTTCCTCGACCCGCCTCAGGAGGCCTCCCATGCAAGTTGCAGCATTCCGTTCGATCGCCCTGGCCAGCGCCCTGGCCCTGACAGCCGCGGCGGCCCAGGCGCAGCAGATCCGCCTGATGACCGGCCCGCAGGGCGGCGCCTGGTACCCCCTGGGCGGCGCGATCGCCAACATCGCGGGCAAGACCGGCGCCAAGGTGCAGGTGCTGCCCGGCGCGGGCATCGCCAACGTCAAGGCGGTCGAGGCGGGCAAGGCCGACATGGGTTTCGGCAACTCGATCTCCACCGTCGACGGCGTGGCCGGGCGTGCGCCCTTCGACACGCCGACGAAGAACGTCTGCAACGTCGCCTCGCTGTACCCGCAGTACCTGCAGATCATCGCCAACGCCGATGCGGGCATCAACTCGCTGGGCGACCTGAAGGGCCGCAGCCTGGCGGTGCAGCCGCGCGGCAACACGGCCGAGTTCATCAGCGCGCAGGCGCTGCAGGTCTATGGCCTGAAGTATCAGGACATGTCGCGCGTGAGCTATGTCTCCTACACCGATGCCGTGTCGCTGATGAAGGACAACAACGCGCAGGTCTTCACGCTCGGCACCACGCTGCCGGCGTCCTCGGTGATGGACCTGGCCGCGGCGCGCGACATCCGCGTCATCGGGATCCCGGACGACAAACTGCAGGCCATGCGCAAGCTCAACCCGGGCTACACCAAGCTCGTGATCCCGGCGGGCAGCTATCCCAAGCAGGCGCAGGACGTGCAGACGGTGGGCTACGCCACGCATCTGATCGCGCGTTGCGACCTGGACGAGAAGGTCGTGTACTCGGTGCTCAAGGGCATCCACGAGCAGCGTGCCGACCTGATCGCGATCACCAAGGCCATGGAGGGCGCCACGCCCAAGGTGATGGCCGAGGACATCGGTGTGCCGCTGCACAAGGGCGCGCAGCGCTTCTACAAGGAAGTCGGCGCGCTCTGATCGGCGCCGTTCGACTCACCTGACCACACCGCGGGCGCTTCGGCGCCCGCGCAAGCGCTGTTCCCCTCGCCTCTGGAGCGCCGATGTCCCCGCTGCCCGCCTCGCTGGTGCGCGTCACGACGACGGTCGTGGCCACGGCCATGTCGGCCTTCCACCTCTACGTGGCCTTCGCCGGGCCGCCGAACGCCTACGTGATGCGCGGCGTGCACCTGGCCTTCGCGCTGGTGCTGGCCTACCTGATCCTGCCCGGCCTGCGGGAGCGACGCGAGACTTTCGGCTGGCAGGATCTCGCCTTCGTGGTCGCGGCGGCGGCGGTGGCCTTGTACCCGAGCGTCAGCCTGCCCTACATCGAGGGCCGCATCTATTACGTCGACGACCCTCGGATCGCCGACTACGTGTTCGGCATCGGACTCATCGTGCTGCTGATGGAGGCCACGCGGCGCGCCACCGGCTGGGCGCTGCCGTTGACGGCGATCGCCTTCCTGGCCTACGGCTTGACCCTGGGTGGGCAGTCGGTCGCGATGATGCTGGACCAGCTCTACCTCACCACCGAGGGAATCTTCGGCATCCCGCTGTACGTGTCGGCGACCTACGTGATGCTGTTCATCCTGTTCGGCGCCTTCGTCGAGCGCAGCGGGGCGGGCAAGCTGTTCATGGACTTCGCCCTTGCGCTGGCTGGCCACACCTCCGGCGGTCCGGCCAAGGTGGCTGTCATCACCAGCAGCCTGTTCGGCACCGTCTCGGGTAGCGCGGTGGCCAACGTCATGACCACCGGCACCTTCACGATTCCGCTGATGATGCGCACCGGGTATCGCCCCGCCTTCGCCGGCGCGGTGGAGGCGGTGGCGTCCACTGGCGGGCAGCTGATGCCGCCGATCATGGGGGCGGCGGCCTTCGTGATGGCCGAGTTCCTCGGCGTTTCCTACCTGAAGGTGGCGCTGTTCGCGCTGCTGCCGGCGATCCTCTACTACGTCGCGGTCTTCATGGCCGTGCACTTCGAAGCCCGCCGCATCGGCCTGAAGGGCCTGCCCAAGCCGGATCTGCCGCGGCTGAAGGAGGTGCTCAGCGAGCGTGGCCACCTGTTCCTGCCCCTGTTCATCATCGTCGGCGTGCTGCTGACCGGCCGCAGCGCGGCCTTCGCGGCGCTGTGCGGCATCGCCTCGGTGGTGCCCACGACCTGGCTGCGCCGCAGCACGCGCGGCACCTTCACCTGGCAGGCCATCGTCGAGGCGCTGGAATCGGGCGCGCGCAACACCCTGGTCGTGGCACTGGCATGCGCCTGCGCCGGCATCGTGATCGGCACGATCACGCTCACCGGGCTGGGGCTGAGCTTCACCGGCGTGGTGTTGGCCCTGTCGCAGAACTCGCTGCCCCTGGCGCTGGTGCTGACCATGCTGGCCGGCATCCTGTTGGGCATGGGGCTGCCGACGACTCCGGCCTACATCGTGCAGGTGGCGCTGCTGGTGCCGGCCCTGGTCAAGCTCGGCGTGCAGGTGGAGGCGGCGCATCTGTTCGTGCTGTACTTCGCTGTGCTGTCGGCGATCACGCCGCCGGTGGCGATGGCGGTCTATGCCGCCAACGGCATCTCTCGTGCCACGCTCGTCGACACCAGCTGGGCATCGGTCAAGATGGGGCTGACCGGCTTCATCATCCCGTTCATGTTCGTGTTCGCGCCGGCGCTGCTGCTGATCGGCGATCCGGTGGACGTGGCCTTGGCCGCTGTCACCGCCACGGTGGGGGTGGTGTGCCTGGCCGGCGGCTTGCACCGCTACTTCTTCCTCGGTCCGGCGCGCTGGTGGGAGCAGTTGATGCTGGTGGCTGCGGCGCTGGTGTTGATCAAGCCGGGCCTGCTGACCGACGCCGCCGGCCTGTGCCTGATCGCGCTGACGCTGGCCAGCCAGCGCTGGATCGGGCGCACGGCGCCGTCGACGGCGCTGAAACAGGGCTGACGTGGGGCTGATGTGGAGCTGATGCGGGGCTGACGCGATGATCGAGCTCTACGCCTTCGACACACCCAACGCGCGCAAGATCACGGTGGCGCTGGAGGAGATGGGGCTGCCCTACGCCGTCCACATCGTCGACATCGGCCACGGCGAGCAGTTCGCGCCGGACTTCCTGGCCATCAGCCCGAATAACAAGATCCCCGCCATTGTCGACCGACAGGGCCCGGACGGGGCGCCACTGAGCGTCTTCGAGAGCGGCGCCATCCTGTGGCACCTGGCGCAGCGCAGCGGGCGCTTCCTGCCTGCCGATCCGCGGCGCCGCGTGGCGGCGCTGGAGTGGCTGATGTTCCAGATGGGCGGCTTCGGTCCCATCCCGGGCCAGGTGCACCACTTCGTCGCGCTGCAGGACGAGGCTGCGCGCGGCTATGCCCTCGAGCGCTTCCAAGCCGAGACGCGGCGCCTGTATGGCGTGATGGACCGCCGGCTTGCGGGGCGCGAGTTCTTCGCCGACGAACTCAGCATCGCCGACTTCGCGATCCTGGGTTGGGCCTGGCGCCACGAGCGCCACCGCATCGATCTGGCCGACTATCCGCAAGTGCAGCGCTGGTACTGGCAGATGATGGCGCGGCCGGCGGTGCAGCGGGGCTTTGCGGTGCCGTTGCGTCGCCCAGGCTGACTCTCAGCGGCGCGTGCGGCTGCGAGTCTGGGGGCGGCTGCGCCGGGGCTTGTCCTCGGCCTGGGGCGCCGGCGTCCAGGCCTGGAGGGTGCGCTGCCACTCGGCTACGGCCGGTGCCGGCGCTGCGTTTGCGGCGGTTTCGGCCAGTCGGGCCAGCGCTTCCTGGAGGGCGGGATCGAGCGTCTCGGCGAAGGTCGGCGTCACCGTCAGGAGCAGGTCGGCCCTCGGGCTGCCGGGGCGCGCCGGTGCGCCATGCCCGCGCAGCCGGTAGGTGCGCGCGGCGCGGCGCAGCCGAATCTGCTGCAGCCCGTCGGGGGTGGGCACATCCATCCAGTCCTCTGCCAGCCAGCGGAAGCCGTCCACGGGAATCTCGCAGCGCAGCGTGCCGTCGGCCTCGCGTCGGAAGAAGGGGTGGGGATCGATCCCGACGGTCAGATCCAATGTCAGTTCGACGTCACCGTGTCGCCCGGCGTCTGCACCCAGCGTGTCACCATCCCGCACGCCGGCGGGCAGTCGCACCTGCTGCCGGTAATCGATCTTGCGACGGCCAGCGCCCTGGCAGTCCGGGCACGGGCTGCGCAGCCGGCCGCTGCCCTCGCAGTCGGCGCAGCGGATCTCACGGGCCAGCCAGGCGAACAGCGGTTTGACGCGCTGGGTCCCGACGCCGTCGCAGGCGGCGCAGTCCTTTCCCATGTCGATCCATCCCTGGGTGAGGCAGCGGCGGCAGGTCGCGGTGATGCGCCCTCGCAACTCGCGCACGCAGCCCCTTATCGCCTCTTCCAGGCTGAGCCGCACCTTGCGCGGGATTTGACGGGGGATAGGGCCGAAGCCTGATCCGTTGGCGCGGGCCCACGCGTCCTGTTCGGCGCCGAACCCGTGGTCGGACCGGCGCGGGTTCGCGCCGTCTCCAGGCGTACGTCCGTCTTCAGCCTCTTCGGCCCCGTCGACGGCGCTGCCACCCCGACGTGCCTGCAGGATCTGCTCGTAGGCGACGTTGAAGCGCTTGACGCGGTCGGCTGCCTCGGCGCTGGGATTGCGATCGGGGTGCCACAGCGACACCAGGCGTCGCCAGGCGGCCTTGACTGCTTCGTCCGCGGCGCCAGGCCGCAGGCCGAGCTCGGCGTAGGGGTTGTCGACCTGCATCAGGGCGTGGCTGCCAGTGCGCCGGGTGGGGCGAACACTTCCAGTGCACGGTCGAGCCCGCCCTCGAAGATCGAGACCATCGCCACCTGCGCCACGGCCGGTTTGGGACGGAAGGCGATCGACAGCCCGGCCTCCTGCATCATCGGCAGGTCGTTGGCGCCGTCACCGACCGCGATGGCCTGCGCGGTGGAGATGCCCATCAGCTCGCACACCTCCAGCAGCACGCGCTTCTTCTCGGCGCCGTCGACCATGTCGCCCCAGGGGCGGTCCAGCAGCGTCCCTGTCAAGCGACCGTGGAAGATGCCCAGCGTGTTGGCGCGTGCGAAGTCGAGCTTCAGCCGATGGCGGACGCGCTCGCTGAAATGGGTGAAGCCGCCGGAGATCAGCAGGGTCTTCAGCCCGGCGTCGCGGCAGGCGGCCACGAAGGCCTCCACGCCCGGGTTCAGCCGCAGCCGCTCTTCGTAGACCCGGTCCAGCACCTCTTCGGGCACGCCTGCCAGCAGGGCGACGCGTCGCCGCAGGCTGTCCTTGTAGTCGGTGATCTCTCCGCGCATCGCCGCCTCGGTGATCTCGGCCACCTCGGCCTTGCGCCCGGCGAAGTCGGCGATCTCGTCGATGCACTCGATGTTGATCAGCGTCGAGTCCATGTCGAAGGCGACCAGGCGGAAGTCCGACAGTCGCAGGCCGGGTGGGACACCGCGGACGACGAGGCCGACGTGCGCCTGGTCGGCGCCGGAGGGGACGCCTGGAAAGGGAAGGGAGGCTGACACAGCGCGAGATTATCCGCGGGCGCTGCTGCGCCTGTCGGCCGCTTGCCCGCTCGACAAAACGCCGTGCAGCGCCAGCTCGTCTTGTGTTCTCCGGGTGGCGGGGGCGGGGCCGGACGTGGCGTCTTTCCTTTGGACGGGCCCACGCATCCCCAAAACGGCCGAGCTCTGTGGGGTCGTTGATCGGGACCGGACACACCCGGCCCTCGGGGGTAGTCAGAAGGCGACCTTCTCCGCCTCGAGATAGGCCAGGCTGATGTACTTGCCGATGTTGCCGTCCCAGCCCTGGATGCGACCCGCGTGCCGCGCCACCCGAGGATCGGCCAGCACCCGCTGGCGCGCCTGTCCTTCGTCCTCGCCCTCCTTGACGGCGGTAACGCAGTTCTCGAAGAGGCCGGCGAAGAACTCGCGCTGTTCGACCAGCAGGGTCAGGCTGGCCCTGCCATGGCCGGGGATCCACAGGGCGCCCGGCAACTCGGCCTGCATGCGGTCGATCGTCTGCAGCGTACCGACGTAGCTGCCGTCGTCCATGTTGGCGATACGTCCGTTCATCACGACGTCGCCCATGTAGACGACCCTGTCCTCCACCACCTCGATGCACAGGTCGGCCTCGGTGTGGGCACGGCCGTGATGGTGCACGCGCAGCGTGGTGTCGCCGAAGCGCAGTACGTCGCCGTGTCCTGCGTCGTGGTTGGGCGGTATGACGCGCGTACCGATGCTCGCTCCGTTTGTCCAGCGCTCCATGGCTGCGCGCCAGCCACTGCCGGCCACGCCTTCGATCTGGCGACGCGCCTCAGGGTGCGCGTAGATCGGCAACGGTGCGCCATACGCCTGCACGAAGGCGTCGTTGCCGAGGAAGTGGTCGCCGTGGTAATGCGAATTGACCAGGGCGACTACGGGGCGGTCGGTCAGCGTGCGCAGTCGGCGGATCGCCATCTCGCCGATCTGCACCGAGGCGCCGCTGTCGAGCACCACCACGCCTGCCGAGGTGATGACGAAAACCACGTTGGCCATCATCCCCAGGTTCTCGGGCGTGGGGAAACCGTCAGCGGCATACACCATGGCCACCCGGGGGCTCAGGCGCAGCAACGGCTGGTCGGGGACGTCCGGGCCGCGGATGAAGTCGTCGGTGGCCGCCGCCAGACGCTGGACCTCAGGTGACATCAAGGCGCCCGAGACGGCGCACAGGACCCCGAATCGCAGGATGTTGCGACGCGACAGGCCGAGGTGGCGGGGCATGGCGGTCTCCTACGCCGCAGCAGCTGCGGCCTTATCTATATCAGTCACAAATGATATTTCAGCGTCCGGACTCCGGGCTTGTCCAGCATCAGAAAAATCCGGTTGGGCGTGTGTCCGTCTGTCGGCTGCGCCTGCGCGGCTCGACCCGCGAACGGCCCGCTAGCGGCTCGCGCCACGGGGTGTTGCGCCAGCGATCGCACGCAGGGGTTCGCATCGCGAGCTGCCGTTGATCAAGCTGGCCCGACGGGGCCGGGTCACAGTGGTCGCCTGTTCCAGGGGCCCGGAGCGTCCATGCTGCTGTACTCTCTCGACCGCGAATCATCGCTTGCACTGGCTCTGTCCCGCGCGCTCGAGCAGCCGCTGGCCGGCCACGAGGAGCGTCGCTTCGACGACGGCGAGCGCAAGTGGCGGCCGCTGACCGACCCGCGGGGGCAGGATGCCTACGTGCTGGCCAGCCTGCACGGCGATCTGGACGACAGCCCGCACGACAAGGTCTTCGGCTTGCTGTCGATGTGCGCGACGCTGCGCGCGCACGCTGCGGCGCGGGTGACGGCCGTGATTCCCTACCTGGCCTATGCGCGCAAGGATGCGCGGACCCAGCCGCACGACCCGCTGGGCACGCAACTGCTGGCACGACTGCTCGAGGCGGCCGGCTGCGACCAGGTGATGGTCTTCGAGCCGCACCATGCGGGGGCTTGCGAGAACGCCTTCCGCGTGCCGGTGATGGCGATCGATGCCGCGCCGGCATTCGATGCAGAGGTGCGGGTGTGGTCGGATGGGGGGCGAGCGCCGACGCTGGTGGCCGGCGACGTCGGGCAGGGGCGGCCGCACCCGATCCCGCTGGTCGTGGCCTCACCCGACCCGGGAGGGGTCAAGCGTGTGCTGCGATGGCGTGAACACCTGGAGGACCTGCTGTCACGTCCCGTCGGTTTCGCGATGGTCGACAAGCGCCGTGGCCTCGGCCTGGTGCACAGCGGGCACCTCGTCGCCGGAGACGTCGCCGGGGCGATGGTGCTGCTGCGCGACGATCTGATCGCCTCCGGCCAGACGTTGGCCCACGCGGCGGTGGCGCTGCGGCATGCAGGCGCATCGCAGGTCCACGCTCTGGCTGCTCACGGTCTGTTTGTCGGCCATGCCGATCGCGTGCTGGCCGACGCCCCGCTGGACAGTATCACCATCACCGACAGCGTGCCTGCTCTGCGCATGCCGGCGTCTTGCGCCGCGTCGGCCCGGCTGCGCACCGTCGGCGCGGCCGGGCCGCTGCTGCAGGCCCTGCGGGACAGCCGGGACGCGTTCGCGCGCTGAGAGGTCACGCGATCGCGGTACCGACACGGACCTCCCGTCACGACAGGCGCAGCGCGGTCTCGGCGGCGTCGAGGTACCACGCCGCCATGGGTCGCCAGCGCGATGCGTCGCGCACCGGTCTGTCGAGCAGGTGTGCCAGCGCCAGACGGGCGCGCAGCAGTGCGCGCAGCGCGGTGTACAGGCGCAACACGGCGATCGACTGGCGCTCGCCCAGCGCGCGCATGCAGCGCACCACCACGCGCAGGCCGAAGCGCGGCGCGCCCAGGCGCCAGCACTCGAGTGCGAAGTAGGCCAGTTCGTCCAGCGGGTCGACCGCCCGCAGGGTCGGGCTGAACTCGAGTGCGTCGATCACCAGCACGTCGTCGGCGCCGCCAGGGGTCGTCCGCGGCGGCGGCACGAAGACATGCTCCGGACGCAGATCGCCGTGGCCGTCGACGATGCGTCCGTCCCGTGCCCGCTGACCCAGGCAGGCCAGACCCGGGCGCAACGCCCGCAGCAGCCGCCGCAAGCGACCGCTGCCCCCGGGTACCGCCCACCGGGGCTGACGCAGGAGCGCCAGACTGATCGCCAGTTCGGCACGCAGGTGCCGCACGCGGGCCGGTGGGTCTATCGGCACCCGCGGCGCCGTTTGCCAGAACTCCGACAGCCGCGTGGCGACGAGCCGCGCCTCGCGTGCGCCTGCCCGGCGCGACGCCAGTCGGCGATCGAGCAGGTGCTCTGCCGGCAGCCGCCGCATCAGCACCAGCCATTCGTCGACGGGCACATCGGCGGGTCGTCGATCGGGCTCGGGGTCGAGCCGCCAGCCATTGGGCGACCTGTGCAGCGCCACCACGCCCAGACACACGCCCGGCGCCAGTCGTTCGTTCAATCGCACTTCCTCGCGGCAGGCCTGCTCGCGCAGGGCTGGCGTGGAGAAATCCAGCAGGCGCTCGCGCACGGGCTTCTTCAGCTTCAGCACCCGGTCGCCGCACAGGAAGACCCAGGAGCGTCGCGTCTGGACCGTCTCCACGGGCGCACCTGCCAGACGCCACACGCGCCAAGCCTCGGGGCTTTGCAGGAAGGTGATCGGCATGCGTCGATTCCATCCGGCGCTGGGTGGCAGAGCGCTGAGGCGCCTCAAGGTCGAGCGTGGCGGAAGGGCGGACTGGTCTGCTGCGGCGCGGTCTTTCGGGCAACGCACATCAAACGGCCAGACCGCTGACGGGTTGCCCGGTTGGGGGGAGTCGTGGCGTGCGTTCAGATCTGCAATCGCCCGGCGTAGCCCGTCATCTCAAGATAGCCCATGCCGATGCGCCGGCCCGGCGCATCGTGCAGCGAGGACAGTCCCTCCCAGTAGATCGTGCCGGTCGCGCCCCGGCTGTGCATTTCCTGGGCATCGAACAGCGCCCGCACCGCCATCCGGCCCGCCGGCGTGATGACCGACCACTCCACCGGATAGCGGCCACCCGAACTCGGGCTGCGCCACCAGCGTACGGGCTCAAAGCGCACCTCATCGGGTTCGAAGACGCGGGCCCGTGCCTGGTCGGCGTTGCGCACGCTGCCGCCGGCCCACAAGGCGCTGCCGTCGGCGCGGCGCAGCCGGAAGGCGGTCAGGGCAGCGCCGTCGTCGAGCATCATCCCGATCCAGTCCCAGCCGACAGCTTGCGGGTGCAGCAGTTCGTCGCTCCACTCGTGGTCGAGCCAGGCGCGGCCGGCAACAGCCCGGGAGCGCCCGTCCTGCACCAGGTCTCCGCTGACCGCCAGATGCGGCTCGCTCAGGTAGTGGCTCGCCTGGGCCTCGTCCGGTCCCTTGCGGGAGAAGCCGGCGTCGCCCTGCAGCAGCAGGGGCTGGGTGCGCGCCATCGTGAGTTCGAACGCGAAGCCCTCACCCGCGACGCCGGTGCGCCAGCGCGCATCCAGAGGCCCGGCGCCGGTGGACTGCCGCTGCAGCGTCCAGCTGTCCAGTGCAAGGTCGGCATCGTGCAGCGCCGCGCGCACCCGGCTGCCGGCACGCGGGTCGCCGGACCAGCGGGAGATGCGTTCGGCGTGGAGATGACGTCGAGTGGCGATCTCGCTGATGGCAGCGTGCGCGAACAGGATTTGTCGCGGCGCGAAGCGGCCGGGCAGGCCCTCCGCCAAGCCGGTACGGCTGCGGAAGAAGGTGACCTGGAAGCCTGTCAGCCCGGGCGTGTCCGGGTCGGGCGATGTGTCTTCTATGGCGAGGGATGCCGGGACCGTATCGCTCCCGCCGGTGGCCAGCGGCAACAGCCAGCCGGTGACGTACCACCACTCGATCCGGCTGGAGGGGTGGGCGCCGTGGTCCCTTGGAAAGATCAGGGGGCGACCTCGACGCACCGGATCGGGCGGGCGCGAACCGCCCAAGGAGGGACTCTCGGCCTGGGCGCCCAGGGCCGTGGCTCCCGCACAGGCCCCCAACCCACGAAGCACGGCGCGGCGCAGCGGATCGATCGGCGCAGGAACGGTGCCCGCTGCCATCACCAATCCTCCTTGACCGACAGCACCGCCTGGCGAGAGGCAGCGTGGCGC
>CAZFVH010000038.1:0-33302 GCA_964522465.1 uncultured Rubrivivax sp. | reverse complement strand
GCCCGGGAAGGGATGGCGGTAGACCATCTCGGGTGGCAGGCCCAGGGCCACGCCAAGCTCCCGCACCTCGTCCTTGAACAGGTCGCGCAGCGGCTCCAGCAGCTTCAGGCCCAGTTGCTCGGGGAGCCCACCGACGTTGTGGTGGCTCTTGATCGTCGTGGCCTTCTTGGTCTTGGCGCCACCAGACTCGATCACGTCGGGGTAGATCGTGCCCTGCGCGAGAAAGGTCGCGCCCTTGGGCGGGCGCGTCGATGCTGCGCCGCCGGCGCCGAAGGGCTCGCCACCGGGCACTGCCGTCACGCCGCCACCGGCCTTCAACTTCGCCGCTTCGGACTTGAACACGTCCACGAACAGGCGGCCGATGATCTTGCGCTTGGCCTCGGGGTCGCTCACGCCGGCCAGTTCACGCATGAAGAGCTCGCTCGCGTCCACGCGCACCACGCGCGCGTGCAGGCGGCCGGCGAACATCTCCATCACCATGTCGCCCTCGTCCAGGCGCAGCAGGCCATGGTCGACGAAGACGCAGGTGAGCCGCTCGCCGATGGCGCGGTGGATCAGCGCCGCGGCGACGCTGGAGTCGACGCCGCCCGACAGCCCGAGGATCACCTCCTCGTCGCCGACCTGGGCGCGGATGGACGCCACCGCCTCGGCGATGTGGTCGCGCATCACCCAGTCCGGCCGTGCGCCGCAGATGCCGAGCACGAAGCGCTCGAGCATCGCCCTGCCCTGCACCGTGTGCGTCACCTCGGGGTGGAACTGCACCGCGTAGTACCCGCGCGCCTCGTCGGCCATGCCGGCGATGGGGCAGCTCGGCGTGCTCGCCATGAGCTTGAAACCAGGCGGCAGCGCGGTGACCTTGTCGCCGTGGCTCATCCACACCTTCAGCATGCCGTGGCCCTCGGCCGTGCGGAAGTCCTCGATGCCGTCGAACAGCCGTGTGTGGCCGCGCGCCCGCACCTCGGCGTAGCCGAACTCGCGCCGGTCGCTCCACTCCACGGTGCCGCCGAGCTGCACCGCCATCGTCTGCATGCCGTAGCAGATGCCGAGCACCGGCACGCCGAGGTCCCACACGGCCTGCGGCGCGCGCAGCTGGTGGTCCTCGTAGGTGCTGGCGTGGCTGCCCGAGAGAATGATCCCCGTGGGCGCGAACTCGCGGACGAAGGCGTCGGAGACGTCGTTCGGGTGGATCTCGCAGTAGACGTGGGCCTCGCGCACGCGGCGCGCGATCAGCTGCGTGACCTGCGAGCCGAAGTCGAGGATCAGGATCTTGTCGTGGTTCATGGGGCCGGCGCTTGCGAAGTGGTGGAACGTGGGATGCCGCCCTGCCGGCGGAAATGCAGCACCGCCAGCACCAGCGCCGCGCCCTGCAGCGCGGCGCAGAAGAACATCGGCAGGCCCAGACGCCAGTCCTGCGCAGGCAGGTGGGAGACGCTGGCCAGCAGCGGCGCGGCGAACACCGGCGCCACGACGGCTGCCAGGCTGTTCAGGCTGCTGACCGCGCCCATCGTGCGACCCTGCGTTTTTTCGTCCGCGGCGCTCGACACCAGGCCCTGCAGCGACGCCGCCACGGCCGAGCCGAGCAAGTTGGCGAAGATGACGGCGTACATCATCCAACCCTGCGTGGCCAGCCCCCAAAGCGCAAAGGCCGTCGTGGATGAGGCCAGGCCCAGCATCGCCAGGCGTTGCGCCGGGAACACCCGAAGCAGCCGCCCCAGCAGCCCCCCCTGCACCACCGCCGAGACCACGCCGACCGCGAACAGCGACCACCCGCTCTCGGTGGGGCCCCAGCCGAAGCGGAACTGCCCGTACAGCACCCAGATGGTATACAGCGCGAACTGCGCCAGCGCCGTCATCGCCAGCACGCCCACCAGCAGGCCCACGCCCTTGAGGGCGGCCAGCTGCCGGAAGGCGCTCAGCGGGTTGGCGCGCTTCCAATCGATGGCGTGGCGGTTCTGCGGCGCCAGCGACTCGGGCAGCACGAACCAGCCGTAGGCCAGATTCAGCAGCGCCAGCCCGCCGGCCACGAAGAAGGGCAGCCGCAAGTCGATCCCGCCGAGCAGACCGCCCAGCACCGGCCCCAGGATGAACCCGATGCCGAACATGGCGCCGATGAGGCCGAAGCGACGCGCGCGTTGCTCGGCCGGCGTGATATCGGCCACGTAGGCATTGGCCACCGCGGCATTCGCCTGCATGACGCCACCGATCACACGGGAGGCCACCAGCATCGCGATCGACGTCGCCAGCGCGGTGGTGAAGAAATTGATCGCCAGCCCGAAGAAGCCCAGCAGCAGCACCGGCCGTCGGCCGAATCGGTCGGACAGCGCGCCGAGCAGCGGGGCGCCGACGAACTGCGCCAGTGCATACGACAGCGTCACCACGCCGTACCAGGCCGACTGCTCGGCCGGGTCGGCGGTGAAACGCCCCACCATCATCGGCAGCACCGGCACGATGATGCCCACCGCCAGCATGTCGATCAGCACCACCATCATGATGAAACGCATGGCCGCAGCCTGCGGCGGCGGCGGAACGGCAGCGGTGGAGGATGTCACGGGTGCAGGCAAGCCGGGGGGCGCGTGGGTGTGCAGATCGGGCGCAGCGCCCGGGCTCACTCGCTGCGGTAGTTCGGCGCTTCCTTGGTGATCTGAACGTCGTGGACGTGACTCTCGCGGATGCCGGCCGCGGTGATCTCGACGAACTCGGCACGGCTGCGCATGTCCTCGATGGTGGCGCACCCGCAATATCCCATGGCCGCGCGCAGACCGCCGGCCATCTGATAGACGATGGCCACCATCGAGCCCTTGTAGGGCACCCGGCCCTCGATGCCCTCGGGCACGAGCTTGTCGGCGTTGGGGTTGGTGGCTTCGTCGTTCTCCTGGAAGTAGCGGTCGGCCGAGCCGTCGCGCATCGCGCCGATCGAGCCCATGCCACGGTAGCTCTTGTAACTGCGCCCCTGGTAGAGGATGACCTCGCCCGGCGCCTCCTCGGTGCCGGCGAACATGCCGCCCATCATCACCGTGCTGGCGCCGGCGGCCACCGCCTTGGCGATGTCGCCCGAGTAGCGGATGCCGCCGTCGGCGATCAGTGGCACGCCGCTGCCGCGCAGCGCAGTGGCCACGTTGTCGATCGCGGTGATCTGCGGCACGCCGACGCCCGCGACGATGCGTGTGGTGCAGATCGAACCCGGACCGATGCCCACCTTGACGGCGTCCGCCCCCGCCTCCACCAGGGCGGTGGCGGCGGCGCCAGTGGCGATGTTGCCGCCGATGACGTCGATCTGCGGGAAATTGCGCTTGACCCAGCGGACGCGCTCGATCACGCCCTGGCTGTGGCCGTGCGCTGTGTCGACGACGATCGCGTCCACACCGGCGCGCACCAGCAGCTCCACACGCTCCTCGGTGCCCTCGCCCACACCGACCGCCGCACCCACACGCAACTGCCCGCGCGCGTCGCGCGCGGCGTTGGGGAAATCGGTCTGCTTGGTGATGTCCTTGACGGTCATCAGCCCGCGCAGTTCGAACTCGTCGTTGACGACAAGCACGCGCTCCAGCCGGTGGCGGTGCATCAGCGCCTTGCCCTCCTCCAGCGTGGCGCCCTCCTTTACCCACACCAGGCGCTCGCGCGGGGTCATCACCTCGCGCACGGGGGCATCCAGCCGCGCCTCGAATCGCAGGTCGCGGTTGGTGACGATACCCACGACCGCCTTGCCCTCGACCACCGGAAAGCCCGAGAAGCCATGCTGACGCTGCAACTCGATCACCTGACGCACGGTGGCATTGGGCGCAATCGTGATCGGGTCTCGCAGCACACCCGACTCGTAGCGCTTGACGCGTGCCACCTCGGCTGCCTGCTGGCGCGGGCTGAGGTTCTTGTGCACGATGCCCACGCCCCCCTCCTGGGCGATGGCGATCGCCAGACGAGCCTCGGTCACGGTGTCCATCGCCGCGGAGACCAGGGGCAGCTTGAGCTGGATATTGCGCGACAGCCGGGTGGAGAGGTCGGTGTCACGCGGCAAGACCCGCGAGTACGACGGCACGAGCAGCACGTCGTCGAAGGTCAGCGCTTTGCCGAGCAGGCGCATGGCGGGAAGCTCCGGAACAAAAAAAGATTATAGGAAGGCCCTACAGCGCACCTCGGACCCAGCCGCCAGCGCGCCGCCCGTAGCGGGCCTGTCGCGCGCAAGCACGAGATTCAGCCAGACGCCCGACGGCCCTGCCCATGCACAGCCCGATGGCGCAGACGACGCGCTTCCTTCGGATCGACGCGCAAGGAGCGGTAGATCTCGACCCGGTCGCCTTCGCGCAGGACGTGGTCGGCGGCCTGACGCCGGCCCCAGACCCCAGCGACCAAGCCTTCGCCACGCAGCCCATGGCGCTTCGGAAGCCCACTGAGCTGCACGGCGTCAGCCAGCGTGGCGCCGGGCGGCAACTGCAGGCTCACCAGGTCACAGTCGCCCGGAGCGGGGCAGAAGACCACCTCGACGACGATCATCGCGGTCCGTAGACCTGCTCGGCGCGGGTGACGAAGCTGTCGACCAGCGTGTTGGCCACGCGGTCGAACACCGGACTGACGACGAGTTCGAGCGCACGGCTGGAAAAGGCGTAACGCAGGTCCAGCTCCACCCGACAGGCTGGCCGCTCGATGCCCGGGGCGGCGATCGGTCGGAACGCCCACACCCCATCAAGTGAGGAAAAAGGTCCGTCGACCAGGCGCATCACCACTTGTTCGGCCACGGCATGGGTGTTGCGCGTGGTGAAGGCGTGCCGCACGCCGGCATAGGCCAGACCGACACGCGCTGTCACGCCGTCCTCATGATGCTGGACCACCTCGGCACGGTCGCACCACGGCAGGAATTGCGGGTAAGTGCCGATCGCAGTGACCAGGTCGTACATCTCCCGCGGGGAGTACCACAGCAGGACCGACCGCTTGACGTGCTTCATACAATGTCTCGATTGTAGGCAAGGGGTATCCTCTCGGCGTATGGCCACCACCGCACACATCGCCGAGAACCGTCGCGCACGGTTCGAGTACCACATCGACGAGCAGTTCGAGGCCGGCATCGTCCTCGAGGGCTGGGAGGTGAAGGCCATCCGTGCCGGGCAGGTGCAACTGACCGATGGTTACGTCCACATCCGCGATGGCGAACTCTTCTTGATCGGCTGCCGCATCAACGCGCTGCGTGAGGCCTCCACGCACGTCAACCCGCAGGCTGACCGCACACGCAAGTTGCTGATGCACCGCGACCAGATCCGGCGCCTGATCGGCAAGGTCGAGCAGAAAGGTTTCACGCTGGTACCGTTGAACCTGCACTACAAGGCCGGCCGGGTGAAGACCGAGATCGCGCTGGCCAAGGGCAAGGCCCAGCATGACAAGCGCGAGACCGAGAAGAAGCGCGACTGGGACCGTGAGAAGCAGCGCCTGATGCGACACAAGGTGTCTTCACCGGCGCGGGAGTGAAACCACTGCGGTGTGATGCTGCGGTGCGTCCTGCACCGGGTCACGCCGCCGGGCTCGTCCCGAGAGGCGATCGGGTTCTAGGTCTGCGCAAACGCCTGGTTGATCGCCTGCGCCAGATCTGCCTTCAGATCGGCCACGGCTTCCAGCCCGATGGACAAGCGCACCAGGTGCCCGCGCGGCGCGGCTGCTGCACCGCGCATGGCCACGAGGTCGTAGGGCACGGCCAGACTCATCGGGCCGCCCCATGAGAAACCCATACCGAACAGGCGCAGCGACTCGACGAAGCGGTCCACCCGCGCTGCGCTGAAACGCTCGTCGAACAGCACCGAGAACAGCCCCGCGGCGGCGCGGCAGTGGCGGCGCCAGTGCTCGTGGCCGGGCGCGCCAGGCAAGGCCGGGTGCAGTACACGGCTGACGCAGGCCTGCTCGTCCAGCCACTGGGCGATCTCGCGTGCCGCCCGGTCGTGGGCGTCATAGCGCAGGCGCACCGAGGGCAGGCCGCGCAGCACGAGTTCGCAGTCGTTGGCGGCCACTCCCAGGCCCAGCACGCCGTGCGCTCGCCGCAGTTTCTCGTGGAGCGCGTCGTCACGCGTGACCACGGAGCCCATCAGCACGTCCGCGCCCCCGGAGGGATACTTGGTGAGCGCCTGCATCGAGATGTCCACACCGAGCGCAAAGGGATCGAAGGCCAGCCCCGCGCCCCAGGTGTTGTCCAGCGCGCACACCGCACCAGAGGCGTGCACCACGTCGACCAGCGCCGACAGATCGGGGAACTCCATGGTCACCGAGCCGGGCGCCTCGACCCACACCAGCCGGGTCTGGGAGCCGATCATCGCGGCCAGCCCGGCAGCGTCCATCGGGTCATACAAGCGGTGGCCGATGCCCCAGCCCGACAGCAGCGCGCGCGCCTGCTCCCGCGACGGCCCGTAGACATTGGACGGCAGCAGCACCTCGTCGCCGGCTTTCAGCAGCGCCATGTTCACCACCGTGATTGCCGCCAACCCACTGGGGGCCAGTACGCACTGCAAGCCGCCCTCCAGCGAGGCGATGCGCTGCTCGAGCGTGTAAGTGGTGGGCGTGCCGTGCAGGCCGTACGAGTACCCTGCGTGCCCCGCAGCCGCACGGCCGCGCAGCGCCTCGAGGCTGGAGAACAGCACGGTCGACGCCTTGTGCACCGGTGGGGCGAAGGCGGCAAAACCGGCGGGCGGCACATAGGGGTGGTGCACCTGGGTCGTGATCGGGTCGACGTCGCCAGGAAGGTTGGAGGATGCGGCAGCAGTCATCGGCTTGGGGGGCATTCGTTCGGGAAGGGAGCGCCGTCGAGTCGACCCTGCCGGGCACAGCGCCGTGTGGGGACGGTTCTCGAAGGCTCGCGACGATCGCGACACACACCCGCATCGCTCACAGCGGCTGGGCCACCAGGTCGTGGCCCTGCGTGCCGACGACCCGCGCCTGGACGAATTCGCCTACCTTCAAGGTCCGCGAGGCCTTCTGGGGAGCCAGCAGATGCACCACACCATCGATCTCGGGCGCATCGGCATAGCTGCGGCCGCGGCCCCCGCGGCGACCGAGCGCCGGGGCGTGGTCGATGAGCACCTGCATCGTGTGGCCCATACGGGCGCGCAGACGCTCGACCGACACCGCCTCGGCCACCGCCATGAAGCGCTCGCGCCGCGCCTCGCGCTCGGCCTGCGGCAGCATCCCGGGCAGCGCATTGGCCGCAGCGCCTTCCACCGGCGAGTATGCAAAGCACCCTGCCCGATCGATGCCGGCCTCACGCAGGAAGTCGAGCAGAGCCTCGAACTCGGCTTCGGTCTCGCCGGGGAA
The DNA here is from genome assembly GCA_964522465.1 of uncultured Rubrivivax sp. Classification (GTDB taxonomy): domain Bacteria; phylum Pseudomonadota; class Gammaproteobacteria; order Burkholderiales; family Burkholderiaceae_C; genus Rubrivivax. The sequence continues at coordinate 26,021 of CAZFVH010000038.1, read as the reverse complement.
GCCGGCGATGAAGGTCGAGCGCACGACGATCTGCGGGCAGGCCTCACGCCAGCGCGCCAGCCGCTCGAGGTTGCGCTCGCCGCTGGCCGGGCGCTTCATGCGGCGCAGCACGTCGGGATGCGCGTGCTGGAAAGGCACATCCAGATACGGCAGGATGCGGCCGTCAGCCATCAGCGGCAGCAGTTCGTCCACGTGCGGATAGGGGTAGACGTAGTGCAGCCGCACCCATGCCCCGTGGGCCTCGGCCAGCGCGGCCATCTGCTCGCACAGCTCGGTCAGGCGGGTCTTCACAGGTTTGCCATCCCAGAAGCCCATGCGGTACTTGACATCGACACCGTAGGCACTGGTGTCCTGGCTGATCACCAGCAACTCCTTCACGCCCGACTCGAACAGCGCGCGCGCCTCGTTCAGTACGTCGCCAACCGGGCGCGAGACGAGATCGCCACGCATGCTGGGGATGATGCAGAAGGTGCAGCGGTGGTTGCAGCCCTCGCTGATTTTCAGGTAGGCGTAGTGCCGTGGCGTGAGCTTGATGCCGGCCTCGCCGCGGAACTCGCGACGGATCTCCGGCACCAGGTCGACGAAGGGGTCGTGCGGCTTGGGTAGGTGCCGGTACACGGCCGCCATCACCTCGTCGGTGGCATGCGGGCCGGTCACGGCCAGCACCTTCGGGTGCCGCGTGGACACCAGGTTGGCGCCATCGCCGTCGTTGCGCGCGCCCAGGCAGCCGGTGACGATGACCCGCCCGTTGTCGGCCAGGGCCTCGCCGATGGCGGCCAGGCTCTCCTCGACGGCGGCATCGATGAAGCCGCAGGTGTTGACGATCACCAGATCGGCATCGGCACTGGTCTTGCTGGTGCGATAACCCTCGGCGCTGAGCCGGGTGAGGATGAGTTCGGAATCCGTCAGCGCCTTGGGGCAGCCGAGCGAGACGAAGCCGATGGCGGGCGCGGCCGCCGGCGTCACGACGTGCTCACTCATGGCGGGGTGGGAAGCCCGGCATCGCACCGAAAAGACCGGCGGAGTTCTTCTGCAATTGCTCGTTCATCTGCGCAAAGAGCGACTTCGACTGCGCGAAGTACTCGCCCATCAGGTTCTGCATCATGGCCGGGGATTGCCCCTGGAGCCAGGCCGACCAGGCCTCCGGCGTGAAGGGGGTGGTGCCATACAGTGAGCCGTTGGACGCCATCATCCGGTTCTGGAGTTCGACGAACGTCTGCAGGTTCTTCTCCAGGTAGGCCCCCATCACGCCTTGCATCGCGTGCCCGTAGAAACGGATGAGCTGCGCGAGCATCTGTGTGGTGAAGATGGGCACGCCACCGGTTTCCTCTTCGAGGATGATCTGCAACAGGATGCTGCGCGTCAGGTCCTCGCCGGTCTTGGCGTCACGGACCTCGAAGGGCTCGCCCTGCAGGACCATCTGCTTGACCTCGGCCAGCGTGATGTAGCTGCTGGTCTGCGTGTCGTACAAGCGCCGGTTGGGGTACTTCTTCAGCACACGCGGGCCCACCGCAGCGCTCGGCGGTGGTGGCGCAGGTCTGGGGCGTCGTGTGCTTGGCATGCGCGGATCCGCTAGGCAATGGGTCGCCGATTCTAGGAGCCACCGGTCTGCCAGATGTCACACCGGAGGTGAGGGTGGCGACGGCCCGGAACCGGGTCACCGCTCAGGGATGAGTCCCCGTGGGTTGAATCGCAGAAACACCAGCAGGATCAAGCCCATCGTCAGCAGACGCATGTGTGCAGCGGCTTCGACCAGGTGCAGCCGCAGCGCACTGCCTTCCGGCAGTCCTGCCGTCAAAAGCGACATCAACCACAGACCCAACGGCTCGACCTGAACCCAGCAGAACCAGATCAGGAAGCCTCCGAGAACCGCGCCCAGGTTGTTACCCGAGCCGCCGACGACCACCATCACCCAGATCAGGAAAGTGAAGCGCAATGGTTGATAGGTGCCCGGCGTCAACTGGCCGTCCAGCGTGGTCATCATCGCGCCGGCGATACCACAGACGGCAGAGCCCAGCACGAAGGCCTGGAGCCGCCGACCGGAGACATCCTTGCCCATCGCGGCAGCGGCTTCCTCGTTGTCTCGGATGGAGCGCATCATCCGACCCCATGGCGAACGCCAGGCGCACTGACTCAACCACAGCAGCGCCAACAGCAGTCCGAGGAACAACAGGGCATAGGCCACCTTGACCGCCACAATGGAAGCCACGACTGGATCGGTACCGAAATCGGCCACGCGGGCGACGAACCCCGGATCGGCTTGCAGTTCGACCTCATTGGGCACGGGACGTGGCAGCCCGGTGACATTCTTGACACCCCGTGCCAGCCAGTCCTCATTCTTGAGGACGGCGATCACGATCTCGGAGATACCCAGGGTGGCGATGGCCAGATAGTCCGAACGCAGCCCGAGTGCGATCTTGCCGATGACCCAGGCCGCCACGGCCGCGAGCACGCCCCCCACCGGCCATGACCACAACACCGGCCATCCCAAGCCTCCCAGGTAACCCGTGGCAGCAGGATCGACGCCCTCGACAGCGAGCACGGCAGGATCGAACAGGGACCGGCCGAGCACCAGACCCGCCGCCAGCAGCGCCGCAACGACCCAGCCCCTGAAGCGACGGCCGACCATCCTGCGCCAGACCAGGACCGCCGCCACACTGAACCCGACAAATACCGCCAGGGCCGCAAGGATGCCCACACCGCCGGCCTCCCAGGCAGCCACCACGGGCGGCATGGAGACCAACACCGCAGCCAAGCCACCCAAGGCCACGAAGCCCATGGTGCCGACGTTGAAGAGACCGGCATACCCCCACTGGATGTTCACGCCCAGCGACATCACCGCAGAGATGATGGCCATGTTCAGGATCGTCAACGCCAGCACCCAGGTCTGCAGGAACCCGGTGAGCACGAAGAGCATCGCCACCAGACCGAACATCGCCAGATCGCGCCCCTCGAGGGCCCAGAAACGCTGCGGTTTCGGACTCATACGGACTTTCCCCTGAACAGGCCGGTAGGACGGAACAGCAGGACCAACACCAGGATCGCGAAAGACACCGCAAACTTGTAGTCCGTGGACAGCAACTGCACCAGCCCCTCCGGTGCCCAGGACTCGGGCAACAGATAGCTCAGCACGCGCTTGTAGGCATAGGTGACCGTCACTTCGGCAAAGGCCACTAGGAAGCCACCGGCAATGGCCCCCAAAGGATTGCCCAAGCCCCCGACGATCGCAGCGGCAAAAATGGGCAGCAGGAGCTGGAAGTAGGTGAAGGGCTGGAAGCTCTTGTCCAGTCCGTACAGCGTACCGGCAGTGGCGGCCAGCGCCGCAGCGATGGCCCAGGTGATGGCGACGACCTTCTCGGGTCGGATGCCCGACAACAGCGCCAGATCCTCGTTGTCCGAAAACGCCCGCATCGCCTTGCCGGCACGGGTGCGGTTGAGAAACCAGAACAAAGCGGCCACCAGCACCATGGCGGTCAGGAGCGTGATCACCTGGCTGGTGCGGATCGCCAGCCCTTCCTCGAGGCCCGTGATGCGCCGGAACTCACCCACCGTGAGGACGAAGCGCGCGCCATCGGCGAAGTTCTGATCGCCCACGCCAATGATGAATCGCACCAGGCCGTTCATCACGAACATCACGCCGATGGACACCATCACCAACACGACCGGCGCCACCTTGCGACGACGGTAGAAGCGGTAGACGGTACGGTCGGTGAACAGCACCAGTGCAATCGTCGCCGCCACAGCCAGCGGCAAGGCGAGCAAGGCCGTGGGCAACGGGGCGATCGACACTCCCATCGACTGCAACGCCCACGTCGACAGCACGGCGACCATGGCACCGAACGCCATCGTGTCGCCGTGCGCAAAATTCGAGAAGCGCAACACGCCGTAGATCAGCGTCACGCCCAGCGCGCCCAGCGTCAATTGGCTCGCGTAAGAGATCGCCGGGATCAACGCGAAGTTGGCGAAGACCACCAGGGCATTGACCAGATCCAAGATCAACCCCCCAGAAAGGATCGGCGGACTTCGGGCTGCGCGAGCAGCGCAGCACCGGTGTCGGAAAAGCGGTTGGCCCCCTGGACGAGCACGTAGCCCCGATCCGCGATCTCCAGGGCTTGCCTCGCGTTCTGCTCGACCATCAGGATGGAAATGCCGGTGCGGGCGATGTCGATGATGCGGTCGAAGAGTTCGTCCATCACGATGGGGCTGACCCCGGCAGTCGGTTCGTCCAGCAGGAGTACCCGCGGCTTCATCATCAGGGCGCGCCCCACGGCGACCTGCTGACGCTGCCCCCCGGAGAGTTCCCCTGCCGCCTGTCGTCGCTTCTGACGCAGGACGGGAAAGAGCGTGAAAACCTGCTCCAGAGTCTCACGCAGGTCGTCACGACGCAGGAACGCACCCATCTCGAGGTTCTCCTCGACGCTGAGCGACGGAAAGATGTTGTGGGTCTGAGGCACGAAGCCCATGCCCAGGGCCACACGATCTTGAGGGGACACCTCGGTGATGTCGCGGCCCTCCATCATCACCCGCCCCTGTCGCAACTGCACCATCCCGAACAGGGCCTTCATCGCCGTCGACTTGCCGGCGCCGTTGGGCCCGACGACGACCACGATCTCGCCCCTGGCCACGCCGATCGAGCATCCGTGCAGGATGTCGGCTCCGCCATAGCCCCCAATGAGCGACTCTCCGCACAGGATGAACGGCTGAGATGACGCAGCCGACATCGGCGTGCGGGTGTCATCGGCAGCCGTCGACGACTGCGTCATGCGGCAACCCTCCGCCCGCCGGCATGCGGGCGCAACAGCGCGCACGGCGCCCGGTGTGGGCCGCGCTGGTTCATCCCGCCCGTCCATCCGCCACAGCGGAAGGCTTCTGCCGGTGGCGCGAACCTGTGCCGAGATAGGCCTCGATCACACGCTCGTCGCGCTTGATCGCATCGGCCGAACCTTCAGCCAGTACCCGCCCCTCGGCCATGCAGATCACCGGATCGCAGAACCGACCGATGAAGTCCATGTCGTGCTCGATCACGCAGAAGGTGTAGCCACGCTCCCGGTTCAGGCGCACGATCGCATCCCCGATGGTGTTGAGCAACGTACGGTTCACGCCGGCCCCCACCTCATCGAGGAACACGATGCGCGCGTCGGTCATCATCGTCCGCCCGAGTTCGAGCAATTTCTTCTGTCCACCGGACAGGCTGGCCGCCCGTTCGTCGGCCAGATGACCGAGGGTGAGGAACTCCAGCACCTCGTCGGCCTTTCGGGCCAGTGCGCGCTCCTCCGAGGCAATGCGGGAGCGCATGAACCAGGTCTTCCAAAGCGTCTCACCCGACTGGCCCGCGGGCACCATCATCAGGTTCTCCCGGACACTGAGAGACCCGAATTCGTGTGCGATCTGGAACGTCCGCAGCAATCCCTTGCGGAACAGCAGGTGCGGCGGCAGGCCGGTCACGTCCTCCCCGTCCAGGAGCACCCGACCCCCGTCGGGCCGGAGCAATCCAGCCACCACGTTGAACAGGGTCGACTTCCCTGCGCCGTTGGGACCGATCAGCCCCGTGATGGCCCCTTGGCGCAAGGACAAGCTCGCGCCATCGACGGCCTTGAAGCCGCCAAATCGCTTTTGCAGGGCATCGATGACGATCATGTCCGAGACAGGAACCAAAGAGAAGAAACTCCCCTGCGGTCAGACCGCAGGGGAGCCCTCCGGTTCACTCCAGTGGCGAATCCAGTAGCGATGCCAGGATCAACGGAATCGCACCGTCGAGATCTTCCCGTCCTTGATCTCGATCTCGCGGTAGCTACCCGACGACTCCCCGGGACCGATCAGCTCAACCGCCGTGGCACCGACATAGTCGATCTGACCCCCGCGGCGCAGGATTTCCAGTCCCTTGGCCAGTTCCCCGGGGAAGATCTTCTCGCCCGGGGCGTTGGCGACCTCCATCACCTTGGACTTGAAGTCGGCGCTGCGCGACGACTTGGCAGCCTCCATCGCGAGCATGATCAGCGCCGCGGCGTCGTAGGACTGCGCCGCGTAGGCTGACGTACCGTCGAAACCCGCCGCCTTGGCCATGTCGTTGAAACGCGTACCGCCAGGACTGTCGGTGCCGGGCAGTTGACCGAACGAGCCGTTCAGCGCGGGCCCGATGGCCGCAACCAGCGAATCGCCGACCATGCCATCCGGCAACACGAAAGTCTTGAACGCGCCGGAATCGACGGCCGCACGGATGATGCCGCGCCCGCCCTTGTCGACGTAGCCGGCCACCACGAGCGCCCCGCCGCCCGCAGCAGCCAGCGCGCCGACCTCTGCGGAATAGTCGGCCTTGTTGTCCTCATGAGCCGCCATGATGGTCACCCGACCGCCGGCGGCGCGGAAAGCGTTGGCAAAGCTGTTCGCGAGGCCCTTGCCGTAGTCGTTGTTCGTGAACGTGATAGCCACCGAGTTGATGCCACGAGCCCGGATCACGTCGGTCATGACCTCGCCCTGACGCGCGTCAGAAGGCGCCGTGCGGAAGAACAAACCGTCGTCGGCAGCAGTCGTCAGCGCGGGAGAGGTCGACGAGGGCGAGATCATGACGACGCCGTTGGGCCGCGCGACGTTCTGAAGCACCGCGCCGGACACCCCGGAGCAGTCAGCGCCCATGATGGCGCTGACCCGATCGACCGTCACGAGACGGGTGGCTGCGGCCGTCGCAGCGGCTGCGTCGACGCAGGTCGAATCCGCCCGGACCACGGAAACACGGCTGCCGTTGAGCAGCGCGCGGGCGCTGTTGACCTCTTGTACGGCCATCTCCGCGCCACGCGCCATGGCAGGCGTGATCGACTCCAACGGCCCGGTGAACCCGAGCAGGACCCCGATCTTGATGTCCTGCTGAGCGAAGGCGCTGGAGGCTGCGAGAGCCAGCGCCGCAACGGAAAAAACCATGCTTTTCTTCATGTCGAACTCCACTGAACCCACAGACCAAAAAAATTGGGAAGCGTGAGCGTGTCGCACCGGAACACACATGCGACCCTGCACCCTTCGCACGTTATCCGAAATGGGTCCGCCCCGCGCCTAGGGAAAGTGCCGAGCACGCTGCCGACGGGGTCAGGTCGGGCCGCGAACGACGTGATGCCGGACGGTCAATCCACGGGCCTCGCACAGCCGCCACTGTCGCCGCGACAGCGCCCGATGGGCAGGATCGTCGGACACGATCTCGATGACGCGCGGCCAATCGTCGAGTGCGTCGTCGGGCTCGCATTGCCACCGCACGAGGGTATCGCATGGGGGCAGTTCCGAAGGCCAGCGCAGTGCCGCAGGCGCCAACCAAACCGGTGTGCGGTGGAGCGCCGGCACCGGGACCTGCCCTTGGACAAGGCGGCAGTGCGCCACGAAGGCCTGAGGGTCGAACACCCAGAGCGCGCGGTCCAGTGCCTCCAGGGCAGCCTCCGGCGCACGGACGAGCACCCGGGCGCCGCGACTGGCGGCTTTGCGCAAGAGGCGGCAGAGATAGTCCTGCGGGTCGGCGACACCGGTGTGGAAATCGACCTCGGTCAAAGGCTCGCTCCCGGCCCTGACCCGGGCCCAACGGTGCAGGACCGCACCATGGAAGGGGTCATCGCCCAGCCACTCTCCCGAGTACGAAGCGTGTGAGCAATGGCACGGGCCGGCCCGTCGCCCCCTTGGCCGCGCCCGACTTCCAAGCCGTGCCGGCGATATCCAGATGCGCCCAAGGGAACTTCCCGGCGAAGCGCTTGAGGAACATGGCTGCGGTGATCGCTCCGCCGGCGCGCGGGCCGACGTTGGCCATGTCAGCGAAGCTGCTCTTGAGGGCCTCGCCGTAATCCTCGTCCACGGGCATGCGCCAGCACGGGTCATGGGCCTGTTCGCCCGCGCGCAGCAACTCGTCGGCCAATGCATCATCCGGGCAGAACAGCCCGCTGCGCAGATGACCCAAGGCGATGACACAGGCGCCGGTCAGCGTCGCGACGTCCACCACCGCGACAGGCTTCAGGCGCTCGGCATAGGTCAATGCGTCGCACAGGATCAGCCGGCCCTCGGCATCGGTGTTCAGGATCTCCACCGTCTGCCCCGACATCGTGGTCACCACATCACCGGGCTTGACCGCGCGACCACCGGGCATGTTCTCGGTGGCCGCGATCAGACCCACGACGTTGATCGGCGCCTTCAACTGTGCCAGTGCCTGCAGCGTGCCCAACACGCTGGCCGCGCCGCCCATGTCGAACTTCATCTCATCCATCTCGGCCGCGGGCTTCAGCGAGATGCCACCGGTGTCGAACGTGATGCCCTTGCCCACCAGCACGACGGGCGCGTCCTTGCGTCCGCCCCCCTGCCAGCGCGCGACGATGAACTTCGGCGGCTGGTCGGAACCCTGCGCCACGGCGAGGAAGGCGCCCATGCCGAGCTTCTCGATGTCCTTGCGCTCGAGCACCTCGACCTTCAAGCCGTGCGCCTTGCCCAGGCGCTGCGCCTCCTCGGCCAGGAAGGTCGGGGTGCAGTGGTTGCCGGGCCGGTTGGCCAACTCGCGTGCGACCGTCACGCCCGCGCCGATGGCGTCCCCGCGGGCCAGACCGGCCTGCAATTCGGCCTGATGCGCTTGCGCGCCAACCAAGCCCACGCGCTGCAACGCAGGGGCGGGGGGCGCCGTGGGCTTGGTGTGACGATAGATATAGACCGCCTCGTGCGCTGCCTGCGCCAGCGCTTCCGCGTGCTCGGACGTGGGCCCGTCACGGGTTGCCAGGGCCACCACGACGTCCCGCGAGCCGCCCTGACGCAACTGCCCGAGCCCGGATTGCGCCGCCTTCAGGAAGGCCCGTGCGGACAGATCGGCCGCCACGATGAACAACAGGCGCGCGGCCTTGATGCGTGCCGGCCGGTGGATCAGCACGGACTTGCCGGCCTTGAGCTCGATCTCGCCCGCGTCGCGCGCAGCCTTCAGCGCCGCGGCGAGACCACGGTCCAGCGTGGAGATCGACTCCTGAGGCGGCATCACCACCATGAGCGCATCGGCTTCGATGCCAGACCAGCCCTCGAGGGCCGTGCAAAGGATGTGGAAGTCCATAATTCACCTGGAATCTGACGTCATTCATGTTATTCGATCGAGCCCTGAAGAGGCAGCTGACCCGAAGTTTCGCCGCGACGCTGGTGGTGATCCTGACCATCGTGCTCACCATGATGCTGGTGCGCACCCTGCGTCAGGCCACACGCGGTGGCGTCGCGCCCGAGGACATCGTGCTGCTGCTGGCGTACACGACGTTGTCCCATCTGGCCACGATGGTCAGCCTGTCGGCCTTCATCGCGATCGTGCTGACGCTCGGGCGGATGTACCGGGACAGCGAGATGCCGGTGTGGTTTTCCAGCGGCATCGGCCTGAGCCGGTTCGTCCGACCTGTGATGGCCACGATGGCCCCGATGCTGACGCTGGTAGCTCTGTTGCTGCTGGGCGCTTGGCCCTGGCTGAACTGGCAAAGCCTCGAACTGAGAGAGCGCTACCAGCAGCGTTCCGACCTCGCCCGGGTCTCGCCGGGTCTGTTCCAGGCCTCTGCCGACGGCAACCGGGTCTTCTTCGTCGATCGAGACACGCAGTCCGGGCAGACCCAGGCGCGCACCGTTTTTGTCGTCGTCCGCGAGGGCGACCGCGAAAGCGTGACCTCCGCGCGCAACGGCCGCCTGGAAGTCGTCGGCAAAGACCGCTATGTCGTGCTCGAACAGGGGCAGCGCGCCGAAACCGACATGGCCTCGGGCGAGCGGTCGATCGCCCGTTTCGACGCCTATCGCATCTGGATCGACGAGGCGGGTCCTCGCGTGGCGACCGCCCCACCCGCCAAGGCAATCCCGACCTGGGACCTGCTGCACGAGCGCGGTGCGGCCGCCGACGGGGAACTGGCCTGGCGCTTCGGCCTCCTGCTGGCCAGCGTCAACCTCGTGCTCCTGGGCATCGGACTGGCACAGGTGCATCCACGGCGCATCAGCAACTGGAACCTGCTGTTCGCGCTGCTGGCTTTCGTGCTGGTGTTCAACCTGGTCAACCTTTCGCAGTCCTGGGTGGCCAGTGGGCGCAGCGATCTGTGGATGACGCTGCTCGGTCTGCACGGCAGCACCTTGGCAATCGCCTGGGCGCTGATCTGGTGGCGCGACAACGCCACGGCCACGTCCTGGTGGATCCGGCCCTGGCGCCAGCCACGATGGGGCCGTGATGCCCCTGATGCGGCCACGGCCGCCTCTGGAGGGTCGTCTTGAAGACCGTTCGTCGGCTGCTCTATCGGGACATCGCGAGTTCGGTGGCACTCGTGACGGCCGCATTCCTCGGGCTGTTCTTCTTCATCGATTTCGTCGAGGAACTGTCAGCCGCAGGCAGGCGGGGCGGCACGATGGCCCTGGCAGCGACGCGCGCGGCACTGGACCTGCCCGGTCATCTGTACGAACTCGCGCCCATCGTGCTGCTGATCGGGACGATCTACGCGCTGTCGCGCATGGCACAGGCCAGCGAGTTCACGATCCTGCGCACTGCGGGTCTGGGGCCCGGCCGCGCGCTGCGCTTGCTCTTGTGGCCGGGCGTGGTCGCGAGCGTGCTCACCTTCGCCCTCGGAGAATGGGTGGTGCCGCGGGCCGAGCGTGCTTCCGTGGTGGCCGCCGCGCGCCAGTCGGGCGCGGACATCCGGATCGGCAACAGTGGCGCGTGGATCAAGGACTCCGCAGGGTCCTTGCCAGAGGTGCGGCAATCGGCGATCCACGTTGGTGCCTCCTCGCCCGATGGGGATCTGTTGCGGATACGGATCTTCGAATTCGACGACAGCAGCCGCCTCGTGCGCCGTGTCGAGGCCGCGAGGGCGCAGGTGGCCCCGGACGGCCGATGGACCATGTACGACGCGCAGGTGACCGACTGGCCGCAAGCCCCCATGGTCGCCACCACACCTGCGGTCGCGGCCGCGCCGGGCCTTCGTCCGGCAACGCCCGCGAACGGTGGGACACCCGTTCGCTTGGGTGTGGGGGTCCAGCAGATCGCGGCGTTTTCCTGGCGCGGATCGTTGACACCCGCGGTGGTCGCCGCAGCCGTCATGCCCCTGCAGACCATGTCGACACCGGATCTCTGGCGCTACAGCCGGCATCTGGCCAGCCAATCGCAAGCGGCGCAGGTCTACGAGATCCGCTTTTGGACGCGGACCCTGTACCCCTTGAGCTGCATCGTGATGGCGGCCTTGGCCCTGCCTTTCGCCTACCTGCACGCGCGCAGCGGCGGGGTCAGCCTCAAGGTCTTCGGCGGCATCATGCTCGGGATCAGTTTCGTCCTGTCCAACCACCTCAGCAGCCACCTGGGCCAGTTGCGTGACTGGACGCCGTGGATCGCAGCCGCCGCGCCGGGCCTGCTTTACCTGTTCGTCTCACTGGCCTCTTTCTGGTGGCTGGTACGCTACCGCTGACCTCAGGTCGTTTTCTTGCAACCCCCGAACCGCCTATCGCCATGAATGCCACCGGAACGCCTGCCCTTGCCTCCCGCCTGCCCAAGGTGGGCACCACCATCTTCACGGTGATGTCGGCGCTGGCCAGTGAGGTCGGCGCGGTCAACCTGGGCCAGGGCTTCCCCGACTTCGAGTGCGACCCGCGTCTGCTCGACGAGGTCAACCGGGCGATGCGCGCCGGCCTGAACCAGTACCCGCCGATGGCCGGCGTGCCGGCGCTGCGCGAGGCGGTGGCGGCGAAGGTCGAAGCGCTGTACGGCCGACGTTACGACCCGGGCACCGAGATCACGATCACCGCCGGCGCGACGCAGGCGATCCTTACGGCCGTGCTGTGCTGCGTCAACCCGGGCGACGAAGTGATCGTGCTCGAGCCCTGCTACGACAGCTACATCCCCAACCTCGATCTGGCCGGCGCGAAAGTCGTGCGCGTGCCGCTCACGCCGCGCACCTTCCGCCCGGACCTCGACGCGATTGCCGCGGCGCTGACCCCGCGCACACGGGCTTTGATACTGAACAGCCCGCACAACCCGAGTGCGACCGTCTGGACGCGCCAGGAGATGCAGCGTCTGGCCGCATTGCTGACCCCGACCGACACCCTGCTGATCAGTGACGAGGTCTACGAGCACATGGTCTACGACGGCGAGCCCCACGTCAGCGCCGCGTCCATCCCCGAACTCGCTGAACGGGCCTTCGTGATCTCGAGCTTCGGCAAGACCTATCACGTCACAGGCTGGAAGATCGCCTACGTCGCCGCCCCTGCAGCGTTGACGGCCGAGTTCCGCAAGGTGCACCAGTTCAACGTGTTCACGGTCAACACGCCGATGCAACACGCGCTGGCCGCCTACATGGCGAACGCCGAGCCTTATCTGGGACTGCCGGCGTTCTACCAGCGCAAGCGCGATCTGTTCCTGGAGGGCCTGCGGCAAACCCGGCTGCGGCCGCTGCACACCGCGGGCACCTACTTCCAGTGCGTCGAGTACGACCAGATCAGCGATCTGCCCGAATCGGCGTTCTGCCAGTGGCTCACGCGCGAGGTCGGCGTGGCGGCGATCCCGCTGTCGGCCTTTTACGAGGACGGCTTCGACCAGGGCATCGCCCGGCTGTGCTTCGCCAAGAAGGACGAGACCCTGGAGAAAGCGCTGGACCGGCTGGCCAGGCTCTGAATGCCTGGACCTGTGCCGGACGGTCAGAGCCGTCCGGACTTGATGATGCGCGCGGGCGCACCCGCCCCGGCCCCACGGGACAACGCCTCGTCCATCAGCGGCAACGCCCTCGCCGACCATTCGATGGCCTGAGGCGCCTGCGGAGCAGGATCCTCTTCGAGCATCAGCAGCACGTCCACCTCCACGGTCCCGGCGCCGGCGTGCCGCTCGAGATCACGCGCCAGGGTGTAGAGGAAGACCACATCCCCCAGCGCCGCGAGGTCGAAGAACTCACCGTCGCGATTGCGGAACAGCAGGTTCTCGAGCAGGGCCATGGCGTCGACCGGGCGCCCCCACAGGCGCTCGATCTGGACCAGGGTCGCCGGGTAGTCCTCCAGCCCGCGTGACGCCTGCACCTGCGCCCCGAATGCCGGAGCGACGGCATTGAAACGCTGGTTGAACTGCGCGCGCAGCAGCTCGTAGCCCTGCTCATCGCCGATCCGCCGCTGGATCTCCATCAACTTCAGGTAAGGCAAGGGATAGGCACCGCCCGTGCGCTGCAGATGGTCCGTCAGTTGCGCCGCGGCAGCGTGTTCCTGCCCGAGCACGACCAGGAATTCCACGTGCTGCTCGAGCTCGAGCAATTCCTCCATCGAGACAGCCTGCAGCGGTGCCGAGCCCTGCGCCGTGGAGGACGGCATCAGGCGCGTGCGCTCGGACATTGCTTCCGGGTCCTCTTCAAGACGATCCAGACTGCGAGGCACCGCGGACCGGTCTTCAGCGGTCCCTGCGGGTGGAAAGGTCCGAGGGTCGGTCGAAGGTTCCGGCGCCTCGGCAAGGCCAGCGCCGGGCGCGTGCATCTCCCCTGCTGGCATCTGCACGGAGAAGACGGGCTCGACGGGCCCGTCGAGAAAGCTTGGCATCGGCGCCGGTCCGGGACGCGCGCGCCACCACCGCGCCCGCGCGACCGCGCCACCCCCGCGGATCCGGACGCCGAACCAAAGGGCCAGCAACAGCCCTAGCGCCACAGCGGCGAGGCCCCACCAGGCCCGATCGCTGGCGGCCTGTGCCCGCTCGAGCGCAAGTCTCAGTGCGTCGGTCTGCTCGCCCTGGCGGCGAAGTTCCCCTTGCAAGGCCTGCAGGCGCTTCTCGAGGGCATCGGCACGCGCATGGGCGGTGGCCGCCTGCTCCTGTGCAGCGATCACGGCCTCACGCGCTTCCTCGATCGCGTCCGGCGCCTGCGCGGCATCTGGCGTCGGCGAAGCCTCCGCTGACCCCGCTGGCGCCGCGACCGATGTCGCGGGTTCGAGTCGCAGCCGTGCCGAGGGGCCCGTAGCGATCGCCGCCGGACTGTTGAGCAGGGCATCTGCACGGCGGGCCTGGGACGGCCGGAGGGCACTGGCGTCCGACCTCAGGGCTGGCGCGGTCCCGGTCGCAGCCGATGTAGGGGGTGGCGGTGCCGTTTCACGTGCGGATGCAGGTGCAGGTGCAGGTGCAGGTGCAGGTGCAGGTGCAGGTGCAGGTGCAGGTGCAGTGACAGCCGCCGTTCGTGGTGTGGCCGGGATCAGTCCCGCCACGTCGATCACCGGCGCTGGCCAGGCATCGGCGGCTGCGAGGGCACGTTCCTCGCGCACGATCAGTGGCGGCGGGACCGCATACCCCGGCGGATCGGCCAGCAGCGTGTACCGTCGGGACACCTGGGGCGGGCAGCCCGCAGACACCAGGATGTCCACGACCGGATCGGCGATCGCAACCGTCGTGCGGATCTGCAGGACGGCCTGCCGTGGCCCCACCGGGGACAAGGCCCAGACCACCCGATCGGCTGGGACCGGGACGTCGCCCGTCTGGACCTGTGCACGGACACAGGACACCGGCAAGGTCTCGCCCGGGTCGAGCCACAGCGAGACCGACACATCCAAGGGGCGCCCCAGGACGGCCGTCTGCGGCGCAGGCCCAAAACCCAGGCCCCACGCGCAGGGCAGGACCAACAGCAACGCTATCGCGCCGGACCAGCGGGGCATCGGGCGCAGCGTCATGCGCGATCAGGACTCGTGGATGCAGCGCTTCAGCGCGGAATGTTCGTTTCGATGGGACGAATCACTCTAGCACGACGCCGCACGCAAGCCCGCCGATGGCAGGCCAGATACGCGTCACCTGACGATCGCCTCCCGGGAGGGACCGCATGCAGCGTGCACAATCAACGGCTCCTTGCGTCCACCCACCTCCATCCCCTTCATGGAGACCTCCACCGGAACCCGGCCGATGGCCGCGAGCCACGCCTTCGACCCCCAGCCGCTGCAGGCCTGGCTCGAGCAGCACCTCAGCGGATTCGACGGCCCGCTGGCCGTCGAGCAGTTCAAGGGCGGCCAGTCCAATCCGACCTACCTGTTGCGAAGCCCCGCGGGGCAGTGGGTGATGCGCACCAAGCCCGGCCCTGCCGCCCGCTTGCTGCCGTCGGCACACGCCATCGAGCGCGAGTTCCGGGTGATGCGCGCCCTGGCCGGCACCGGCGTGCCGGTGGCGCGCATGCTGGCGCTTTGCGAGGACGAATCCGTGATCGGGCGTGCCTTCTACCTGATGGCGCATGTCGACGGCCGAGTGCTGTGGGACCAGAGCCTGCCCGGCATGGCGCTGGCGCAGCGCGCCGCGCACTACGACGAGATGAACCGCGTCATCGCCACGCTGCACCGGCTGGACCCGGCCGCGCTCGGGCTGCAAGACTTCGGGCGCCCTGGCAACTACTTCGAGCGCCAGATCGGCCGCTGGACGCGGCAGTACCAGGCCTCGGTCACGCAGCCCATCGAGGCCATGGACCGTCTGATCGACTGGCTGCCGCACCACATCCCGGCTGGCGCACGCGACGAGGCCCAGGTCACCATCGTCCACGGCGACTACCGGATGGACAACCTGATCTTCGACGCCGAGCACCCGCGCGCGCTCGCCGTGCTGGACTGGGAGTTGTCCACGCTCGGGCACCCGCTGGCGGACTTCAGCTACCACTGCATGTCCTGGCACATACCGCACGCGATGGGACGGGGGATTGCCGGGCTCGACCTGGCCGCGCTCGGCATCCCGGACGAGCAGACCTACCTGCGCCGCTACTGCGAGCGCACCGGCCGCGACGATCTCGACGTCGTCTTGCGTGACTGGCCCTTCTACATCGCTTACAACCTCTTTCGCATCGCCGCCATCCTGCAGGGTATCGCACGGCGGGCCCTGGACGGCATCGCCTCCAGCGCGCAGGCCCACCAGGCCGGCGCGCAGGCCCGGCCCCTGGCCGAACTCGGATGGTCCTTCGCCACGCGCCTGTGAGCGTGTGAGCCACCGACCGGACCCGCTCGCCGCACGCCACGCCCGCCTCGACGCCCATACACAAAGCCCGCGCCGGGCGCACAGAACACCCAGCCTACCGCCCACGACGGCCCACCCCTCCCGCATACCACCGCACAGGACACCGCATGGATTTCGACTTCTCCTCTCGCACCAAGGACCTGCAGGCCCGGCTGCACCGCTTCATGGACGAGCACATCTATCCGGCCGAGCCGCGCTGGTGGGCGGAGATCGAGGAGAACACGCGCGCAGGCCGGCGCTGGCAGCCGCTGAAGGTGATCGAAGACCTCAAGCCGGTGGCGCGCGCGGCCGGGCTGTGGAACCTGTTCCTGCCCGACAGCGACCGCGGCGTCGGCCTGAGCAACCAGGAATATGCGCCCCTGGCCGAGATCATGGGCCGTGTGCCCTGGGCGCCCGAGGTCTTCAACTGCTCGGCCCCCGACACGGGCAACATGGAGGTGCTGGTGCGCTACGGCACGCCCGAGCAGCAGCAGCGCTGGCTGGAGCCGCTGCTGGCCGGCGAGATCCGCAGCGGCTTCGCCATGACCGAGCCGGCGGTGGCTTCGTCGGACGCCACCAACATCAGCGCCCGCATCGAGCGCGATGGTGACGACTACGTCATCACCGGCCGCAAGTGGTGGACCAGCGGCGCCGGGGACCCGCGCTGCAAGATCCTGATCTTCATGGGCAAGACCGACCCGGAGGCGCCGCGCCACCAGCAGCAGACCATGATCCTGGTGCCCATGGACACGCCCGGCGTACGCGTGCTGCGCCCGCTGCAGGTCATGGGCTACGACGACGCCCCGCACGGCCACATGGAAGTCGACTTCGACCACGTGCGGGTGCCGGCCAGCCACCTGTTGCTGGGCGAGGGACGCGGTTTCGAGATCGCGCAGGGCCGGCTCGGGCCCGGGCGCATCCACCACTGCATGCGGCTGATCGGCCTGGCCGAACGGGCGCTGGAGTTGATGTGCAGACGCGCCAGCGCACGCGTGGCCTTTGGCAAGACGGTGGCGCAGCAGACGGTGACGCAGGAGCGCATTGCCGAGGCCCGCATCATGATCGAGCAGGCCCGGCTGCTCACGCTGAAGGCGGCATGGATGATGGACGTGGCGGGCAACAAGGCCGCCAAGGCCGAGATCGCGATGATCAAGGTGGTGGCGCCCAACATGGCGCTGCAGGTCATCGACTGGGCCATGCAGGTGCACGGTGGCGCCGGCATGTGCCAGGACTTCCCGCTGGCCTACGCCTGGGCGCATGCGCGCACGCTGCGTTTCGCCGACGGGCCCGACGAGGTGCACCGCAATGCCATCGCCAAGATCGAACTCGGGCGGCACGCGGCCTGAGGCAACGGGGACCGGAGGTCGCCCGTTCCACCGCCGGGCGCGGGCACTGACCCGCAAGGACTCCAGCGCGCCGCCGCGGTGCCCGTCCCGACCGGTGGGTGCCTCCACGTCCTCTCGTCCGAGCCCGCCCGAGCCCAGCACGCCCCACCCTCCAGCTCACACCAGAACGCCGGGCCGCACCAGGATTTCTTGACCCCCTCGGGGGGCGGGCGGGACACCGCCCGGCCCTGGGGCCGCTGACAACCGCACGCTTGCGCCGCACCATGCAGGAATCGCCCCGTCCACACCCCTACTGGCGCAGCACGCTGCGGCTGACCGCGGGACTGTTCCTGCTGTGGTTGGCGGTGACCTTCGGCATCGCCTACTTCGCGCGGGAGCTGGACTTCACCTTCTTCGGCTGGCCCTTCAGTTTCTGGACGGCGGCGCAGGGCTCGCTCATCGTCTACGTGCTGATCATCTGGATCTACGCGCGCCGCATGGACGCGCTGGACCGTGAACACGGCCTAGACGAGGGGGACTGAAGGCACTCGGCCGTCACGCCGGTCCGCGTGCGACCTGGGCGGGCCGGGGCCAGACCGCTCACCGCCCCGCGAAATCCCCCGCCACACCCACGATGAAGCGGTCCGGCTGCAGGTGGCGTCGCAGCGCGGCGTTGACCTGCTCGGCCGTCAGCGATGCCAGCGCGTCGAACTGCGCAGCCGTGCGCGCCATCGTATCGCCGTGCTCGGCCTGGGTGGCGAGCATCGACACCAGCGTGCCGTCCTGCGCCATCGACAGGCGGCGGAAGGCCAGCAGCGCCTGCTTCGCCTCTTCCACCTCGCGCTCGTCGAAGCCGTCGCGCAGCACGCGGGCGATCTCCTCGCGCAGCGCGGCCTCGACGGCGGGCAGGTTTGCCGGCGCGGCGATGGCGCGTGCCTGCCACAGCGAGCCCGGCTCCCAGCCGTTCCACTGCACCCAGGCCCCGACGTCGTAGGACAGGCCGTCGCGCTCGCGGATGCGCTTCCACAGCCGTGACTGCCCGCCCTGGCCCAGCAGGTAGGTGCCCAACACCATCGCCGGGTGGTCGGGGTCGCGATCGCTGAGCGCCAGGACCTGGCGCATCCGCAGGCTGGCGTTGGCCTTGTCGGGCGTGTCGATGACGATGCGCGTGGCCGGCAGGGGCTGCAGCGGCTGTTCGATGCGTGCCGGCGTCTGCGGCGCGCGCCAATTCGCCAGCTCTCGCGCGAGCCAGGCCTGCAGCGCCGGCGCGTCGAAATCGCCGACGGCCGCGAACGCGCCCTGTCCTGCGCCGACAAAGCGGGCGTGGAAGGCCCGCAGGTCCTCGACGCGCACGGCCCGCAGGTCGGCCTCGACCTCGTCGAAGCTGCGGGCGTGCCGCAGGTCGCCGCGCGGATAGGGGTCGGCATGACGGTCCAGCGCATCGGCCAGGCGCGCCCCGGGCTCGACGCGCGCGGCGGCCAGCGAGGCCAGCCAGCGGCTGCGCACCTCCTGCAGCGCCGCTGCGTCCAGCGCCGGCTCGCGTAGCAGCGCCAGACCCAGGCCCAACACCTCGTCCAGGGTGTCGCGCCGGGCCTCGAAGCCCATGCTGAGCACACCCATGCCGAAACCGAAGGACAGGTCGCCGCGCAGCGCGTCCAGCCGATCCTGGACCTGCTGGCGCGACAGCGTGGCCGTGCCGCGCTCGAGCAGCGCGGTCATCAAGTCGGCCGTGCTGCCCAGCCCGCGCAGCGACTCGGCGTCACCGATGCGCAGCCGCAGCGTCCCCCGCACGACGCCGCCGCGCGTGTCCTTGGGCAGCAGCGCGACGTCCAGGCCGCCGATGCGGCTGCGCTGCACGCGCGGCTCGATGGCCTGCGGCGTGGCGTCGAAGGGCGCGATCTGCTCGGCCGCGCCGGCATCGGTCAGCGCCGCCACCTGCGCCGCCACGTCCACCCGCGCCGGCGTCGGCGCGCGCTGCGGCTCGGGCGTGGGCACAAAGCGCCCGAGGGTGCGGTTGGCCGGCAGCAGCCGCTCGCGCGCCACGCGCTGCACGTCGGCGGGGGTGACGGCGCGGATGCGGTCACGCATCAGGTACAGCAGCCGCCAGTCGCCCTGCGCCACGGCCTCCGACAGCACCGAGGCCAGACGCTCGGGCCGGCCGACAACGTCGTCCCACGCGTTCAGCCAGCGCCGGCGCACGCGCTCGAGCTCCTCGTCGGTGACAGGCTCGTTGCCGGCCGACGCCTCCAGCACCTGCAGCATCGCCTCGCGCGCCGCCTGCGCGTCCTGCTGCGGCGACAGGCGCGCGCCGAACATCAGGTAGCCCGGATCGTGCATTGCCGCAGCCCAGCCCCAGGTGGAGGTGGCCAGGCCCTGCTCGGTCAGGCGCCGGTGCAGGCGCCCCGCCGGTACGTCGCCGAGGACGGCGCTGAGCAATTCCAGCGCGGGCTGATCCGGGTGTGCAGCCGGCACCCCGTGATAGGCCAGCAACAAGGTCGGCGTGCCGCCCGGCCGGCGCAGCACCACCTCGCGCTCGCCGTCCTGCACATCGTCCAGCGTCGGCAACTCCGGCAGCGGCTGGGCCGGCCGCGCGAGCGTACCGAAGTGCTGCGCGACGAGCGCCCGTACCTGCGTCACGTCGAAACGCCCGGTGACGATCAGCGTGGCGTTGTCGGGCCGGTACCAGGTGCGGTAGAAAGCCCGCAGCCGCTCGATGTCCACCCCCTCGACATCGGTGCGCGCCCCGATCGTCGACTTGCCGTAGTTGTGCCAGCCGTACATCGCCGCCAGCGTGCGCTGCATCAGCATCCGCCCGGGGCTGTTCTCTCCCATCTGCATCTCGTTGCGCACCACCGTCATCTCGGTGTCGAGCGCCTCGCGCGCCACGAAACTGTCCGCCATGGCATCGGCCATCCAGCCGATCAGCCAGCCCAACGTGTCGTCGCTGGCGGCAAAGGTGGCGAAGTAGTTGGTGCGGTCGGCCGACGTCGTGCCATTGGCCCGCAAGCCGCGCCGCCCGAACTCGGCCCACGGCTGCGGATGCCGAGCCGAGCCCTTGAACAGCATGTGCTCCAGCAGATGCGCCATGCCCGTCTCGCCATAGCTCTCGTGCCGGCTGCCCACCCGCACCGTCAGGTTCACCGTGGTCGTGGGCTTGGCATCGTCGGGCGCGAGCAGCACCTGCAAGCCGTTGGGCAGCGCGTACTCGACGACCCCCTCGATCCGGCGGACCTCCCGCAGGGCGGGGGTGCTGTCGGATGCGATTGCCGTCGAAGTCGACACCTGCGCCACCGTCGCCGGCACACCAGCCTGCGCTGCCGAAGATGACGACGGAGCAAACGTCGGAGCCGCCCAGGCCAAGCCGTGGAGCGCCAGCGACAGCAGCACGCCTGCCAGGGGCCATGACAAAGGGGTCGACCATGAACGCAGAGGCACAGAGCAGCTCCGGAAAGGCGGATGTCCGGTAGGTCGGGGCGGATGGGCCGGGCGCAAGGGGCAAGTGGATCGAACCGCCGCATCACGCGTCGATGCAGCCGCCGTCGGAACGACTTGCAGGAGTCCGAGCCGACGTCGCTCTGCGTCGAAGGCGTCCTAGACGATCCCGCGGCCGCTGAGATGTCGCGCCGCTGGGGACCCCTGTGGCCCAGGCCGAGGGACACGACCGAGGATCCTGGCCTGCCCGGAGGGACTCGAACCCCCGACCTGCTGCTTAGAAGGCAGCTGCTCTATCCAGTTGAGCTACGGGCAGTCGGCGCCGCGGTGCCCACGGGGTGGCTGCCGGACGGCCAGAGGTGAGATGGTCGGGGTGAGATGATTCGAACATCCGACCCACTGCTCCCAAAGCAGTTGCGCTACCAGGCTGCGCTACACCCCGACGAAAGACAATGATTGTAGCGACCGGGGGGTCGATGCCCCGGCCGGAGGCTCATCCCTTGGCCAAACGCTGTTGCGCCGACGCACGGATGGCGCCCAGTGTGGTGCGCGAGGTGATGACGTCGGTGGGCAGTTTCAGGTGGATGAGGCTGGGACGGCCGGCCTGCAGGGCACGGACGAAGGCGGGCTCGAAGTCGGCGGTGGCGTCCACACGCTCGGCCTGCCAGCCGTAGGCGCGGGCGAGCGCGGCGAAGTCGGGGTTGTACAGATCGCTGCCACTGACGCGACCCGGGTACTCGCGCTCCTGGTGCATGCGGATGGTGCCGTAGGTGCCGTTGTCGACGACGACGCTGATCAGCCGGCCGGCGCCGTAGCCGGTGGCGGTGGCGAGTTCCTGCCCGGTCATCAGGAAATCGCCGTCGCCGGCGATGTTGACCACGGTGCGCTGCGGCGCCAGCAGCGACGCGGCCACGGCCGCGGGCAGGCCGTAACCCATCGAGCCCGAGGTGCAGGCCAGTTGGGTCCGGCCGTGGTGCTGCAGCCCCGCGTACTGCACGTAGCGATGCAGCCAGCCGCTGAAGTTGCCCGCGCCGTTGGTGTAGACGGTGTCGGCGGGTGCCAGGCGCTGGACGGTCTTCATCACGACGGCCATGTCCATCGGCTCGACCGCGGGCGCGCGCAGGTTGGCCAGGTAGTCGTCGTGGGCGGCACGCGCCCAGTCGGCCCAGGGGACCGTGGGAGGGGCCGCCAGGGTCTCGAGCGCCTTGCCCGCACAGGCCAGCGAGGCCTGCAGCATCAGGTCGGCGGCGTAGACGCGGCCGAGTTCCTCGGGCCCGGCATGCAGATGCACCAGCTTCTGCGCCGGGCGCGGGGCCTGCAGCAGGGTGTAGCCGCCGGTGGTCATCTCGCCCAGGCGCACGCCGATGGCCAGCACCAGGTCGGCCTCGCGGATGCGCCGCGCCAGCGGCGGGTTGATGCCGATGCCGGCGTCGCCGGCGTACAACGGGTGGCAGTTGTCGAAGGTGTCCTGGAAACGCAGGCCGCAGCTCACCGGCAGTTGCCAGTTCTCGGCGAAGCGCTGCAGCGCCTCGACCGAGGCGGCGGTCCAGCCGCAACCGCCGGCGATGACAAAGGGCCGCTGCGCCTGCATCAGCATCGCGCGCAGGTCGCGCAGCGCGCCAGGCGCGGGCCAGGCCAGGGCTGGCTCGGCCCGCGGCAGCACCGGCGCGGCCGTGGGCGTGGTCAGCATGTCCTCGGGCAGGGCCAGGACCACCGGCCCGGGCCGCCCCTGCATCGCCACATGGAAGGCGCGCGCCACGTACTCGGGCAGACGGTCGGCGCTCTGCACCTCGGCGGCCCACTTGGCCATGCCCAGCGTGCCCGGGCCGAACATCTGGCGGTAGTCCACCTCCTGGAAGGCCTCGCGGTCGCGCTGGTCGCTCGCCACCTGGCCGACGAACAGGATCATCGGCGTGGAATCCTGGAAGGCCGAGTGCACACCGATCGCGGCATTGGACGCCCCGGGGCCGCGCGTGACGAAGCAGATGCCCGGGCGGCCCGACAGCTTGCCCTGCGCATCGGCCATGAAGGCCGCCCCACCCTCCTGGCGGCAGGCGATGAAACGGATGCGGTCGCGATGTTCGTGGAAGCCGTCCAGCACCGCGAGGTAGCTCTCACCTGGCACGCCGAAGCAGGTGTCCACGCCCTGGGCAAGCAGGGCCTCGACCAGCGCATGGCCAGCGAGCCGAGACACGCCGGTCGGCATCAGCGACGCCGGGGAAGACGAGGACGGGGACAGCGATTCGGCATTCATTGATCAGGACTCCTGGTTTCAGGGGTTCGACGGCCGGCCGTGCGCAGACCGACCCAGGACGCTGCGGCGATGCCGCTCATCCAGGCCAGGGCCGCGCCGGCAAAGACCGCAGACGGATGTCCGTGGTCCAGCAGCCAACCGAAGACCGGCGCGCCCATCGTGAAGCCGACATCGAAGCCGGCATACACCATGCCATAGACGCGCCCGGTGGCCCCGGGCGGCGCCGCCTGGCGGATCAGCATGTCGCGCGACGGGCCGGCCACACCGGTGCCAAAGCCCGCCAACGCCGCGACGACAGCGGCCATCGCGCCCGGCAACCAGCCGGTGGCCACCAGCAGCATCAGCAAGGCCGAGCCTGACATGGCCACGCCGATCGTCCACTCCAGCCGCGGCACACGGTGCAGCAGGAAGCCGCCGACGATCATGCCGGCCGCGCCGGCGAGCATGAAGCCCGTGAGCACCGACGCCGCCGCAGACAGCGGCAGGTCGTACAGACGCTGCAGTGCCGGTGCGGAAAAGCCCTGGATCGCCGACAGCGCGATGGTGCTGCAGAAGAAGAAGATGAAGCACACCCACAACGTGGGCAGCTTCAGGAAGGCCAGCGGGTGCTCGGCCAAGGGCGATGCGGGACGGCGCGATGCAGGCGCCTCCTGCGAGGAAGTGGGCGCCGCGCCCGGCCGCGCATCTGCCAGGAGTGTGGTCCGGTCGTCCAGCAACTCATGGTGCAGCGCCACCAGCACCAGCACCGCCAGCGCCCACAGCGCCGCACCGACGCAGGCCACCCGCCAACTGCCGCTGAAGGTCGCCAGCCCGATGAGGAAGGCCGGCGCTGCCGCCCAGCCGAGGTTGCCGCTGATGCCATGCACCGAGAAAGCGTGGCCGATGCGCGCCGTGGACACGCGCTTGTTCAGGATCGTGAAATCCACCGGGTGGAAGGGCGAGTTGCCCAAGCCCGCCAGCAAGGCCGCAACGATCAGCCCGACAGGGCCCTGCGCCGAGGCCGCCGCCAGCGCCGCCAGCACGAAACACCCCAGCGCCGCATACAGCACCGTGCGCGCCCCCACCTTGTCGACGAGGAAGCCCGACAGCGCCTGTCCGATGCTCGAGACCAGGAAGAACAGGCTGACCAGCAGGCCGAGCTCGGAGTAGCTCATACCGAAGTCGCGGATGAAGTCCGGGAACAGCGGCGGCAGCAGCAGGTGGAAGAAATGCGAGGTGCCGTGCGCCACGGCGACGACACCAATGACACGCGCGTCCCGGGCCAACGGGGCCGGGGCAGTGAGTGCGGAGGACATGCGGTGTCGGGTCTCGGCGGGCGCCGCGCAGTGCCGCGCGGTGCGTACGGGTCTTGAACCGCGACGATTGTGCGCCATCTGTCCTGGGTGGGATCGAGCCGCGTCGGCTACCATCCCGGTTTTTTCCGCAGCGACGGGAGGGCGCGATGAGCGCCGTGATGTTCGATTACACGCGCCAGGAGGCCGACGGCAGCTCCTGCACCGCGCACGCATGGGCACGCGTCGCGCCCCCGGTGAGCCCGGGGCAGCGCGCGGCACTGAAGCGTCGGGCAGTGGAGTTGCTGCGCGCACACCGGGCCGTGCTCGTGGCCCATTACTACGTCGACGGCGACCTGCAGGACCTGGCGCTCGAGACCGGCGGCTGCGTGGCCGATTCGCTGGAGATGGCGCGATTCGGCCGCACGCACGACGCGCGCACGCTGGTGGTGGCCGGGGTGCGCTTCATGGGCGAGTCGGCCAAGATCCTGTCGCCCGACAAGCGCGTGCTGATGCCCGACCTGGAGGCCACCTGCTCGCTCGACCTCGGCTGCCCGGCCGACGCGTTCTCGGCCTTCTGCGACGCCCACCCCGACCGGGAAGTGGTCGTCTACGCCAACACCAGCGCCGCCGTCAAGGCGCGTGCCGACTGGATGGTCACGAGCTCCTGCGCGCTGCCCATCGTCCAGCACCTGAAGGCCCAGGGCCGCAAGATCCTGTGGGCGCCCGACCGCCACCTCGGCCGCTACATCCAGGAGCAGACCGGCGCCGACATGCTGATGTGGGACGGCGCCTGCATCGTGCACGACGAATTCAAGGGCGTCGAGCTGGAACTGCTGCGCCAGCAGCACCCGGATGCGCGTGTGCTGGTGCACCCGGAGTCACCCGCCAGCGTCGTGCGACAGGCCGACGTCGTCGGCTCGACCTCGCAACTGCTGCAGGCGGTGGTCGAGGGCGACGCTCACACCTATATCGTCGCCACCGACAACGGCCTGCTGCACCGCATGCGTCAGCTCGCGCCGGGCAAGCAACTGCTGGAAGCCCCGACCGCCGGCAGCGGCGCCACCTGCAAGAGTTGCGCCCACTGTCCCTGGATGGCCATGAACGGCCTGCAGGGTCTGGTCGACTGCCTGGAGCGCGGCACAGGTGAGGTCCACGTCGACGAGCCCATCCGCGTGCGCGCGCTGGGCTGCATCGAACGGATGCTCGACTTCGTGGCGGCGAACCCGACGCGTCTGACACCTTCGCGCGAGGGCTTCGTCGAGGCGCTGGGCGCCGCCTGAGGGCTCCAAGAGGCCCGGAGCCCGCAGGGATCGTCAACCTGGCGTGACCCGTCTTCCCATGACGGGCCACGCCGGTTCACGCTTCAGTGCACCACCCGCTCGAAGACGAAGTCCCCGTCCTCGACCTCCACCGGGATCACATCCTTCGGGCCGAAGCGGCCCTGCAGGATGAGCTTGGCCACCGGGTTCTCGACGCGCTGCTGGATCGCGCGCTTGAGCGGCCGGGCGCCGAACACCGGGTCGAAACCGACCTTGGCCAACTCCGTCAGCGCCGCCGGCGCGACCTCGAGCTGCATGTCCATCCGGGCCAGACGCTGGCGCAGCCCCTCGAGCTGGATCTTCGCGATCGCCTCGATGTGCTGGCGGTCCAGCGCATGGAAGACCACGGTCTCGTCGATCCGGTTCAGGAACTCGGGCCGGAAGTGCTGCTTGACCTCGGCCCAGACCGCGTCGCGGATGAGCGCGCTGTCCTGGCCGGCCATCTGCATGATCTGGTGCGAGCCGAGGTTGCTCGTCATCACGATGACGGTGTTC
>CAZFVH010000037.1:21932-33322 GCA_964522465.1 uncultured Rubrivivax sp. | reverse complement strand
CCGTGGCAGCAAGCAAGCCGTCGATCGCGGGCAAGGGCCTGCCCGCACGGGCCATCTCAGGTAGCTCAAAAGTCCACCTCGCGCGGCAGGCTGCGCTCGCGCTCGAAGGCAATGTCATCCCGCCCAAACAGCGGGGACTGACGTATTGCCGCCAGCATGGGCACTGCGGCCAAAGGCACCAGCCACATCAACCAGTGCGCAGCCCTGCAGCGCCACCCGCAGCGAGCCTGCGCGTACCGTATAGGCCAGCATCATCAGCAAGGGCAGCGCCACCAGATCGGCGCCGATCATCACCGCGCCCTTGGCCAAGGGTGGGAGGTGGGCAATCCAGCGGGCGGCGCGGGCCGGCGGCGTCATGGGGCGAATCAGATCTCTCGCTTGGGGCGGGCGCTCAGCACGCTACGTTTGCAACCATATTGATGGTCCAGTCGTTTTTCAGATCGCCAGTCAGGCCTCAAGGGTAGGCTTTGCAGCTTGATGAAGAGACCGCTGCCCTGCGCGCGCCGGCACCTCTTGATGCGATGCGATGCGGTTGCGCCGCGTGTACGACCACGATTCGGTTCCCCTCGACCATTGACACTTCATGTCAGACACCGGACACTACTGACCAGTCTGACTAGATATGGGGGTCGTCATGCATACATGGCAACTGCAAGAAGCGAAGAGTCGGTTCAGCGAGGTCGTGGACCTCACGCTCAAGGAAGGGCCTCAGCTCGTCACCCGACGCGGTGAAGAGGCCGTCGTCATCTTGGCTGCCAACGAGTACCGTCGCTTGAGCGGCCAGACCGCGAACTTGATGGATTGCCTGCTCAATGCGCCGCGCGGTGAACCTTTGGTGCTTGACCGTTCCCGAGAGTCCATTCGGGACCTCGGTCTATGAGGTATTTGCTGGACACCTGCGTGCTCTCCGAGATGATCAAAAGCGCGCCCGACGCCCATGTGATCCAGTGGTTCCAGGCGCGCAAACCCCATGAACTGTTCATCAGTTCGATGACCTGGGGGGAATTGCAACGGGGTGTGGCCAGATCGCCCCCATCCAAGCGCCGGTCGGACTTGACCCTTTGGCTGGAGCAACTGGAAGCCGGCTTTGAAGACCGAGTCCTGGCGTTTGACCAACAGGCTTCGGAAGTCTGGGCACGAATGACCGTGATGGCCGAGGCACAAGGCAAATCCATGGCCGCCTTCGATTCGATCATCGCGGCCACGGCACGTGCGTACGACTGCAAACTCGTGACGCGCAACGTCCGTGATTTCGCCCATGCCGATGTTGACGTGCTCAACCCGTGGCAAGACCCGTGATCCGGATGCGAACTCGCGCAGTGAACCACACCGGGTTTCGAGGAGGCCTGTTGGCTTGAGTCAGACCTGCGTGATCTGACTGTCTTGGGTCAGGTTTTCTCCTCTTGCAGCCCCCCGCAGGGGCCGCCGGAGGCGCCCCGGTTGGGCCATGTACTCATGGTTCAACCCTCCTGATGCGCCGCCGGAACTGGCGACTCGGTTGTGCTCTCGGCACCGGCCTGCTGGCGCCAGTAGTTTGCCTCGGCTTCAGCCGGCGGGATGTACCCGATCGACCCCAGCAGGCGGTGGTGGTTGAACCACGACACCCACTCCAGCGTCGCCAGTTCGACCGCCTCGCGCGACTTCCACGGCCCGCGCCGGTGAATGAGCTCGGTCTTGTACAGCCCGTTGATGGTCTCGGCCAGCGCGTTGTCGTAACTGTCGCCGGTGCTGCCCACCGAGGGCTCGATGCCCGCCTCAGCCAGACGCTCGCTGTAGCGGATCGAGACGTACTGCGAGCCGCGGTCGCTGTGGTGCACCAGGTCACCGTCGCGCTCGTGCCGGCGTGCGTACAAGGCCTGCTCCAGCGCGTCGAGTACGAAGTCGGTCTGCATGGACGTGCTGACGCGCCAGCCGACGATGCGACGCGCGTAGACGTCGGTGACGAAAGCGACGTAGACGAAGCCCTGCCAAGTCGAGACATAGGTGAAGTCAGCGACCCACAGCTCGTTCGGCCGTACGGCCTTGAACTGCCGGTTGACCCGATCGCGAGGACACACCGCCTTCGGATCGGGGACGGTGGTACGCACCCCCTTGCCGCGGCGAACGCCCTTCAGCCCAAGTCGCCGCATCAGGCGCTCGACCGTACAGCGCGCCACGGTCGTGCCTTCGCGCGCGAGTTGCAGCCACACCTTGTCGGCGCCGTAGACCCGCAGGTTGCGGTCGTACACGTCCTTCACCTGCGCATTCCACTGATCGCGGACACCCATTCCAGGCTGATCGCGGACAGCGTTCCAGGCGATCGCGGACACCCTGGGTGGGGTGCCTGAGTGACGGTCCGGATGGTAGGGCAACTGTCCGCCATCAGTTTGGAACGCTGTCCGCGATCAGCGTGGAACGGGGCCTGCCGGGTTGTCCACGCGGAGCCTTGGCGCCGGGTGGGCAACCCGGTGCCGAAGGCGGTTTGGATGCCGTCGTTTGGGGCTGCAGCAGCCTTGTCCACGGCGGCGGCGTCGCCTGCGACGAACAGCCGCCGCGGTGGGCAAGGCGGGGCCGAAGCAGTGTCCTGCTGGCGCGCCTGAGATGCCGTCAGGCTTGGGCCTTGGCCCGGCGCAGCGACTCGCCCTTCAGCACCAGCATGTGCGACCCGTGCAACAACCGGTCCATGATGGCGTCGGCGATGGCGGGCTCGTTCAGCCATTGATGCCAGGCGCTGGTCGGCAACTGGCTGGTGATCAGCGTGCTACGGCTGCCCACCCGGTCGTCGAGCAATTCCAGCAGGTCTTGCCGCTCCTGGGCGGCGATGGGTGCGATGGCCATGTCGTCCAGCACCAGGACGTCCAGCCGCGCCAGTTGGGCCAGACGGCGGCCGAAGCTGCCGTCGCCATGGGCCACCTGCAACTCCTTGTGGCGCGGGTGTACAGCACGCTGAAGCCCTGGCGGGCGGCCTGCTGGGCCAGCGCACACCCCAGCCAGGTCTTGCCGCAGCCGGTGGCCCCGGTGATCAGCACGTTGCGGCCGTGGCGAATCCAGTCGCCGCCGGCCAGCGCCGTGATCAGGTGGCGGTCCAGCCCGCGGCCGGCACGCCAGTCGATGTCCTCCACGCAGGCACTGCTGACCTTGAGCTTGGCGGCCTTCAGCAGCCGCGCCACGCGCTTGCCGTCGCGCCAGTCCAGCTCGCGCTGCACCAGCAGCGCCAGGCGCTGTTCGAAGGGTAGTTGCTCGGCGGCAGCTTGTGTGCCCGTGTCGGCGAGCGCGGCGATCATGCCGTCCAGGCGCAGGCTGCGCAGTTGGTCCAGGGTGTGCTGTTCAAGCATGGCGGTGTCGTGGTCCGTGGTGGTGTTGGGGTCAGGACGGGTCGTCGTTGCGGTGGCCATCCCGATCAGTGGTGCCCGTAGTAGCCGGGCCCGCGCACGTTGTCGTGGGCGGGCATGGGCGCGGCGGTGCCACCCAGCAGGCTGCTGTCCTGACGATCCAGCCCGCACGCCAGGATCGACTTGACGCTGCGGTAGTTGGGCGCACGGATGGACTGCGCGCGGGTGCAGGCGGCCTCCAGGCGCTCGTCGCCGTACTCGCGGGCCAGCCGCATCAGGCCCAGGCAGGAGCGGTAGCCCTGTTCGGGGTGTGCGCGGTGCGTCATCTGCCAGCGCACCACACCGGCGGTGGCCGCGCCGATGCGCTCACCCCAACTGATGAGCTTGGCCGGCGTCCACTGCGCCTGCGCCCGGTGCGACGCCGGCATGTGCTCAGGCACGGTGGTGAAGCCGCCGACCTTGGCGCTGCGGGCATGCGCGGCAACGCGCTGGCGGCGCAGCAGCACCTCCAGCGTGGTGCCCGTGATGCGCAACTCCACCGCCGCGCCGACGTGCTGGTGCGGCACGCTGTAGTAGTGGCCTTCGAAGGCGACGTGGTAGTCGATGTTCACGCGGGCGGGCTTGAACTGCGCCAGCACCATCGCACTGGCCGGCAACGGCTTCAAGGCCGGCGCGTCCAGTGCCGCGAAGGCCGAGGCCCTGCAACCGGGCAGCTTTTTGAACGGGCGCTGGTTGAGGTCGGCCCGCAGCTCGGCAATGGCGCGGTTCAACTCCGCCAGGCTGAAGAAGCGTCGGTTGCGCAGCCGCGCCAGGATCCAGCGCTCGACCACCTGCACGCCGACTTCGACCTTGGCCTTGTCTTGGGGTCGGCCCGGCCGCGCAGGCAGCACGGCCACCGCGTAGTGCTCAGCGAGCTTCTGCATCAGCCGCGCGGTGGCAGGCTCGTAGGCGTCGGGGTTGGCGATCAGCGCGCGGGGCTGGTCGGGCACCAGCAGGTGGGGTACGCCGCCGATGAAGCCCAGCGTGTCGATGATGGCACCCACCCAGTCGGCGGCCGTCTGCTGCCAGGTGGCACAGGCGTAGGTGTAGTTCGATGCGCCCAGCACGGCCACGAAGATCTGGGCGCGGCGGATCTCTCCGGTCGAGGCATCGACCACCGGCACCGTCTGGCCGGCGTAGTCCACGAACAGGCGCTCACCGCCGGGGTGGACCTGGCGCATCGAGCGCTTCAGCCGCTTGGCCCAGGCGCGGTACTTCTCGCAGTACGCGCTGTAGCGGTAGGCTTGCTGGCCGACACCGGCGCGGTACTCCTCCCACAGCAACTGCAGCGTGACGCCGGGGCGCTTGAGTTCCTGGTGCAGCGCGGCGTAGTCGGGCTCGGCCCGGGTGGTGCTGCGCGGGCGCGGCGGCGGATACAGCCTGGCCTGCAGTTCGTCGTCGCTGAGCGTGCTGGCCAGCGGCCAGTCCACGCCGGCGTCGCGCGCATACAGCGCGATCTCGCTGATGGTGGTCTTGCTGACGCCCAGTGCGGCGGCGACCTGCCGCATGCTCAGGCCGCAATCGCCGGCCAGCAATTGAAGTGCTTGTCTGATCTTGCTCATGAGGACCCTTGGTGTGGGCATCGCTTCTCCGGGCCAAAAAGCCGGGCGGCCTATGCCTCGTTGGGTCACTCAGGACACCTCGCCGGTGTCCGCGATCAGGATGGAACGCTGTCCGCCTTCAGCGTGGAACGGCGTCCGCCATCACGGTGGAATGCTGTCCGCCATCAGAGCGGAATGGTGTCCGGGATGGCGTGGAATACGCACTTCACCAGCGGCAGCAGGTGGGCATCACGCTTGGCGCGCGCAGGCCGTAGCCCAGGGTCACGCTGACGCGCGGCATGACGCCGATATGCCGACGGGGCGACCTGCAGCGCTTTGCAGATCGGCTCGACCCCGCAACGAGCGCGATGCTCGTCGATGAAGGCGTTCACCTCTTGAGCTGGCGGTCGAGCTCCGCCTGGGCGAAATAAGCGCTGGCAAGCTTCAGGATCTCGTTGGTCTTGCGCAGCTCTCGCACCTCGCGCTCGAGCTCCTTGATGCGCTGCTGATCGGCTGTCGTCGTGCCGGACCGTGCACCGCTGTCGCGCTCACCCTGGCGCACCCACTTGCGCAGCGTCTCGGCCGTGCAGCCGATCTTGGACGAGATGGACTCGATCGCTGCCCACTGCGACGGGTACTGGTCCTTGGCGTCGAAGACCATGCGCACCGCGCGCTCGACAACCTCGGGGGAAAACTTCGGGGACTTCCTCATCTTGGCTCCATTCTCAATCGAAGGAGCCTCCTCAAAATCCGGGGCGATTCACTTCAACCAGCAAAGGGTCAGCAGCTGGTGTCGGTCGCACATGAGGAGTCCATCGCGGGTGCGTCAGTGCATCCGACCCGGTACGCCCCAGACCGGCAATGGCCACCTCATGGAACACCGTTTCAGGAATCCAGAACTCCTTGAACAGAGCAGGCAACAAGTCGAGCCGCCCGGCTATCGACAGGCCGACCAACGGCCCTGCGTTGACTACAGCACGTTCAAGCGGCATCAGGTGAACTCTGCTCTGAGGTCATCATCACGCAGGTCCACCACAGGTACGCCTTGCCGGCTGGCGGCAAGTAGAAACTCGACTCTACCCATGCTGCATAGCCGACCAGCCTTTGCAGACGTGATACAGCCTTGCTCAAACAGCTTGAGTGCAAGCAAAAACCGGGCTTCATCCGCGAAGTTGGCGGGCAACTCCGCTGGCGAGGGCAAACCGGCAACTGGCAGTTCCAAGGTTATCGTGGTCGTCATCGCAATCTCCCAGGGCCCCTGCCGGAAAGTCGCAACACCTCAGTGCTCCTCAAACACTGCCTGCATCGAAGGCGCGTGGATGATGCGGTCCAGCCAGGTTTCGAGCTGGGGCAGGGCGGCTTGATGGATGCGGTCGACTGCTTCGGGGGGCAGGGGGCCGAAGCGGCGGGTGAGTTGGCGTTCGAGGGTGGAACGAGCAAGCTCGGCCCTGCCTTCGACCAGGCCTTCACGAAGACCCTCCTGTCGCCCCTCTTGACGCCCCTCCTCCCGCCCTTGTCGCAGCCCCTTCTCCATCGCCCGCTCATTCCACGGAATCACATGACCTGACAACATGGCTTGTACCTCTGCAAGTTCGGTGACGGGCGGTAGTTCAGCGTCTGGGGCCAGGCGTCTCAGGACGACTCTTCGGATCGAGACTGCCAGGGTGCGGCGCAGCTCGGTATTTTGAGGCCCGGCCAAGCGTTTGGCCAAGCGGTCGACGACGCGTTTCGGCAGCGCCGTCCAGGCGTCGGCGCTGCTCTGGAATTCGAGCAGCAGGTAGACATCAGCCACCTCATCGCCGCGGCGCACGCGCCAGCGCCAGCGTCAGGCGTTGGACGATGCCCTGCCGAGGGGACGTGGTACCGCCGCACCAACGTACCCGCACCCCGAGTCCCCCTTTCGGGTGACCGGGTCAGCAGATCGAGGGGATGCCGGGCATCCCTGCGTGGGGGAGGCAGGTCGCCGCGCCGTCTGGCGCGGCCCCGGGGCGAGCGTCGGCCACCGATCTTGGGCGCCACCGTGGTGGCGTTGGGTCAGTCTCGACCTTCCCAGGGATTGATCAGCCGCACCTCGAGACCGGTGAAGTCCTTGGTGTTGCGGGTCACCAGCGTGAGGTCGTGTTGCAAGGCCGTGGCAGCAAGCAAGCCGTCGATCGCGGGCAAGGGCCTGCCCGCACGGGCCATTAGACGCCCCCAGCGATCGGCGATGTGAGGATCGATGCCGATCAGCCGGCCGACGAAATATTGGGGAAGCTCGACTTCCAGCCAGTCCACGAGCGGCTGCTTGTACACGCTGTCTTCGATGCGCTCGATGCCTTTGCGGATCTCACCCAGCGTCAGCACGCTCGGAAACAAGACAGGGCGAGAGCGCGCCCTCGCCCACGACACCATCCGCGCATCGGACTGCTTGCGACGAAGCTCCAACAGCACGTCGGTTTCGATCAGGTCGCTCAAAAGTCCACCTCGCGGGGTCAGGCTGCTCTCGTGATTTCAAAAAGACCATGGAAAGAAGAAAATGGTGTCTTTCTTGCCGCGGAAGCAGGGATAGCCGAACGCGGGCCCGATCCATCCGTTTGCAGCATCGCTGCCAACTGCCAACCGTTCCGCTGCCCCCCGTTTCACACCGCCCGTTTCGACAATGCTCTACCTCAACGGCAAGTTCGTCGCCCAGCAGCTTTCCGGCGTGCAGCGCGTCGCCTGGCGGCTGCTGGAGGCCTTGGACGAAAACGCGCCGTGCATCCCCGAGCCTTGTGTGCTGTTGTGCCCGCACTCACACCGGTTGCCGAAGCTCCGGTACATCGAGGTGCGCCCTGTCGGTCCGGCGCGGCTGAACCTGCATCTGTGGGAGCAATGCGTGCTGCCCTGGCACGCTCGCGATGGACTGTTGCTGAGTCTCATCGGCTCGGCGCCCTGGTTCGGGGGGCGGTTGGCCTGCATGATCCACGATGCCGCTGTGTTCGAGAACCCGCAGGCCTACACGTCGGCATTCGTGCAGTGGTATCGCAGGCTCTTCATGCGCACCGCTCGCCGGGCGGAGCAGCTGTTCACGGTCTCCGAGCATGCCCAATTGCGCCTTGCGGCGCACCTTGGTGTGCCCACCGCGCAGATCACCGTCATCCCCAACGGCGCCGATCACCTCATGAGTGTGACGCCCCGTGCCAGTCTGGTGCACGAGTTGGGCTTGACGGGCAAGCCCTTTTTCCTGGCGGTTGCCAGCGCCAATCCAGCCAAGAACATCGACCGCCTCGTCGAGGCGTTCGCACGGCTCGACGCCCGTCATGACGTTCGGATGATCATCGTCGGCGGTGGCAACCGTCGGGTGTATGCGCGTCACGGTGCGACTGCGGCCACGCTCGACCCTCGGATCCATCACATCGGTCCGGCTGACGATGCAGCCTTGCGTACGCTGTACGGCAAGGCGGTAGCCCTCGTATTTCCTTCGCTGTACGAGGGATTCGGTTTGCCGCCTGCCGAGGCGATGGCTTGTGGCTGTCCGGTGATCACGTCAGGCATCCCGCCGATGACGCAGGTTTGCGGGCCTGCAGCGGCTTACGTGAATCCGAGGGATCCTGCTTCCATCGCTGCCGCCATGGAGGCCCTCCTGCTGGCGCCGGAACGTCGCGCCGAAATGCGGGTGGCAGGCTTGCATCGTGCCCGTGATTACACCTGGGCCACGGCTGGCCGGCGCTTGTTGAGTGCGCTGTGCTTGGTGGGCCCGCGCAACGTGATCTGCCACCGAGAGGGCGCCGCATGAGGGTGCTGCAGATCAGCAATTTCTACCCGCCCTTCATGGGTGGTATCCAGACCGTCACGCGGGAACTGGTCGAAGGTCTGAACCGCATCGGTGTCCACACCGACGTGCTGTGCGCCAACTCGGGCGCACAAACCGTCCACGAGTGCAGTCCGGCGGGCTACCGCATCACCCGCGCGTCTAACTGGGGTCTCGTGCTCTCGGCGGCCATCGCGCCATCGATGTTGCGTTTTGCCCGCCAGTGGCGCGGCGATTACGACGTCGTCCATGTGCACATGCCCAACCCCATCGCCGCACTGGCTGTCTGGTCCGGCCGGCCGAAAGCGAGAGTCGTGGTCCATTGGCACAGTGATGTGGTGCGGCAGCGCCGTGCGCTTCGCCTGTACGAGCCTTTGCAGACTTGGTTGCTGGACCGCGCGGACGCCATCGTCGCGACCAGCCCGACCTACCTGGAGGCTTCGGAGCCGTTACAGCGCTGGCGTGCGAAGACTTGTGTCATCCCGATCGGCATCAGCCCGCTGCCCCGGACCAGAGAAGGGCTCGTGCCTGAGGAGATCCGTCGTCGCTACGGGGCCAGCCGGATCGTGTTCGCGCTCGGTCGCTTGATCCCGTACAAGGGATTCGATGTCCTGATCGAGGCGGCCACAGGCCTGCCCGAAGACTGTGTCGTCCTCCTGGGCGGCGATGGCCCGCTGCGAAACCCGTATCAGCAGCGGATCCGGGCGGCGGGGCTGGAGAGCAGGGTTCATCTGCTAGGTCACATCCCGGAAGAGCATTTGCGCAGCTACTACGAGGCTTGTGACGTGTTCTGCCTGCCGAGCCTTGCGCGCTCCGAGGCGTTCGGGGTGTGCATGCTCGACGCGATGGCTTCGGGCAAGCCAGTGGTGGCGAGCGCCATCGAGGGCTCGGGCGTTCCCTGGGTGAACGTCCATGACGTGACAGGGCTCAATGCCCGGGTTGGAGATGCCGCCGCTCTCTGCGAAGCGCTTCGCACGCTGTTGAGCGACGACGTGCTGCGTACTCGCATGGGCCGTGCGGCGAGGAAGCGTTACTCGACCTTGTTCAGGCCCGAGGCCATGATCGATCTCACCCTCGGCGTCTATGAATTCAAAAAGTCCTTGGAAAGGGATTAGTCGGGCAGAATCAGCGGTTTTGTTTCCCTGATTCCTGCTCATTCCTGCCGACAGCATGATCACGCCCATTCCCGTCCAACCCGTCATCATGGCGGGCGGCTCAGGCACCCGTTTGTGGCCTTTGTCCCGCGCAGGCTACCCCAAGCAGTTCCTCGTCCTCGGCGGCGGGCTCAGCCTGCTCCAGCAGGCCGCCAAGCGCGCCCAAAGCCTCGGTGCCGCGGATCTGCACGTGTCGGCCCCCATCGTCGTGGGCAATGAAGACCACCGCTTCATGGTGATCGACCAACTGCGTGAGATTGCGGCCAGTCCGTCGGCCGTGATGCTCGAGCCGTTCGGCCGTAACACCGCACCAGCGGTCACGTTGGCAGCGCTCCAGGCGATCGAGAGCGGGTCAGACCCTGTCCTGGTTGTGACCCCTTCAGACCACGCCGTCCAAGACATCGCCAGCTTCAGCACCACCTTGCAGCGCGCCGCACGGCGGGCGGCCCGTGGTGAGATCGTGATCCTGGGCATACGGCCGGACAGCCCGGAGCCCGGCTTCGGTTACATCCTGGCCGACGGCGCCAGGGTGGCGCAGTTCGTGGAAAAGCCAGACGTTGCCACCGCGCAGCGCTACCTCGACGACGGCCGGTATTTGTGGAATGCCGGCCTTTTCGTGCTGAAGGCCAGTGTCTGGATGCAGGCGCTGCAGCGCTTTCGCCCTGACATCGCGCAGGCGATGCAGGCGGCCTGGTCCGCCCGCAAGGTGGATGCGCTGTTCGTCCGCCCCGGCAAGGCGGAGTTCGCAGCCGTGCCTGCCGAATCTGTCGACTACGCCGTGATGGAGCGCTGCCCGGGCAGTGATGTGGCGCTGGGCGTGGAGACCCTGGATGCCGGCTGGAGCGATCTGGGCGCCTGGGATGCCGTCTGGCAGGTGGCGCAGAAGGATGAGTTCGGCAACGGCAGCACCGGCGACAGCCTGCTCGAGGATTGTCGCAACACCTACGTGCACGCCAATGAGCGCCTGGTGGCCGCCGTGGGCGTGCAGGATGTTGTGATCGTCGAGACCTCTGACGCCGTGCTCGTCGCCGACCGATCACGCAGCCAGGACGTCAAGAAGATCGTGGCCCGCCTCGGTGCCGAACAGCGGGGCGAGCACGCGTTGCATCGCAAGGTACACCGCCCCTGGGGCTGGTACGACAGCATCGACACGGGCACACGCTTCCAGGTCAAGCGCATCCTCGTGAAGCCGGGTGCAGCCTTGAGCCTGCAGAAGCACCACCACCGCGCCGAGCACTGGATCGTGGTCAGCGGCACGGCCGAGGTCACCAACGGCGAGCAGGTCATCCTGCTGACCGAGAACCAGAGCACCTACATCCCGCTCGGGCAGGTGCACCGCCTGGCCAACCCCGGCAAGGTGCCGCTCGAGATCATCGAGGTTCAGTCCGGAAGCTACCTCGGGGAGGACGACATCGTTCGCTTCGAAGACACCTACGGCCGCGCTTGAGCGCTACGCCAACACGAACGATGTCCGCTGAAATTGCTCCAGGCCCTGCGGTGTCGCCGCCCGGGGGGGGGCGGCCCCCCCCGCGGGGGGGGGGCGGGGGGGGGGGCGGGCCGGGGGGGGGGTGGGGGC
>CAZFVH010000037.1:0-21922 GCA_964522465.1 uncultured Rubrivivax sp. | reverse complement strand
TCCAGGCCCTGCGGTGTCGCCGCCCGGGCCCCCCCGCCCCCCCTTTCTTTCGCGGCTGTGGCGCCGCTTCGATGCGGTTTTCGTTGCCACCGTGCTCTTGCCGACCTTGCTCGCCGTGGCGTACTTCGGCTTCGTGGCGTCCGATGTGTATGTTTCGGAATCCCGTTTTCTCGTCCGCAACCCCCAGCGCCCTGCGCAGTCGGGGCTGGGAGCGCTGCTGCAGGGCACAGTTTTCTCCCGCTCCCAGGATGACACCTATTCGGTCCACGATTTCATCCGCAGCCGCGACGCGCTGCAGGAGCTGGAAGCCACCGTCGGTATGCGCCGGGCCTACACCGCGCCACAGATCGACTTCGTCAACCGCTTCCCCGGCCTTCAGCCCTGGGACGAGAGCTTCGAGGCCCTGCACCGTCACTATCTCAACCATGTGACCATCGAGTACGACTCGGTCTCGTCCATCAGTGTGTTGCGTGTGCGGGCCTACACGGCCGAACAGGCCGAGCGCATCAACAACCAATTGCTGGAGATGGGCGAGCGGCTGCTCAACAACATGAACCTGCGCAGCCGCCGCGACTTGATCGAGGTGGCCGAGCAGGAGGTGGCGTTGGCAGAGCAGCGGGCCAAGGCTGCGGCCGCGGCGTTGTCCGGCTTCCGGGCGGACCGCTCGGTGTTCGACCCGGACCGTCAGAGCGCCATCCAGTTGCAGGGCGTGGCGCGACTGCGCGAGGAATTGATGGCTGCTGAATTGCAACTCCAGCAGGTGATGAGGGTGTCACCGGGTAACCCGCAGGTCGGCGCCCTTGAGCAGCGCGTGGCCAAGCTGCGCGAAGCCGTGACGGCGGAGAACGCCCGTGTGCTGTCCCGGGAGTCTGGGCTCAGCGCCAAGTCGCCGGCCTATGACCGGCTGCAGCTCGACAAGCAATTTGCGGATCGCCAGTTGGGCGCCGCGATGGTGGCGCTTGATACGGCGCGCAGCGAGGCCTCACGCAAGCAGCTCTACCTCGAGCGCCTGGTGCAGCCGAATCGGCCCGACCACGCGGTGGAGCCGCGGCGGCTTCGGGGTGTGGTGACGATCTTCGTGATCGGGCTGCTCTTGTGGGGTGTCGTCAGGTTGGTGATCGCCAGCGTGCGCGAGCACACGGCCTGAAAGCCCGGGCTGCCCCAGGCATGCAGACGCGCTCCTCCTTCCTCGAGTCCTGGGCCATCCAGCGCCGCGTGATCTGGGCGTTGATGATGCGGGAGGTGATCACCCGTTTCGGCCGTGAGAACCTGGGGGTGCTTTGGCTGATCGGGGAGCCGATGCTCTTCACGTTGGGGGTGACTGCGCTGTGGTCCGCGGCGAGCATGAACCATGGCTCTTCGATTCCCATCGTGGCTTTCGCCATCACCGGCTACTCATCGGTGCTGATGTGGCGGAACACCGTCACGCGCTGCAACAGCGGCATCCAGCAAAACCGCAACCTGCTCTACCACCGCAACGTCAAGGTCATCGACGTGTTCATCACACGCATCCTGCTGGAAGAGGCGGGGGCGACCGCGTCCTTCGTGGTGCTGGCCCTCTTCTTCACCGGCATCGAGTGGATGAGCGCACCGCAGGACGCCGGACTCGTCGTCTTCGGCTGGCTCATGCTGGCTTGGTTCGGCGCTGCGCTGGCCATGGTCATTGGCGCTGCCACGGCTTTCAGCGAGATCATCGAGCGCTTGTGGCACCCGGTCTCCTATCTGCTCTTCCCCCTGTCCGGCGCCGCCTTCATGGTGGATTGGTTGCCCCCGGCCGGCCAGGCGGTGGTGCTGTTGCTGCCGATGGTGCATGGCGTCGAGATCCTGCGGGAGGGCTACTTCGGTAATGCCGTGCGCACGCACTACGACATGCCATACATGGCCGCTTGCAACCTGGTGCTGACCTTGCTCGGCCTGTGGCTGCTGCGCGTGGCGGCGCGGCGCGCGGGGTCTGAATGATCCAGTTGCAGCAGGTGTGCAAGAGCTACGGCACGCGGCTGGGCCGCAGGCGTGTGCTGGACCATGTGAGCTTCACGCTGGAGCGTGGCCGGCATATCGGCATCCTGGGGCGTAACGGCGCGGGGAAGAGCACGCTGATCCGGCTGCTCAGCGGGGCGGAGAACCCCACCTCAGGTCACATCCATCGGGGCATGAGCGTGAGCTGGCCGCTGGCCTTCACCGGTGCCTTCCAGACGCATCTGACCGGGCTGGACAACCTGAAGTTCGTCTGTCGGGTCTACGGGGTGGATTGGAAGCCCCTGGTGCCCTTTGTCGAGGAGTTCACCGAGCTCGGCATCTACCTGCGAGAGCCCGTGGTGCGCTACTCGGTGGGCATGACGATGCGCCTGGCTTTCGCGCTGAGCATGGCCATCGAGTTTGACTGCTTCCTCATCGATGAGGGTCTGTCAGTGGGCGACTCCCGCTTCGGCGACCGTTGCCATGTGGAACTCTTCCAGAAGCGCAAGGACCGCTCTTTTATCCTTGTCTCGCACGATGCCCACATCATCCGCAGCTACTGCGAACGCGCCGCCGTCCTGCACCTGGGGCGTTTGTACGAATTCCCGACTGTGGACGAGGCCTTTGCGTTCTACGATGAGCAGGTGGTGCCCCCACCTGGCCCTCAGTTCGACTGATGGATCCCGCACCGATGAAAGTCCTGCTAGAGATGCGGCCGGCGCTGGACGGCTACAGCGGGATCCCGCAAGAGACACGGCTGCTCTTCCGCGGCCTGGCGGCCCTGCCCGACGTGGATGTCCACGGCCTGCTGCAGAGCGGCAACCTCGTGCTCGAGAACGGGCTGCCGCTGGACCACGAGGGCCAGGTCCCCAGCCGAATCACGGCCAGCCAACGCACAGATCTGCTCTCCAATGTGGTGGTCTCCCTGCAGCAGGGCGCGGCGTCGCACCGGCTGGAGCACCTGCGCAAACGCCTTCTCAAGCTGACCGGCCCGCTGCTGGCGGCGCTCTCGGCGCCATGGGGTGGGCGGGTTCGACTGACAGGCTTCCAGCCTGAGGGTTATGAGGACTACGTCTGGCGCGCTCTTTTCGCCAAGACCCTGCCCGTCGAAGACTTCACACTCGTCACCCAGCGCCCGCACCGGGTGATGCGTTGGCCCTGGTCCGTGGTGAATGCGGTCGGCGTGGGCTCCAGTGCTCTGGGCCATGCGCTGTACCCGCGGGTCGACACCCGTGGCATCGACGTGATGATTGCCGAAACCCCCTACCCTGGCCGCGTCACCACGGGCACGGCGATGGTGGTGCGCTATCACGACGCCATCCCCTTGCTGATGCCCCACACCATCAAAGACCGGGGATACCACCGCGCCATGCACTACCACGCGCTGCGCCGCAATGCCGCAGATGGCGCATGGTTCGCATGTGTGTCCGACGCCACCCGTGCTGACCTGCTGTCGGTGTTGCCGGAGGTCGAAGCCCGTACCGTCACCATCCCCAACATGGTTTCGCACCACTTCAGGCCCGAACAGCAAGGCCCTGAGCGTGTGCCCGAGATCATCTGGAGCCGCAAGAACCGTCAGGCGCCCCACGGTGGCGGTGCCGCCCTTGCGCCGGCCGACCTGACGCCGGGGCCGCTGCGCTACCTGCTGATGGTGTCCACGCTCGAGCCACGCAAGAACCATCTGGCCCTGCTGGACGCGTGGGAGCTTCTGCGCACTTCAGGCGATCCGAACCTCAATCTGGTGTTCGTCGGCGGGCCGGGTTGGGAGCATGAATCCATCTTGCGGCGCTGCACGCCTTGGCTGGAGCGC
Organism: uncultured Rubrivivax sp.; assembly: GCA_964522465.1. GTDB lineage: Bacteria > Pseudomonadota > Gammaproteobacteria > Burkholderiales > Burkholderiaceae_C > Rubrivivax. The sequence continues at coordinate 18,156 of CAZFVH010000037.1, read as the reverse complement.
GGTGGCCTGCACCTGTTGAGCGATGTCCCTGCCGATGACCTGAGGCTGCTGTACCGCCATGCGGTGGTCACGGTGTGCCCGAGTTTTGGTGAGGGCTTCGACTTCTCGGGTGTCGAGGCCATGTGCGCAGGCGGCGTCGTCGCCGCGTCCGACATCCGGGTCCACCGCGAGGTGTACCGCGATGCTTCGGAGTATTTCAGCCCTTATGCGCCGCAGGAGATGGCTACCGTCCTCGCCCGCCTCTTGGGCCCTGAACAGGAACACCGACGCCAGGCGTTGCGCGACGCGGGCCATTGCGTGGCTGCGGCCTACCAGCCTGGGCACGTGATGCCGCAGTGGCAAGCCTTCCTGCAGCGGGTGGTGGCCGCACGCCAGCCATGACCGTGGCAACCTTGCTGCAGCGGGCCCGAAGGCGGCTCGCCCGGTATGTCAAGGGCCCGCAGCCTCAGCCGACGGAGAACGTTGTCTTTGAGCCGGAAGACATCCCCCACCTGGTGGAGTTGTGGAAACGTTCCAACAACGGGCATCCGGGGTCTGAATGGGACGCTTACCGTGATGCCCATATGCGGCTGCCCGGATGGTTTCAGCACGGGCTGGACCCATGGGGCGCAGATTACCGCGCGCAGCAGCACCGGCTGTGGCGCCTGGTGGCTGGCGTGGACCGTGAGTACGACCCAGTCCGCGACGAGGCCGACGCGGGCTGGGAAGGGGCGGACCCGATACGCCTGCCCGGTTTCTACCGGCGGCGCGACCCATTGGCGGTTGCCGCCGCGGCCGACCACTTCTTTGCCACCAGCATGCTGTTGAAGCACTGCGGGCTGAAGGCCGGTGACCGGGCGCTGGAGTACGGTGCCGGCTTTGGCCAGACCGCACTGGCACTGGCGCGGCTGGGCGTACACGTAGACACGGTGGACATCTCAGCCCGCTTCTGCGACTTCATTCGGCAGCAGGCCGAATTCTTTCGGGTGTCCTTGGTGCCGCACCGGGGCTTGTTCGGGTTTCACCCCCGGCCGGGTGAACGCTATCGATTGATCTGGTTCTACGAGAGCTTTCACCACTGCGTGGAATTTCCGCAGGTGGTGCCGCTGCTGCGGGCCATGCTGGCACCTGGCGGCAAGGTGCTGCTGGGTGGCGAACCTGTGGTTGACGGACCCCATCCGGCGGTTCCCTACCCGTGGGGTGTGCGCCTGCACAGCGAAGTGGCGGTGGTGATGCGCGAGACTGGCTGGTTCGAACTCGGGTTCACGGAGGCATTCTTGCGCGAGGTCTTCGAAAGAAGCGGCTTCGTCGCTGGCCGGTTCGATTGCGGGCCCAGTCTGTTCGGCCGGTTATACGCGTTTGAGTGACCCCTGCCACCGCTGGCGCAAGGGCTTCAATCGCGCGGCGGCTTGCGGAAGAACATGAAAGCGCCGATCGCACCGCCGTGATCGGTGAGCTGGCAATGCACCATCCCAGCACCAGCCTGCTGAAGGACAAACATCAACTGGCTCAGGTTGTAGAAGTTCATCTGCATCTCGGGGTCTGCGTCGGGTGGGGCGGGCGCCAATTCGGGCGTACCGCGTAGCACTGCAACCACCGCCTGCCTCCAGTGGCGCCACCACGGCAGCGAGGGGCTTGGTTGCGGTATTTGAAAAACCCCAAGCGTTTCGCGATGAAGATCCCAAGCAAAGGTGACGTGCAGAGCACCGATACCCCCGGGGCGCACCCGTCGCACCAGCTCCTGGAAGATCTTCAGCCCGCGTGGGATCTCGATGTGTTGAATGACGATGCAAGAATGAACCAGATCGAAATCACCTGTGACCAGGCTCAGGTCATCGTCAGACCCAAGCAATTCAATGCATGAAAGAAGACCCGCGGCCTCGCAATTTCGGCGGGCCTCGGCCAACATTGATGGCGAGATGTCTACTCCAACCACCTGCGCACCGGTTTGTGCGAAGGGGATCGCCAACCGACCCACACCGCAGCCGAACTCGAGCACTCTTTGCGGGTTGAAGGAGGTGTCCAACTGCGTGCGGCACACCTGAAGCACATGGTCGACATGCCACCGACCCAAGGCAAAGAACTCTTCTTTGGCCTCCTTGGTTATATTCGTTGCCCGGTACTTCGGGTTGGTCAGTACCCCAAAGTAGGGGTCTTTGGCGCCCCACTTTTCCCATTCGGTGTCAGTGCTCATCACCGCCCTAGGGAAGGTCTGGAAAAACCCCGGTCAAACGTGATTGTCTGCCGCGGCGCGTATTTCGGAGATCGTGACCAGTCATTTCGGTTGAAGCTGACCTGTTATTTCGGCGTATCGTCGCCCCCCGTTTCGGCGATTGTTACCGGTCGGAGGCCATGTAAAATGGCCTTCAACGAACCGCCATCCACATGGACCTTCACAGGCGACAATCCAGCCCGCCCGAAAATCAGCCGATACTCGTCAAGGCTAAATACCTGTTCATTAATTCCCTTGAGCAGATCCCGGACAGTGGGCGCCATTTCCAGCGAATCTCCGATTGGTTCGCACATGACTGCAATGAAGCCGCCCGGACGCAACAGCGTTACCAATTTCTTGAGGAGCGTATCGGGCTCGGGAAAGTGATGCAGCGCCGCAAACATGGCGATGATGTCGAAAGACTCTGTACGAAATGGCGGATTAAGTGCATCGGCACATACGAGCCCGAATCGGTGAGGGAACTTGCCCTCAAAGTACAAGCTTCCCAGCTCCAGCATTGGCGAGCTTATGTCCAAGCCAACAATGTCACATGATTCAACCCAGGCAAGCTGAGGATGCGTGCCACATCCCACCTCAAGGATACGAAGGCGTCTTTCTTCAGTCTTAGCTATGTGGGCAAGCACCATCATAACAGCGTCCTGATGATCTGCTGCATAGTCCATTTGCTCACCGAATTCCACGATCATTGGTGGGAGCCCGTAGCTCGGAGCGGGACTATTTCTGCTAACGTCGATATCAATTTTCGCGATCTCAGTTAAAGATCCTCCACAGCCGATTGATATGCCGAGGATGAATCTGCCCGGTTGCACAGGAGCGCGCAACCGCAGCGGGATGCTTATGGAACAGCCCGGTGCGATGTCGATCGGAAAGCTGGTAGTTGCCCGCCCTTCGCCACCGACCCAGTCAGCGATAACCACTGCGGGCGGGGTGGTGCGCGACGACCAAGCAGTGTTTCCCTTATTGCGCAGCCGCACGTTTGCCGAGAATTCTACCCCTCTGGTGACCTTGTCCGGTAAGTAGTGCCTAACCATTTCAGCTTGGATAGAGCTATTGACGTTATCGGGGATGGGTGGGTGTGCAATAGACCCGGTTCCGCCAAAGAAACGATCATTCATGTCGGCAATCTCGGCATTTAGGTTCGAATTTCCGCACCGCAGCGTCTGTGAACGCGCAAGAATAGTGGCGACAGCGTGAGTCGAGGATGTCGGCAACGCAAGGATCGAGCGAATGCGATCTACGGCAGTCTTGTCGACATCGGCTTGCCCAGCAGGGATGCCGTACTCATTGAAGAAGTCAGGCACTCCGAAGGCGGCCGGCCACTCCTTGCGACAGTTCTGGCAGACATAAGGCTCAGTGGCCAGTCGGCCACGACACGCGGGGCAAACGAGGACACCTTCATGAGCAAGATTTTGCAAAAAATTCATGATTTACCTCGTTTAGCGGATTGCTGCATAGGCACAGCCGCGCCCGATTGCAAGCGTACAGGATAACGCGCTAGGAGTAATCGCTCTAGCGATGACGTGCTTGGTCTGCTACGCGCGTAGATGCCCGATTCCAGGCGTTGGCATCCGGGTGCCAGTGGGTCAGAACTACACCCTCGATGAAGCTCAGTGCCGTTTTGCCGATCGCAGTCCAGGTGTAGCGCTCGCGGGCTAACTGTTCGGCGCGATCGGCCATGTCCCGCAGCCTGGGCTTCTGTACCAGCCAGCGCACCAGAGCGAACTGAAACTCCCCGATTTCGGCCGCTAGATAGTGAGTGTCCGGTTGTGCATCGATGCCGCGTGCCCCGAACGGCGTCGACAGCACCGGTATGCCAGCCGCGAAGTAGTCCAACATCTTCAGGTTGCTACCTGAGCCGCGGGTCATCGGATTGATCGCCAAATCGGCTGTCGCGAGGAACACACGCTTTTCCTGCGCATCGACGACGCCCACCATGTGCACGTTAGCGGGTACCTCGCGCTCGGCGAAGTATTGGCATGCGCTGCCGACAATCACGAAGCGCAGCGATGGGAGAGCTACTGCGTATCCGAGAATGCGCTCCACCGCATCCAAGTTTGGTCCGTGCCAGCTGCCAATAAACAGGGCTACTGGGTGGGTGCCCAGCCCCAGCTTCTCCTTCAGCGCCTGCCGCGATTCCGCGTCCGTGGTCTGCACCTCGTCTTCAGCGAAGCCGTTCGGTACTTCCAGTGTGAGGGCAGGCGTTGCTCCGTACGCTTCGCGCATCAGGTCGATGTCACGCTGTGCGCAGGCGAAGACGAACTGCGCCTCTTGCCACGCGCGGCGTTCGTCCTCCTCCACCCAGGCCAGAAGCGCGCGTCCGGCGTCGCTGTCCGGCAGGATCTCGCGCTTTAGAGCCACTTCCATGTTGTGCGCCTCGAACCACAGCGGCTTGCCTGGATAGCGCTCGCGTAGGGTCTTCACGAAGTAGGGGTGGCTTGCGACCACGGCATCGGCGCCGATGCAGGCCGCATCAAGGGCCTCAAGGAACGCGGGCGTGCGATGGATCTCCCTTGCCGCGACGATGTCGGTCACCGGCACCCAGTCGACGCTGCGGCTGTGCTCGATTTCCGCATCCTGGTGAGAGGGCGACTTGGGCACGCGCGCTTCCACTAGGCCCGGTGCGAGTTGCTGGCGCCGTGGGCTCTCGTCAGGTCCGCACAAGCACACCAGGGTGACATCCATCGCCCGTGCGAGCGCCTTGTACAGGTGGTAGACCCGGGACTGACCGCCTCCTCGTGGCGGATCGACCGAGAAGGTCAGGGCCACGGCGAGGTGCTGTCGGCGGCTGGTCTGGGCCGGGGACCGCTTGGGCCTCGGCGCGGGCAAGGGCTCGCCCACCAGCCGCGCGGCGACCTTGTGCCAGCTGATGCCGGTCACGCGTTGGCGGGCTGCGTGTCCCATGGCGCGCGTGGCCGCGCGGTCGGCGCACAGCTGATCGATCGCCTGGCCGAGCGCGACCGGGTCGGGCGCCGTGCACAGCCCAGTCTGACCGTGCTCGACGAACTCGATGACGCCGCCGGCGTCTGATACCGTCACCACCGGCTTGCCGCTGCGCATGGCCTCGATGGTGATCAGCCCGAGGTCCTCGTCGTACGGCACGAAGGGCACGGCCAGCGCATGGGCGTACGCATCCTTCACCTCGTAATCGGTCATTGCCCCGAGAAACCGTATGCGCGAGTCGCCTGCAGCCAGTTCGCGCAGCCTGGCCTCGTCCGGCCCTTGACCGCCGATCAGCAGAGGGATGTCGGCCTTTACGTACCGCATCGCCTCCACGATCAGACCGATGCGTTTGGCACCGTCGAGGCGACTGATTGTGAACAGGTGATCGTCGCCGGCACAGAAGAAGCCGTCCAAGCGCGGCGGGTGGTGAATCACCGCGACGTCGGCGCTGGGCGGGAAGTAGCCGATGCGGCGCCGCACGGTCGCGGAGATCGCGGTGTACGACGCGATGCGCGCGGGCTGCATCGCGAAGCGGTCCAGAGCGTGAACCAGCTGGCGTACGAATGGTCCTGGGAAGCGACCGAAATTCGCGTCCATACGACCGCTTTCCAGTGCCGACTCGACCAAGTCGATCAGCCTGAACACCGGCCCGTTGTCCGCGCTGTCGGCCTGCACTAGGCCCTCAATAGCCTGGCGCACGTCACGCAGCGCGGCTGGCCAGTCGACCGTCTCTGGCTGCTGGCAGAAATGATAGGTGTCGTACAGCCCCCGCAGCGTGTGCTGCATGTACACCGCATGGTTCGAGTGGCGCGTCATCCACGCCGGGTACTTCGTCGAGATCACCCGGTCGAAGTGCGACAGGTCGGTCTGTGCATGCGCGCGATACGAGCGCAGCAGCTCCTGCAGCGAGTTCTCGCGCGTGGGCACCTTGAAGACCTCGCAGGCGTGCGTGGTCTCCTCGTTAATGTGGCGTTGCAGTCCCAGCCACAGGTGTTCCGCGCCTCCTAGCACGAAGGGAACGGGGCTGGGCGCCAGTAGTGCGATCCTCATGGGGGTCAATCAGCCAACAAGGTATCGATCACCCGCGTCCAGCGGATGTCCAGCGCGTCGTAGAGCGCACGTCCTGCACGTCCCATTCGAGCTGCCTGCTCGCGGTCTTGCCAAAGTACGTCGATCGCCCGAGCCACCGCCTCGGGGGTGGGCTCGACCACCCAACCGGTCTCGCCGTCGCGCACGAAGTGCGTGGGGCCGCCCGAGTCGGTGCAGGTGATCACTGCCCGTCCCGCGAGCATGGCTTCCAGGGTGATGTAGCCGTAGTCTTCCAAGTAGGGGCCAAAGAACACCCCGAGGGCATGCTGGTAGTAGCTGATCATGGCCTCATCGTCGATACGGCCCAGGAACTGCACCCGCCCATGTAGGCCCAGCTCGCGCGCCAGCAGGTGGAAGTTGGCCGCCTGACCGCCTTCACCGGCCAGCACCGCCGTCACCGGCGACTTCACGTGGGCCATCGCACGGATCAACAGGTCCTGGCGCTTCAGCGTCTCCAGGCGGCTGGGGAAGAAGATGTAGGGCAGGCACTCGCCGCTGCGGAAGCGTTCGGCTCCGTTCGGCGGATGCAGGATCACCCTCGACTCGACGCCGTTGAAGCGGCGCAGGCGGCCGCTGACTTCTTCCGACGTGGTAAACACCGCCTCGGCGGCCCGCAGGGCCTCGGTGTCCTGCGTGGTGATCTCGTCTCTCAGCGAGCAGGCCTCGGCGTTGGAGGACGACTCGCCGTAGGCACTGTCGAACAGCTCGTATATCGAGCGGTGCTGGTGCATCAGCCATGCACGCTTGCGCGGGTGCTTGAGGTAGATGGCCGGGAAGCGCAGGGCCAGCACCAGGTCGATCGTCCCACAATCGAAGCGGCCGAAGTCCTGGGCCTGCCAGCCCGCCATCGCCTGTCTGACCGCTTGAGGCGGCGAGAAGCGGAAAGGCATGGTAACGACTTCCACGCTGTGGCCCGCGGTCTTCAGTGCATTGCGCAGGCCCTGGGTCTGGAGTTCGGCGCCGCCGGCGATGAACGGCACCTGCACGGTGGCGATGGCGATCCTCATGATGCCTGTCCCTACTGCAGTAGTTGGCGGACCCGCTCGACCACGTCGTCGCTCCAAGGTACCTCGTCGGCGGTTGCCGGTGCAGCAGCATTCGGCTGGCCTCCGCCCCCCGGCGTGGCCGTGGCCAGCGTGGCCGCGGAAGCCTGACTAGCGGCAAGCATGTCGACGAGGGCCTGCTGGTGGTGATCGTTTTGGCGACGCAGGTCGGCTACTGCGCCTACCAGCCGGCCCAGCTGCTCACCGGTCTCGAGCATCAGGCGGCCGATCTGGTTCTCCATGCGTGTCAGCTGCTGGCCGAAGTCCTGCTTGCCGTCGACCGCCGCCCGCTTGTACAGACGGCCAAGCAAGGTGGCCGGCGTGCGGGTTGTGGAAGCGACCAGTTCGCCGAGGCCGGGGAGTCGGCAGTTGGCGGCCTGTCCTTCGGGCGACCGGGCCAGAGCGGCGATCAGCTCAGCCTTGGACATGCCGCCGCGCAGGTGCTGCAGGTAGGTGGACAGGCCCTCATCATCTACCGGGCGCCGGAGCACGGTCAGGTACACGGCGGCGATGAAGCGACTGTCGTGCAGCGATAGCAGTTCTTGCAGCGAGGCTGCGGCGCCAGTGGCATTGGTCATGAGGTCGGCGGGGAGTGTGGTTGCTAGGGTGGTCGCGGCAGCGGCAAGTTCTTGCTCGCGAGCCGCGAAAGCCTGTTGCCTCTGGGCCAGGTCTTGCGCGGCGCTTTGCAGCTGCTGCTGCAGCTCACCCTCACGCTGGGCGTGCGCCTGCTGCTGGGCTTGGGCTTGCTCTTCCAGCGCGGCCCGCAGGGTCTGGCTCTGCTGCCGGTGGGCCTCTTCCAAGGCCTGCCGCTGGGCGACTGCGCGCTCAAGCTCGGCGGCGGCCTGCGCGCGTTCAGCCGCAGCTTGCTCCTGCTGGGCTGCGGCTTGCGCTTGCAGCGCGTGTAGAGCAGCGGCAAGTTCTTGTTCGCGAGCCGCGAAAGCCTGTTGCCTCTGGGCCAGGTCTTGCGCGGCGCTTTGCAGCTGCTGCTGCAGCTCACCCTCACGCTGGGCGTGCGCCTGCTGCTGGGCTTGGGCTTGCTCTTCCAGCGCGGCCTGCAGGGCCTCGGTCTGCTGCCGGTGGGCTTCTTCCAAGGCCCTCCGCTGAGCGACGGCGTGCTCAAGCTCGTCGGCGGCCTGCGCGCGTTCAGCCGCAGCTTGCTGCTGCTGGGCTGCGGCTCGCGCTTGCAGCGCGTGTAGAGCAGCGGCCAGTTCTTGTTCGCGAGCCGCGAAAGCCTCTTGCCTCTGGGCCAAGTCTTGCGCGGCGCTTTGCAGCTGCTGCTGCAGCTCACCCTCATGCTGGGCGTGTGCCTGCTGCTGGGCTTGGGCTTGGTCTTCCATCTCGGCCTGCAGGGCCTGGGTCTGCTCCCGGTGGGCCTCTTCCAAGGCCTGCCGCTGGGCGACTGCGCGCTCAAGCGCGGAGGCGGCCTGAGCGCGTTCAGCCGCAGCTTGCGCCTGCTGGGCCGCGGCTTGCGCTTGCAGCGCGTGTAGAGCTGCGACAAGTTCTTGTTCGCGGGCCGCGAAAGCCTCTTGCCTCTGGGCCAGGTCTTGCGCGGCGCTTTGCAGCTGCTGCTGCAGCTCACCCTCACGCTGGGCGTGCGCCTGCTGCTGAGCTTGGGCTTGCTCTTCCATCGCCGCCTGCAGGGCTTGGGTATGCTGCCAGTGGCCTTCTTCCAAGGCTTGATGTCGTGCATCGGCCGAGACCAAAGCCTCCTGCAAGGAGGTTGCCTGAGCCTGGGCCTCACGCAGCTGGCTTTCAAGGGTCGCCAACCTTTCGGTGAAGGCTGCCTCCACCTTGGCCAAGCCTAGGTTAAGCAGCTTGAGCTGGTCAGAGTTCAAGGCGTTCCACCCGATTCATCCGGTCAGAAGAAGCTGCATGGGCATGGTGCTGGGTCTGCCGTCGTCGGCCGGCAGACCCCATATCGCTACCCCATGGCCGTTCCGTGTCGGCCGCTTGGTAAGCCGAAGGTCAACCTTGGTGATGCCGAAACCCAACGGCCTAGTGTCCGAACTGTTCCCGCCCTCGTACGGGCTGACACCGTCCGACATCTGGAACTTCAGTCGCACAGGAGCGTTGTCAGCCCGGCACGTCAGCTTCATTTGTGCTGATCGCAGCGCGATGGGCCGGAACATCACAACGCCCAGCATCTCGTCTTCGTGGCTTACCTCCAGAACCGGGCACTGGTGCAGTGTGCCTTCAAAGCAGCGCACGTCCACGTCAACTTCCAGAACGGCGCCATTCGTGGGATCAACGGGGATGACCAATTCGCTCGCCCCTGGTAAGGCCCATGCGCCCCAGTCCTCAGCGCCATGAAATCCCGCCCCAAGAAGATCAGCAAAGCCCGGGTCGGTGCCCGAAAGGCTGCGGGTCTCGTTCAATTTCAATGGCCGCTCGGACACTTTGAGTTCAATCTCGCCTGCCCATTGGGGCAGAGGGTGCAATTGCTGCAGCAATTCACCCGCTCGCTCTTCGGACATCAAGGCTGAGGGCAACCAGCGGGTGTCGGCCCTTAAACCTGCAAGGCGGTTTCGCAAAGCCTGGTATCCCCAGCCCTCCAGGCTGTCGCGCAGGTAATGGTCCCCAAGAGCCCACGCTGAGCCAGTATGCGGCTTCGTCTTCCGCGCCTCGGAACCGCGCCCGAGGATACTGCGCCAAACCTCATCAGATAGTGACCTATGGCCCAGCGGGACCAGGGAGCCGGACTCTTGTTCAGGCAAGAGCATCAAATGGCGTGGATCACCCAACAGGAATGAGACGGGGAACCCCGTAGCCTCCGCCTCCACGCCCAGGGATGATGCCAAGGTAAGCACCGCGGGCGTCTTTACCATGGAAAAAAGTAGTCCGTACCCATTGGTCTTGGTGCTGATCACTGATTTGCCGTGCCTGCACCGAAGATACTCTGCAATGTCCCGGCTGTCGGCACGATACGGGTGTTCAATCAGTACACAAGCATCAAAACCAGACAGTTGGGCCTGCAGTTCTTCTTCATAGTCCAGCCAATCCGCGAAAGTGCCGTCGTCACGGATCAATACCGAGTCTCTGGGTGTCTGGCCAATCAGGATGGGAAGTCCTTCGGGGACTTTCAGCGCCGACGGGCGTTGGAAGCCGCACAAGGCCCTGAAGCGGTGGAGTTGGAGGGTGACTTCACTGTCCGGCACTGCGGAAGTCTCAAGCGTCGTGACCAGCAGCGGGTCGTTACTGACGGCGCCCAGGCACAAGTCTCGCAAGAACCGCAGGGGGTGGATGTGAAAACTGACATAACGCTTCCCGCTGCGGTGCAAGGCTTTGCGAAGGGCGGGAGACAACTCAAACCCGACCACCAGGTCTGCTGCAATAACCTTCCGCCACCACCGCGGAAAAAGGCTCTCACCGTCAGAGTGGAAGCGGCGTGCCCATGCTGATGAAGGATCCTCGATATATTCGATGAATGCCTTACGCGACGAAAAAGCCGACGAATTGACTGCATCACCAGAAAAGGGACTGATGATTCCAAAAGTCAGATGGGAGTCGCGCCAGGCCTCGCTCGAGGTAAGTATCTGACTCAACCACCTGAGTGGGCCTTCTCCCGACGCAGAGAGGGTATCGCCTTTCTTCTGAAGCCGGGTGAAGTCGGTTATGAAGACAACCCGATCGGATCTTGAAATTATCGATTTATTGGTCAATCGCAAGTCGTGTATGTGGCGATCAGACGAAGACACGCACCGGGAAGAAGAGCCCGATGAAGCTGATTCTCCTAAATCTTTACCGTACCTGTGCACGACTCAGTATCTCGACTTCAAAAGATCTCAGGTTGCGCCAGTAGAACGATTATCGGAATGCTCGTAGATCCAGTTCCGCCCGTGTTCGCTTCAGTACGTTCTCGTAGCCTGCAGTGCTAAGACGCCGCACGAGCGCGGATCTAACCAAACCCAAATGCCAAGCGACGAAGATCCTCGAATCAATATCCATCATGCGCCCCTTGAACAGGGTGAAAAAACTCAGCCATGCCTCATGGATTGAACACACGATCAGACAGGAACGTTCGAACGCCTACCAAGCAGACCTCGCACAAGCGAGCGGCTGCACTGTCGCTGTCACTCTCGACGTAGCAGCGCAGCTCCGGCGCGTTCCCGCTGGGACGCAGGTGAACGATGTCGCCGCTGGAAAAGGTAGCGCGAAGCCCGTCTGTGAGGTCCAAGTGCTGCAGCCGGCCCGAACCGGGGGCCATGATCTCGGCCGCGAGGGCTGCATCACCTCTGAGGCGCTCAACCAGCGCTATGGTTTTTTCGGGCTGGACGTGCTGCAAGCGATCACTGGCCGTGAACCGCGGCGGTAGGGCTTTTGGGAGGTCTGATACCTTGCAGCCGCGGCCGCGCGCTTCGACGAGTAGGGCCAACATGGGCAGCACGGCGTCTCGGGTCGGCAGAGCTTTCAACGCGCGGGTACCCATCGTCACGTCCGAGCCGAGCAGGAAGCCGCCATTCGCCTCGTAGCCCGCCACGGGCCCGTGGCCTGCGAAGGCTTGCGCCCGAGCCATCCCCTCGATGACATAGGGTGACCCTATGCGCGTGCGGACCACCGTTCCGAAACTGCCGCACTTCTCTGCCACGGTGTTGCTACTGACGGGGGTGACGACGGCTCGTGCGCCGAGAGATCTGGCGCAGAGAACGCCGACGATGTCACCACGGATCCATCGGCCAGCCTCGTCTGCGATGAGGGGTCGGTCGCCGTCTCCATCGGTGGACAGGATCGCATCCACGCGATGCTGCTCTGCCCAATGGCGGGCCAGCTCAACGTCTTCTGGGCGCACCGCCTCGGTATCGATGGGTACGAAGGTGTCGGTACGCCCCAGCGACAGCACCTCGGCACCCAGTTGCTGGAGGATCGAGCGCACAACGTCACGGGCCACGCTCGAATGCTCGTAAAGGCCCACCACGCATCCGGCCAAGCGGCTGGTGCCGTAGTAGCTTGCATACCGGTTTGCATAGGACAAGAGGGCAGATGGGTCGGCCTCTGGCAATCGGACGGGTTGGACATCTGCGGGCACCGAGACCATGGCCCCCAGGATGGCCTGCTCGTCCGGCTTGGATATCTCCCCGTGCCGGCCGTAGAACTTCAGTCCGTTCCGGTCAAAGGGAATGTGGCTGCCCGTGACCATCACGCCTGCGAGCCCGTGCAGTGCACAGTGGTAGGCCAGGGCCGGGGTGGGCAGCGGCCCGAGGAAGAGGGCCCGACGCCCGCTGTCTTGAACCGCCTGGAGGCAACTCGCCGCGATGCCGGGGCTACTGGGCCGAAGGTCGTGCCCGATCGCGACAGCTTCGGCTTCTGCAGCGACAGTGCCGACGAAAGCCTGGGTGTAGGCATAGACAAGATCTGGCGTCATGTGGGACACCAGGCCACGCACGCCGCTGGTGCCAAACCGCAGATCGTGGCGTTCCGCCAGGTCAGCGAGCGCGGTTCGCATGGTCGGTTCCCGAGGGCTTGGTCAACTGGGCTCTCATGTAAGTGGGATCATCGTGTCAACTGAATCGTGCTGATGACCGGGTAAACCACCGAGAACACCAGATTCAGGAAGCGCTGCAATTCCGCTGCCGGGGCATTGCTGACGTAAAGGACGTCCTTGTCGCTGATGCGGAAGTTCTGCATCACGAAGAAACTGGCCGGATTGCCCAGGTTGACGCGGTAGACCACGGGCACGAAGCCTTCAGGCGTGGCGGTGGCCGGCTGGCGGGGCCAGATCAAGGTTTGCGCGGGCTCGTAGCGGAAGACGAAGACGCCGCGAGGGTCTGAGCGGTTGTCGTTCAAGCCGCCGGCCCGTGCCAGTGCCTGCGCCAGGGAGATGCCCTGCGCCTCGAAGGCGATCTCTTCGTTCTTGCCGGTGGCCCCCAGGGCTGTGAAGCTCAGGGGCTGGTGGATGGCCGTGATGACGTCACCGGCCTGCAATGGCACGTTCTGCAGGGGATCCCGGATGATGGTGTCCAGGGGCAGGGCCAGATACTGGTTGCCGCGCGTGACCTGCACCGTCATCTTGGCCACGGGTTGGCGCACGCCGCCGGCGGCGGCCAGGGCGTCCAGCAGGCGCTCGCCGCCGGCGGTCAGCGTCATGCGTATGCTGGTGGCCACCTCTCCCACCACGGTGACGGTGGACGAGGCACTGCGCAGCACGCGCACCAGCACCTCGGGTTGATTGGCCTTCCCGCGCAGCCGCCGGACGATCTCCGCGGCCACCTGCGGCGCCGTCAGCCCCGCCACGGTGATGCGACCGGCGAAGGGCACGCCGATGGCGCCTTCGCGGTCGACCACCTGCTCGGGCAGCACGACGGGGCGGGCAGCAGAGAGCGCCCCTGGGGCAGCCACGCCGGCGCCGAAGAGCGTGGCTGGGGGCGCCTCCCACAGGCTGACCTCCACGGTGTCGCCAGGGCCGATGGCCGCTGCGGCGCCTGCTGAAGGCCCGAATGCCTGTGAAAACAGCACCGTCTGCTTGCGCTGGGCCAGTGCCAGGACGATGCGGTCCGTCACCTCCACCACCTGGATGGTGGCCCCGGCGGCGCGGCTGGCCGATGTCAGCACGACCTCTTCCTGCGGCCCCGCGGTGGGCATTTGGCCGCAGGCGGTGAGGCTTGCGACAAGGAAGGACGTCAGGACGCGCGGCAGGACGTGCATTTGAAATAAACGGGATTTTCAATGGGGCCCGCGTGCTGAGGAAGCTTAATCACTCATATTATCGTAATCGAATCTGAGGCCCGAATTTCCAGTTCTCCTGGAGCGGATGAGATATTTCCTGTCAGTTTTCGATTAAAAAAATGCAAATACTATTATTCATAAGTTTTTTTATTTCTACTGGTTTAGCTATTTTGATTGTTCGTGGTGCTGCGAAATGCGGTGGTCGATGGCTTCAGGACCGATACCCTGGGCCGCACAAGTTCCATGTCGACCCCGTGCCGCGGATCGGTGGCGTGGCGGTCATAGTGGCCACCGCGTCGGGTGCCGCTTGGCTCTTCGTCAGAGACCAAGATCTTGGGGTAACGGCATTGGTGCTGGTGGCTTGCTCGCTGCCCGCCTTCCTCGCCGGTCTGGCCGAGGATGTGACAAAGGCCATCGCGCCCGTGCAGCGGCTGTTGCTGACCGCGGTGTCCGCCGGCCTGTCGGTATGGCTCCTGGATGCGGTCATCAGCTACACCGCGATCCCCGGCGTCGACTGGGTGGCGTCTTTCCCCCTTGGGGCCATCGCCATCACGGTGTTCGTCGTCACCGGTACGGCGAATGCGGTCAACATCATCGACGGCTTCAATGGCCTGTCGGCGATGTGCGTGACGATCATCCTCGGGTGCTTCGCTTATGTCGGCGCGGCGGTGGCAGACCCATTGATCGTCGCGCTGTCGCTGATCGGCATAGGCGCGGTTCTCGGCTTCTTCGTTTGGAACTTCCCGCTAGGGCTCATCTTCCTCGGGGATGGAGGCGCCTACTTCCTCGGCTTCTACGTGGCCGAGGTGGGCGTGTTGCTGCTGCATCGCAACCCGCATGTCTCGCCCTTGTTCCCGCTCCTGGTGTGCGTCTACCCGGTGTTCGAGACCTTGTTCTCGATGTACCGCAAGGCCGTGCTGCGAGGGTCCTCGCCCGGCTACCCCGATGGCGTCCATCTGCACATGCTCATCTACAAGCGGGTGGTCCGGTGGGCGGTGGGGCCCCATGGGCGTCACCCTCCAGTGCGCCTGCGCAACTCGATGACGGCGCCCTTCCTCTGGGTGATGTGTGCGCTGGCTGCGGTGCCGGGGGTGCTCTTCTGGGACAACAGTGCCGCGCTGGCGGTAGCGATCGGCGTCTTTTCGGTGACCTACGTGTGGCTGTACTGGCGGATCGTGAGGTTCCGCACGCCCCGGTTCCTGCGGGAGACCCAGCGCGTTCGCGTCCGCCTGCGCGGCCGTGGGCTATGACGGCGGGGGATCGCTCGCTTCCGGGCGGCCGGCTCGCGTGTGGCGCCGATGAGTACAGGCGCTGGTCAGGATCCACGGTTTGAGAACACCCATCCCGTCGATGCTGGTGAAATCGGCCACGCTGCAAGTCACCCGTGTGGCCCGGTGCCGCCACGCCATGGCCGCAATCTGTGCAGCGGCATGGCCGATGGGCCTTCACCTTTGATAGAAGACTTTTCCCACGCGCTCGATGTGCTCTCGCAGGCCGGCGTGTTCGATGAGTCCGAAAATCGACAGATCCACCTGGTAGGGGATGGAGGACTCGTCCAGCCGGGTGGCGATCAGCCCGAGGATGTCGAGATCGAGTGCGTCTCCGAACAGGGTGAGGTCGATGTCGGAACCTGGCCGGTAGGTGCCCTTGGCGCGCGAGCCGTAGAGCACGGCCTTGTTCACAGATGGCACTTCAGCAAGGATCTGCCTGATCGTGTGCAGCGTGGTGGGGGGCAGGCCGAACTCTGAAGTGCTCATGCTTCCTTGGCAAAGCGCTGCTGCAGTTCACAGAACGCTGGGTAGTACCTTTCTGCAATCGACACCACCATGATGTCGGCAACGGCTTGGTTGTACGTGTGGCTGGACAGGTGGCGCTTTTCGATCATGTCCATCCAGACTTCGCCATCGAGGACCAAGCCGCGCTTGAAGGCTTCGCGCGCGGTGCTCCGTGAGCCGACCAGCCCTTGGATGCCCTCCATCTCCAGGTAGTCCTTCAACACATTCCAAGCCAGTTCATGGGTGAACTCGAAGCCTTGGATCAGGCCTTGCTGCTCCAGATCGGATAGAGGGCGCTGCGCTTTCAAGGCCATGGCCTGCGTGAGCTGGTGCAGCGCACGCTGAAAGTTGTCGAAGCGTTGCCTCCAGCGGATGTCTTGGGCCATGTCGTCATGCGGTGGAGCCAGTCCATGACCATGATGTTCGCCCGGTGGCGTGTTCGATCGTGATGGCAGATACCTGTCTGGTTCTGGAGGATCGCCTATTGAAGCACCGTGGTCCGGGCGCCCTTGCGAGTGCACGGGCTCTGCACGGTGTGGCCGCTTGCTCAGCCGGCGCGCAGCCCCAGGGCGCATCAGCAGGCGCAGGCGCGTGGGCCAGCCGGTGGCTTGCGCCATGGGTGCCCGCCGTCGCACGCCCCGGTGCCTGCGGGAGACCCGGCGCATCCGCGCCCACCGGCGCGGCCAAGGGCGCTGGCCGGCGGGGGATCGCTCTGGCGGTGCATGAGTTACGTTCTGTGGGTCGTCATGGGGATCCGGGGCACTACGAAAAAGCTCATGTATAGGTGTACTTACGGATGACTCCGTGCTTTTTGTTGATTGTTCGTGAACTGGGCTGGCCGTATAGTGGGTGGGAATGACCGCGATCCGATGGGGGCTTTTTGCCCCTCATTCGTCTGCCCGCGCGCGCCGCACAGGCGCTGCGGCTGCACGCTCCACCGCCACGCCTGTCCGAGGCTGATGTCTCAGGTTCTGAGGAGTCCCCCATGACCAAGCCGTACACACCGCCGCACGATGTCCGTTCCGCCGCTGCCC
Organism: uncultured Rubrivivax sp.; assembly: GCA_964522465.1. Lineage (GTDB taxonomy): Bacteria > Pseudomonadota > Gammaproteobacteria > Burkholderiales > Burkholderiaceae_C > Rubrivivax. The sequence continues at coordinate 1,403 of CAZFVH010000037.1, read as the reverse complement.
AGAGCCCGGCCGAGGGCTCGCGCAAAGACCCCGATCATCCCGATCGCCGTCGCGCGGACGAGCGCGCTGCTGGCAACCCGATGTCGTTGTGGGTGATGGGTTTGGCAGCAGGTGCCGTCGCGTCGTCGGGCCGCCTGCCTGATGACGTCGGGGGGGCGGACGTCGGGGGCGCGGCGGTCGCAGAGCCGGCTCGCGGCGCGGGCGGGCCTGTGCCTGACGAAGCGCCGGCGGCCGTGCCGCCGGTGACGGCGCGGGCTGACGCGGTGGATGTGCAGGCGCTGGAGCAGTTGACCGCCGAGATGGCGCAAGCGCTGGTGCGCGCCGTGCCGGACGGCGCCGCCGTCACGCCGGGTGTGGCAGAGGCGCTCGCCGCTCAGACGGCGGCTGCAATGTCCGACGCCGGGGGCCGTGTCGAGCCGCTGAACGTGCCCGAGGTGTCTGCCGCCCTGGCCGCCGCCATGACGGATTTGACCGGTGCCGGGGGCGCGCTGGGCGAGGCGGCTCCAGACACGGACCTGGTCGCCCAGGCAGCAGAGGCCGCGGCGGCGGGTGGGGCCGGCGGCTCGGCCGGGGCTGCCGGGGCGGCGGGTGCCACGGCGGGTGCGGCGGCTGCGGGGGGTGCCGCGATGCTGTCGGCCGCAGCCGTGGGCGTTGCCATCCTCGGCGTCGCTGCGGCGGCGGGGGGCGGCTCCAACGATGCGCCGCGCGACACCACAGCCCCGACGGCCACGGTCGTCATCGACAAGGCGGCACTGAAGGCGGGTGAAACGGCGACGGTGACCATCACCTTCAGCGAGGCGCCCACCGGCTTCGATCTGGGCGATCTGACCGCGCAGGGCGGCGCGCTGAGCAATCTGGCGGTCAAGGCGGGCAGCGACGGCAAGGTCTATGAAGCGACCTTCACCCCCACCGCCGATCTGCAGGACACGAGCAACGCCATCAGTCTGGGCGCGGGCTACACCGATGCGGCGGGCAACACCGGCGTCGCCGCGACAAGCGCCAACTACGCGGTGGACACCAAGGCGCCTTCAGTGGTGCTGACCACCGACGACGCGGCGCTGAATATCGGTGACAGCGCGATCATCACGCTGACTTTCACTGAAGCGCCGGCGAGCCTGCCCACTGTGACGCCATCGGCCGGAACGCTCGGAGCGTTCACGGTGAGTCCGAACAGCAACGGGCTTGTCTATTCCGCGACCCTGACGCCGCCGGCCGGCACGGCCGCGGCAACGATCGGTTTCACCATTGGCGCCTGGGTGGATGGGGCGGGCAATGCGGGGTCGACGTCGGCGGCAGCGACGGTGACGGTCGATACGGTGGCGCCGGCCGTCGCCCTGGCCGGGCAGGTGCCGTCGATCGAGATCAAGAGCAACGAAGGCACCGGCAACCCCTCGACCATCGCC
>CAZFVH010000036.1:0-33513 GCA_964522465.1 uncultured Rubrivivax sp. | reverse complement strand
CGGTCGTACTATCCACCGTTCGTTGGGCCGCGGCGACGCCCACGGTTGTCGCGGTTTTTTTTGCGGGGGGGCCGGGGTGGGCCCGCCCGAAGCTCACTTCAGGACGCCGACTTCGCGGTAGTAGCGCTCCGCGCCGGGATGCAAGGGCACGGGCATGCCCTTGATCGCATTCTCGCGTCGGATCACCTTGGCGGCGTTATGGGCCGCGTAGAGGGTGTCGAGGTTGTCGTACATCGCCTTGGTCATGCGGTAGGCCACGTCATCCGACACGCCACTGTGCGTGACCAGGAAGTTGGCCAGCGCGGCGGTGGGCACATCGGCCGTCTGGCCGGAGTAGGTGTTGGCTGGGATCACCGAGGGTTGGTAGGCTGCATCACCCACCTTGGCGACGAGGTCGGCCGGGATGGGGATGACGACGATCTTGATCGCGGTAGCCAGGTCCCGGATCGAGGACACTCCAAGCCCCGCAGACTGCAGCGTCGCGTCAAGCTGTCGGTTCTTCATCAACTCGACCGACTCGCCGAAGGGCAGGTACTCGACCTTGGACAAGTCTTGGTAGCTCAGGCCTGCGGCTCGGAAGATGGCGCGCGCGTTCAGCTCGGTGCCGGATTTGGCGGCCCCCACCGACACTCGCTTGCCGCGCAGGTCGGCCACGGTGCGGATACCGGAATCGGCGTTGGCGACGATCTGGATGTAGTTGTTGTACGTGGCCGACAGGCCGCGCAACTTGTCGAGCTTGCGGGGGAAGCCAGCCTCGGCGTTGCCGTTCCAGGCGTCCGACAGCGCGTCCGACAGGGTGAATGCCAACTCACCGCGGCCCGCCTGGAGCAGATTCAGGTTCTCGGCCGAGGCGCGTGTGACCTGGGCCGTCGACCGTGCGTTGGGGATCTCCTTGGCGAAGATCTGGGACAGCGACACCCCGAGCGGGTAGTACACGCCGGCCTGTCCGCCCGTGAGCACGTTGACGAACTGCTGCTGGGCATGTGCGGCGCCGGTGGCCGCCAGGGTCATTCCCAGACCCAGTGCGAGACCCATCTTCCTGAACCATTGCATCGCGATCGCTCCTTGAAAAACCATCGGAGCCGGCATGCTAGCGCAGGGATCTTCGGCGGCGGGTACGCGTTTTCCTCAGCCGGGCGTGCCGATCGGGATTCAGGCGCCTGTGGCGGCGGGGTCGCCGGATCCGGCGTTGCCCGCCAGATCGGCCTTGCGAATCCGCCGAGGGCGTGGCGGCGCCGCCGGCGCCGGTGTCGCTGCCGACGAGGTTGCGGATCCGCTGCCATCGACAGACTGCACAAAGGCCTCGGTGGCGTCGTCCGTCGACGAATGCGCCAGCGCCTGCGCCTCGCCCGCGCTGGCGTCGGCCTTGATCACGCGCGTGTAAGGCGCCAGCGTCTGCACGAGCTGCGAGTAGATGCGCGGGTTGCCTGCGACGAGTTCGCGCTGGTAGAGGTAGTCGGCCTCACCGGTGAAGTTGCCCACCAGACCACCGGCCTCGGTGACGATCAGCGAGCCCGCTGCCACGTCCCAGGGCTGCAGGCCGGTCTCGAAGAAGCCGTCGTACCACCCGGCAGCCACGTAGCAGAGGTCCAGTGCAGCCGCGCCCGGCCGGCGCACGCCAGCGCAGTGCTGCATCACCTCCTCGAACATCTTCAGATAGCGCTTGAAGTTGTCGCCCTTGCGGAAGGGAAAGCCGGTGCCGATCAGCGCATCGGCCATGCGGGAGCGTTTGGACACACGCAGTCGGCGGTCGTTGAGGAAGGCGCCTCGGCCCTTGCTCGCGTAGAACAGGTCGTTGCGCGAGGGGTCGTACACGACGGCCTGCTCGATCCGGCCCCGGAAGGCCAGTGCGATCGACACGCCGTAGACGGGCAGCCCGTGGATGAAGTTTGTCGTGCCATCCAGTGGGTCGATGATCCAGACGTAGTCGCTGTGCCGGGCACCGCGTTCCCGCCCGGACTCCTCGGCCAGGATGCCGTGGCCGGGATAGGCCTCTAGCAGCGTCGTGATGATCGCTTCCTCGGCCGCCTGGTCGACCTCGGTGACAAAGTCGTTCGTGCCCTTCGAGGCGACCTTCAGCACCTCCACATCGAGTGCGGCGCGGTTGATGATGGCGCCGGCAGCGCGCGCGGCGCGCACCGCGATGTTGAGCATGGGGTGCAGGGTCTGTGACATTGCGGGGCGGCAGATGGGAACGGGCGCGGCACTCGGGCCGAGGGTGGACCGGCGGGGACGTCGCGGCGGCCCGAATGGGTGGCGCCGCCACGGTCTGCCCGCACAATGCGGAACCGGTCGATGGGCCGGGATTATCCTGCCGCCCGTGCCGGTCTGGCGCCCCACCGATGTCCTCGGAAGATCCCACACGCTTCATCCTGATGCACACCAGCCACGGCGGCAACGTGGGTGCTGCCGCGCGTGCGATGCGGGTCATGGGTTTTCGCGACCTCGTGCTGGTCCGGCCACGCTTCGACGACGTCCTCGGTCGTGAGGACACCCGGGCCTTCGCCAGCGGCGCCACCGACGTCCTCGACCGCGCGCGCGTCGTCGACAGCCTGGCGCAGGCACTCGACGGCATGACCCACGTCTGCGCCACGGCGATGACCCCGCGGGATTTCGGTGCCGCCGCGCGTGCCCCTCGGCAGGCGATGCAGGATCTGGTGGGACTTCGGGAGCAGGGCCACCGATTCGCCTTCGTCTTCGGTGCGGAACGCCACGGCATGGCCAACGAGGATGTCTGGCGTTGCCACACCGTGCTCAGCATCCCGACCGATCCTGCCTACGGATCCTTGAATCTGGCGCAGGCGGTGCAAGTCGTTGCCTACGAATGGCGCCAAGCCCTCGGTGGTTTCGAGGTGTCGTCGCCAACGCCGATGCCCGTGCTGGCTGACGCCCGAGCCGTCCAGGGATTGCTCGAGCATTGGCGTGGGGCGCTGGTCGACATCGGCTATCTCGATCCGGCGGCGCCGAAGAAACTGATCCCTCGCCTGAACCAGTTGGCCAACCGACTGTGCCTGACCCGTGAAGAGGTGGACATCCTGCGTGGGGTCGCCCGGGCCATGCAATCGACGGCCAGAGCTGCCGGCATCGGTGACCGGGAGGCCCCCGGACGCGCTGGGATCCCGCCGGCAGGCTGAGAGCCGGAGATCCCGAGAGGCTGTTCGGTGCGGGTGGCGCGCCGGTGTGTCCTCCCACCTCGCGGGTCGACGTCGACGCGTCACCGGCGCGATTTCCACGCCCGGCCTACACTCTGCGCCCGCTCTTCGAACCTGACGTCCATGTTCAGCCGCCTGCGAGAAGACATCGCCTGCATCCGCGAACGCGATCCCGCCGCGCGTTCGAACTGGGAGGTGTTGACGTGTTACCCCGGGCTGCACGCGATCGTCTTCCACCGCGCGGCGCACGCCTGTTGGACGCGCGGGTTTCGTTGGCTCGGGCGCTTCGCGTCCCATGTCGGCCGGGTGCTGACCGGCATCGAGATCCACCCTGGCGCGACGATGGGGCGCCGGGTCTTCATCGACCATGGCATGGGCGTGGTAATCGGGGAGACGGCCGAGGTCGGCGACGACTGCACCATCTACCAGGGCGTGACCCTGGGCGGGACCTCGCTGACCCGTGGCGCCAAGCGGCATCCGACCCTGGGCAAGGGGGTGATCGTCGGTGCCAACGCGCAGGTGCTCGGTGCTTTCTCGGTGGGTGACGGCGCCCGCATCGGCTCTGGCGCGGTCGTCGTCAAGCCGGTGCCGCCCGGCGCCACGGCCGTCGGTAATCCTGCGCGCATCCTGCAAGCCGAGGCCGAGGCGCAGCGCGAGGCCGCTGCGGCGCGCATGGGCTTTTCCGCCTACGGACTGACGCAAGGCGACGACCCGTTGTCGGTGGCCATGAAGGGCCTCATCGACAGCACGGCCGGCCACGAACATCAGATCGCCCTGCTGTGGCAGGCGGTGGAAAAACTCTCTCAGCGCTCACGTGAACTGCCTGCGTCGGATTGCGTGCCCCAGGATGCGCAGATCCACGAACACTTCGACGCCGATCGGCTCACGCGCATGGTCAAGTGAGCCGCTGGCACAGGGCGGCTCATCGGCGCCTCTCATGCGTGCGGCGTTTGGGATCGCGTCTCATGAAGACTGAGCGATCTCGGAGGGCTGGGCCCGCGATATCGGCAGGCGGTCTCGATGGTCTTCAGCGCTGCGCTCGCTGTGCCGATTTCGGGCGGAAGGCCTTGCACACTGCGTCGTCGGTTTCGATGTACGGCCCGTCCAGCAGGTCGACGCAGTAGGGCACGGCGGCGAAGATGCCGGGCACCGGGGGCGTCAGCAGCGGCAGGCCTTCGAGGGTCTCGGCAATCGACTTCGGCTGCCCTGGCAGGTTGATGATCAGCGCGCGGCCCCGGATGACGGCCACCTGTCTCGACAGGATGGCGGTCGGGACGAATCTCAGGCTGATCTGCCGCATTTGCTCGCCGAAGCCAGGCATGACCTTGTCCGCCACAGCCAGCGTGGCTTCCGGGGTGATATCGCGTGCCGCTGGACCGGTGCCTCCGGTGGTCAGGACGAGATCGCAGCGTTCCTCGTCCACCAGCGTCTTCAGCGCGGCCTCGATCTGCGCCTGCTCGTCCGGGATCAACCGGGACTTCCAGTCGATCGGATTGCGCAAAGCGCGCGACAGCCATTCCTTCAGGGCGGGAATGCCCTTGTCCTCGTAGACACCGCGCGAGGCGCGGTCGCTGACGGAGACCAGTCCGATGCGTACGGGGTCGTGGGGATTCATGTCGGTCGTGCGGCGACGCTTTCGAGGTGGGACCGGATCGCCCGGAACAGATCGCGCCACGCCTTGCCCTGACGCACGAGCTCGCCCGCAGCGCCATCCACCGGACGCGCTTGACGCTCCAGACGGGCCCGCCGCACGAGGTTGCGCAAGTGCTGGGCGTCGCAGTCGGGATGCTCGTCAATCCAGCGCGCGACCGCCTCGTCGTTGTCGACGAGATCCTCGCGCCATTTTTCCGCGCGGTGCAGCGCCAGCGTCTGGCGGGCGCTGCCCAGACGGCTTTCGGCGACGGCCTCGGCCAGCGGGGCCGTGTCCACGGTGCGCATCAACTTGCCGATGAACTGCATCTGCCGACGACGCCCTTCGTGTGTGCGGGTGTGGCGGTAGGTCAGCAGTGCTTCGCGCAGGCTGTCGGGCACCGACAAGCTCGCCAAGCGGGATGCAGAGAGCTTCACCAGCTGTGCGCCCAGGTCCTGGGCTGCGGTGGAGTCGCGCTTGCGCTGGCTCTTGCTGGGCCGTGCGTTGGCATCGTAATCGGGGTCGGGTTCCCGGGCGGGCATCCGGCCCGGCGCAAGACGTCTGGACATCCCCGGCATGATAATTCCGAGTCCGCAGACCCGTCTGCCCGCACAGGCCCATCAGATGTCCGGATCCCACGATGCTTCCAGCCATGCGGCGCGCGCGGCTGGCTCCCCCGGCGTTATTGCGCCGTCCACGGCCGACGCCGGATTTGCCTTCAGGCGCGAGCGTTTCCAGGAGATGATCGAAGATGTGCTTGCTCAAGCACGCCAGATCGGTGCGAGCGACGCAGCTGCCGAGGTGTCCGAGGGCGCTGGACTGTCGGTGTCGGTACGCAAGGGCGAGCTCGAGAACGTCGAGCGCAACCGGGACAAGTCCCTGGGGGTGACCGTTTACGTCGGGTCGCGCCGTGGCAACGCCAGCACTTCGGACTTTTCCCCCGCCGCCTTGGCGCAAACCGTGCGCGCGGCCTGGGACATCGCCCGCTTCACCGCCGAAGATGCGGCTGCGGGTCTGCCCGACGAGGCGGATCTGGCCGATGGCGCGGAAGCGTCGCGTGATCTGGCGCTCTTCCATCCCTGGGCGATCGACGCAGCCCAAGCGGCACAGATCGCCCTGCGCTGCGAGCAGGCGGCTTTCGACACCGATCGCCGCATCACCAATTCCGAAGGTGCTGCCGTTTCCGCGCAGCAGTCTCACTTCTGGGCCGGCAACAGCCGCGGTTTCCGGGGCGGATATGCGAGTTCCCGTCACTCCATCTCGGTGGCGCCGATCGCCGGCCGTGGTCAAGGGATGCAGCGCGATGCCTGGTACACCTCGATGAGAGACCCGGCCGCGTTGGCCTCGCCGGAAGCCGTCGGACGCTATGCCGCGGAGCGCGCTCTCTCGCGCTTGAAGTCCACCCGCATACCGACGTGCGAGGTGCCCGTGCTCTTCGAGGCGCCGGTGGCCGCGGGGCTGCTCGGGGCACTGGTGCAGGCCATCTCCGGCGGTGCGCTGTACCGCAAGGCGAGTTTTCTCGTCGACAGCCTGGGCCGACAGATCTTGCCATTGCACGTGGATGTCGACGAGGATCCGCATCGCGCACGCGGCAAGGGCAGTGCGCCTTTCGACGACGAGGGCGTCCTCACGCGCGCCCGTCGGGTGGTCGATGGCGGCATCATCCAGGGCTATTTCCTGTCGAGTTATTCGGCGCGCAAGCTCGGCATGCGCACGACCGGTCATGCCGGAGGCTCGCACAACCTGGCGATGACCAGCCGTCTGACCCGGCACGACGACACCCTCGAGGCGATGATCGCCAAGCTGGGCCGGGGTCTGTTCGTGACCGATCTGATGGGGCAGGGCGTCAACCACGTGACGGGCGACTATTCCCGGGGCGCTTCCGGATTCTGGGTGGAAGACGGACGCATCGTCCGGCCCGTGGAAGAGATCACGATCGCCGGCAATTTGCGCCAGATGCTCGGCGACATTCTTGCCATCGGTGCCGACGTCTACGAAATGGGCTCGAAGTCCGTCGGGTCCGTCCTTATCGATCGCATGAAGGTCGCCGGTAGTTGATCGTTGGGCGGGCGCTGCCAGCGCGCTCGCCTGACGATCCCCGAGCCGTCCGAGAATGCGGCGCCTTCCCCCCACGCGGGCGCGGGGAAACCCCGCCGCCGCCGGGATGCCCTAGTCAATAGAATCCAAGGGCTTGCGGGCTTCGCAAGATTTTTTCTCCCTCTTTTTTCGGAGATCTCCATGGAACGTCGTTCGTTCGTCCAAGGTGCCGGTCTGGCCGGTGTGCTCGCCGCCGGTGCCGCGCCCGCCATCGTGCATGCACAGGCCAACATCCGTTGGCGCCTGACTTCCGCCTTCCCCAAGGCACTCGACACCATCTACGGCGCGGCCGAGGTGTTCTCGAAGTCGGTCAGTGACATGAGTGGTGGGAAGTTCCAGATTTCCGTCCATCCCTCGGGCGAACTGGTTGGCGGTTTCGGTCAGGTCGACGCGGTGCAGTCTGGCACCATCGAGATGGCGCACACCGCTCCCTATTACTATTTCGGCAAGGATCCGACTTTCGCGCTGGGCTGCGCGGTCCCCTTCAGCCTGAATTCGCGCCAGATGACGGCGTGGATGGTCGACGGCAACGGTCTGAAGTTGATGCGTGAGTTCTACGCCAACTACAACATCATCAACTTCATCGGCGGCAACACCGGCGCCCAGATGGGGGGCTGGTGGCGCAAGGAGATCAAGTCGCTCGACGATCTGAAGGGCCAGAAGTTCCGTACCGGCGGTTTCAGCGGCCGCATCATGGAGCGTCTGGGTGCGGTGCCCCAGAACATCCCTGGCGGCGAGATCTACCAGGCCCTCGAAAAGGGCACGATCGACGCCGCCGAATGGGTCGGGCCTTACGACGACGAGAAGCTGGGTTTCTTCAAGGTGGCTCCCTTCTATGGCTACCCCGGCTATTGGGAGGGCGGGCCGCAACTGGATTTCTATGTGAATACCCGGGCGTACGCCGGCCTGTCTGCCGATTACAAGGCCATCATCGAGGCGGCGGCGTCGCATGCCCACGTGGTCATGCAGTCCCGCTACGACGTTCGCAATCCGGCGGCCCTCAAGCGGCTGGTGGCCGGCGGGACCAAGCTGTTCCGCTTCCCGCGCGACGTGCTCGACGGCGCCTTCAAGGCCTCGCAGGACATCTACTCCGAACTGTCAGCGAGCAACCCGGCCTGGCGCAAGATCTACACCGACATGGCCGCCTATCGCCGCGATGCCCATCTGTGGTTCCGCTTCTCCGAAGCCGGCTTCGACGACTTCATGCAGCAGCAGCGGCTGTGATGCCGCATGGCTGGTCGTCGCTTGGCGACGACCCTCTTGAGGGGTGAGCAAACGCCCCGTTGGTTCCCAAAAAAAGCCCCGCGAAGCGGGGCTTTTTCATGGTTGATCAGGAGGCGGTTCCAACTCGACGCGTCCAGTGCATGGATCGCGCGCAGCCGAAGGACGATCTCACTTCTTCTGCGCGTCTTCCTTCAAGGCTTCGAGCATCCGGCGCATCGGGTCGTCGTTCTCGGACGAGGGTGCGGGCGGCGCGAAAGGATCGGTCGAGGCTGGCGCTTCCTCTTGACGAGGCGCAGGCGGTGCGAAAGGATCGTTCGAAGGCGACGACGGGTCCTGGGTCTGCTTCTCCATCAGCAGGTCGAAAGCTTGGTCCACGTCGATCTTGGGGCCGGTGTCGATCAGGCTGCCGACCACCAGTTTGGGGTAGGCGATCACGACTGCGACCATCAGCAACTGGATCACGATGAAGGCGATCGATCCCTTGTAGATCTGCCCCGTCGTCACGGCAGGAATTCGGGCGCCAGTGATGCGATCGTCGTAGTCCTTGCGGGCCGCCACACTGCGCAGGTAGAACAGCGCGAAGCCGAAAGGCGGCGTCAGGAAGGAGGTCTGCATATTCATCGCAAGGATCACGCCGAACCAGATCATCACCGCACTTTCCGGTACACCTGGAAGCAGTTCGGGCAGGATCTTGGCGGCCACGGGGGCCAGCAGCGGCACGACGATGAAGGCGATCTCGAAGAAGTCGATGAACATGCCCAGCACGAAGACCAGGAAGTTCACGAAGATCAGGAAGCCCAGGGCGCCGCCTGGCAACTGATCGAACAGGTGCTCCACCCAGAAGTGACCGTCTGCGGCGTTGAAGGTGAAGCTGAAGACGGTGGAGCCGATCAGGATGAACAGCACGAAGGTCGACAGCCGTGTCGTGCTGTCCAGAGCCTGTTTCACGAGGGCGAAACTCAGGCGCCGTCGCCCGATGGCCATGGCCAGTGCACCGACAGCCCCCATGGCGCCACCTTCGGTGGGCGTGGCCACCCCAAGGAAGATCGTCCCGAGCACCAGGAAGATCAACACCAGTGGCGGGATCAGCACAAAGGTCACGCGCTCGCACAACTGGGACAGCAGGCCCAGCTTGAAGGCGCGGTTGACCATCGCCATGGCCAGCGCGGTGAACGACGCCACGGTCATCGACAGGATGAAGATCTCGTCGCGCGGTGCGGCGAACGGCCGTTCGATGAATTGCTGGAGCACGCTGTCATGGACGAGTGACCAGCCATAACCCACCGAGGATGCGATGGCCAGCAGCATGATCAGCGATCGATGTCCGCTGGCGCCATCGGGCTCCCGGTAAATGCGCGCTTCAGGAGGCAGCGCCGGCACCCAGGCGGGCTTGACGATCGCCAGTGTCATCACGTAGATGAGGTACAGGCCCACCAGCATCAACGCTGGGTACAGCGCCCCGGCATACATGTCACCCACGGAACGGCCCATCTGGTCCGCCAGGACGATCAGCACCAGCGACGGTGGGATCGCCTGCGCCAGGGTGCCGGAGGCGGTGATGGTGCCGGTGGCCACCGTCCGGTTATAGCCGTAGCGCAACATGATGGGAAGCGAGATGAGCCCCATCGAGATGACCGCTGCGGCGACGACGCCGGTGGTGGCGGCCAGCAATGCGCCGACCAGGATGACTGCCACGGCCAAGCCACCGCGCATCGGCCCGAACACCTGACCGACTGTCTCGAGGAGGTCTTCGGCCATCCTCGACTTCTCGAGCACGATGCCCATGAAGGTGAAGAAGGGGATGGCCAGCAGCGTGTCGTTCTGCATGATGTTGAACACACGCAGAGGAAGGGCGCCGAACATGTTCGCCGGGAACAGACCTACCTCGATCCCGATGAAACCGAACAGCAGGCCGGTAGCCGCCAGACCGAAGGCCACCGGGATGCCGGTGAGCAGGAAGAACAGCAGCCCGAGGAAGAGCAGCGGGACGAAGTTGCCGGAGATGAACTCGTTCATGGCTGACGCCCCTGGATGGCGACGCTGTCGCCCGTCTCATCGCCCGGTTCCGAGCTGTCCTGGAAACCGCTGTTCGGCTCCGGGGTAAAGGGTTGCTGGAGCAGCCCTTGCAGATAGGCGATCCGCTTGATCAGTTCCGACAGGCTCTGCAGCAGCAACAGGCCGAAGCCCAAAGGGATCAGCAACAGCACCGGCCACCGGATCAGCCCACCGGCGTTCGAACTGACCTCACCGGAGACCCACGCACGGTGGAACACGGGCCAAGACAAGTCGATCAAGATCAGGCATAGAGGGATCAGGAACACGACGATGCCCAGCGCATCGATGACAGCGTTCAGGCGTTTGGGCAGCCTGGACGAGATGAAGTCGATGCGCACATGGGCGTTGCGCAGGAAGACGTATCCGGCCCCGAGCATGAAGACTGCGGCAAACAGATACCACTGGATTTCCAGGTAGGCGTTCGACCCGATGTCGAACGCCTTGCGCATGATGGCGTTGCCCGCGCTGATCAGCACCGCCGCAAGTACCAGCCACATCATTGCGTGGCCAATGCGCTCGTTGATCCAGTCGATCAGGCGCGAAATTCCGAGCAATGTCCGCACGATGTACCCCCGGGAACGTCCATCACCCACCCTCGATCGCGCATTGTCGCGCAATGAGCTTGCCGCGATTCACGCCAAAACCCCGGCGTGCCACGGGCATCTGCAGCCACTGCTTGCGAGCCGACGCTCACCCGCACGCCGGCGGCCCGGCCGGCACGATCTTCAGATTTGCTGAGCCAGCCCGTACAGTCGTGCCGACCGTGCGCCGGAGCGGCAGAACATGAGCAACGGACGCGGCAACTCGGCCAGCAGTTGCGCCATCGCCGCAGCGTCCTGCGGCGACTGGTAGGCGCTCGACACCGGTAGGTGTCGGTACTCCAGTCCGGCCGACAGGGCGGCTCGTTCGAGATCGGCGCTTGTGGGCTGCTGAGGGCCGCCTTCGAAATCAGGGCGGTTGTTCACGACGCTGCGAAACCCTGCCCGGGCGGCCGCGACCATCCCTTCGACGGTCAACTGGGGAGCGACACAAACGTCCGGCGCGATGGCCTGGACGGGAAGGTTGGCATCCATGGAAGACTCCTCAGCGCGACAGAACCTGCTTGACCGCGGACGACACGAGCGCCATGTCGGCTTTGCCAGCCAGGCGTGCTTTGGCGGCTGCCATCATCCGCCCCATGTCTGCGGGCCCTCGGGCACCCAGTTCCCGAGCGAGGGATTCGACTTCGATGCCGATGGCTTGTGCATCAAGCCGGCTGGGCAGATAGGCTTCCAGCACGACCACTTCGGCGCTTTCCTTGTCGACCAGATCCTGCCGGCCGGCCTGCGCGAAGGCCGCGATCGAATCCTTGCGCTGCTTCAGCAACTTGTCGACCAGAGAGATGACGGCAGCGTCATCGAGTTCGATCCGCTCGTCTACCTCGCGCTGTTTGCAGGCGGCGAGCAGCATGCGGATTGTCGACAGTCGAGCCGCATCCTTGGCACGCATCGCCGCCTTCATGTCTTCCTGCAGACGCTCTTTCAACGGCATCACGATGTCGAATCACCAAAGGAAAACCCGCCGCGGCGGGCCGGGCGGGCGATGGCAGATGTGCGCGAACAATGTCAATAAAGCTTCTTCGGCAGCTGCATGCTGCGCACACGCTTGTAATGACGCTTCACGGCCGCCGCCTTCTTGCGCTTGCGCTCAGAGGTCGGCTTTTCGTAGAACTCGCGCGCGCGCAACTCTGTGAGCAGTCCCAGCTTCTCGATCGTCCGCTTGAAGCGACGCAGGGCGACATCGAAGGGCTCGTTTTCCTTGACACGGATCGTGGTCATGTGAGGCTAAGGTTGCGCGAAAAAAAAAGATTATAGGCGACAGCGAGACCGACAGACGGCCGCGGCTTCCGGGCCGCTGCATCGACATGTCCAACGTCCGTGCGTGCAGAGGTGTTCGCCGAAGTGGCCGAGCCGCACTCCTGAACCCTCAGGGAAGTTCAGGTGGGCGAGGTCAGCACGACTTCGGGTTCGTCTGACGCGAGACGATCACACCTGTCGAGCGATGTTCCAAGCCCTGGCTCAATGAGCATCGGTTCAAGGAAATATAGACCCGGACACACTCCAGCGAACACTTCATTGTAGGCGTAGGGGAGTACCCGGCGGGCAGACTGCATGGTGGACTGCGGATGCGCTGGAAGGGTCTTCGAGCCGCCTCAGCTTCTCACAGCAGGTGCCCGTCGTCCGACAGCGCGGCGTCCAGCCTGGCCTGCAGCGACGTGAGCGCTGCCTGGGTTTGCGCATCGGTCAGACCGCTATCCGGAGTGTCCGGTGCCTGTGCGGGCGCTGCGGAAGCGGCCGGGTCGTGATCGGTCATGCGGTAAGCCAGGTTCAGTGCCGCGAGGACCGCGATGCGCTCCCGCGCCTTGATCTTGCCGGTGTCGCGGATCATGCTCATTTCGCGATCCACCAGGGAGACGGCCGACTCGAGCTTGGTTTCGCCGCCTGCAGGGCATCCCAGGATGTAACCCTGACCCAGGATCGTCACTTCGACCTGTTTCATGACGCTGAGGTGCTCCTGCTCGTGCCATCTCCCCCGGGCAGTCGTTCCAAAAGGGCGTCCAGTCTCGTTCGCGCGGTCTGCAGGCGGCTGCGCAGTGCGTCACGCTCGGCGGTCAAGACCTCCAGTTGCCCTTGCAGCAATTGGTTGGTCCGCTTCAACTCCTCGTGTCTGAGAAGCAGTTTGTCGACGCGCTCGATGATCGCAGTCAGATCGGCCATGCTCAAGTCTGGCATGTAAAGACCCGTAGTGTAAGGTTCAGGTTGTCTTTTTCCCGGGCGCCGAGTCACACCAGTGACTGACCGGACAGGCTGCGCACGCGGGCGATCGCGCCTTGCAGACATATCGGCCGTGCAGGATCAGCCAATGGTGCGCGTCTGCGCGGTAGGGTCGTGGCACACGTTCAAGCAGTCCCTGCTCGACCTGATCCGGTGTCCGTCCCGGCGCGAGACCGGTCCGATTGGCCACGCGGAAGATGTGGGTGTCCACGGCCATGGTCTCCTCGCCGAAGGCGCAGTTCAGTACCACGTTGGCGGTCTTGCGGCCGACGCCGGGCAGGGCTTGCAGGGCCTCTCGGGTACGTGGCACCCGCCCGTCATGCAGCTGCAGCAGCAGACGGCACGTCTCGAGCAGGTGCCGGGCCTTGGTGCGATACAGGCCGATGCGCTGGATGTGGGACTCGATCCCTGGTAGTCCCAGGCGCAGCATCGACTGTGGCGTGGGCGCCGCGGCGAACAGCGTGCGGGTGGCCTTGTTGACGCTGACATCAGTGGCCTGGGCCGACAGCAGGACGGCGGCGAGCAGTTCGAACACGCTCGTGTAGACGAGTTCGGTCACCGGTTGCGGGTTTGCCGACTTCAGCGTGGCAAAGAAGGGTTCGATGTCGGCGGCTCTCATGTGGTGTCCCCAGGTCCGGCGCGTGTCGTCTCCTCGCGTTCGGCTGCCCGTGCCCGGGCACGCTCCACGGCCGCCGTCACGAGCGCGCGCTTGCGATCCAGTGTTTCCGTATCCCGGATCGTGCTGTGCTGCGCCAGATCATCCAGTTTGGAGGCGGCTTTCGCCGCCAGGCGCTCGGCGTTCTCCCGCGCCTGACGCTGCTGTCGGCGTCCACGCTCCAGGTAGCGCAGTCGCGACCGTTGGGCCTGTTCGTCGCTCCAGGCGTCCCAGCCTGTCCTGTCAACCGTTACCGGCTGCAGATCGATGCAGTCGACCGGACAAGGTGGCACGCAGAGCTCGCATCCGGTGCATAGGTCCGCGATGATGGTGTGCATCTGGCGCGGGGCGCCGACGATGCAATCCACCGGGCAGGCCTTGATGCACAGCGTGCAGCCGATGCACCAGGCCTCGTCGATGACTGCAAGTCGCCGCGGCCCTTCTTCGCCGTGGCCGATGTTGAGCGGCCGTGGTGGCCGACCGGTGATGGCCGCCAGGCGCTGAATTCCCTGAGCACCCCCTGGGGGGCAACGGTCGATGTCGGCTGTACCCTCTGCGATGGCCTCGGCGTACGACCGGCAGTCAGGGTATCCGCAGCGCGTGCACTGCGTCTGCGGCAGCGCGGCGTCGATAAGCTCGGCCAGCGCTGTCGGTGACGTCGGCAGTGGGAGTGGTACTTCGCTCACGGCCATCGGCGCAGCCGGCCGGCGCATCCTCAGGCGGCCAGCGCCTCGCTGCCGGAGGTCTGCAGGGCTTGCCTGTGCGCGCCGATGAAGTCTCGGATGCGTGGGTAGACGTCTTCGCGCCAGCGGCGTCCCGAAAAGATCCCGTAGTGTCCAGCACCCGGGACATCGTAGTGGAACCGTCGTTGCGGAGGGATCTGGCTGCACAGGTCATGCGCTGCGCGCGTCTGACCTGCGCCGGAGATGTCGTCGAGCTCGCCCTCGATGGTCATCAGCGCCGTGTCCCGGATGTCTTGTGGACGTACCCGCTGGCCGTGGACGTCCCAAGTGCCGCTGACGAGCGCGAATTCCTGGAACACGGTGCGGATGGTGTCGAGGTAATACTCGGCGGGCATGTCGAGCACCGCGTTGTACTCGTCGTAGAAACGCCGATGCGCCTCGGCGCCGTCCTCGTCACCGCGGATCAGGTCGAGGAAGTAGTCGTAGTGGGAGCTCAGATGCCGGTCCGGGTTCATCGCGACGAAGCCGGTGTGCTGCAGGAAACCCGGGTAGACGCGGCGCCCCGCGCCGGGGTAGTTCAGTGGCACGCGGTAAATGACGTTGTGCTCGAACCAGTCGATGCTCTTGGTGGTGGCCAGATTGTTGACGGCTGTTGGTGAACGGCGCGCGTCGATCGGGCCCCCCATCATCGTCATCGTGCGCGGCGTCTGTTCTCCTGCGCTGGCCATCAGGGAAATGGCGGCCAGCACGGGCACCGTCGGCTGGCACACCGAGATCACGTGTACATCCGCGCCGATGTGGCGGATGAAGTCCTGGACGTATCCGATGTAGTCGTCCAGATGGAAGGGGCCTTCCTCGACCGGCACCATGCGCGCGTCAGTCCAGTCGGTGATGAACACTTTGTGGTCCTGGAGCAGGCTGCGGACCGTCTCGCGCAGCAAGGTCGCATGGTGCCCCGACAACGGCGCGACAACCAGCACGGTGGGCTGTTGCTTCATGCGTTCCAGCGCCACCGGGTTGTCGGTGAAGCGCTTGAAGCGCAGCAGGCGACACATCGGCTTGTGCAGGATCACCTGTTCCTGGATCGCCACCTCGACGCCATCCATCGAGACGCGGGTGATGCCGAACTCGGGCTTCTCGTATTCCTTGGCCAGCCGATGCATCAGGTCCAGACCCGCAGCGGTCCGCTGGGACAGGGGCCATTGCGAGAAGGGCGAAAGCGGATGGGTGTAGAGCTTGGCCGAGGCGCTGGCGAATTCCGCGAAGGGCGCCATCATGGCGCGCTGTGTCTCGTAGAGCTGATAGAGCATGCCGGATCCCTGTGCCAGCGCAACGTGACACATTGCGCTGTGCATGAAAGTTGACGTTGCGCAGCGAACTTTGCCACGAAATCTGCTGCGGCGCAGCAGAAAGATCGACCAACTGTAGCTGGCGCGTCTGCCACTGATCTGACAGCTGCGAGGGTCCTCGAGGCCGCCGAGAGCCCTCCGCGGCTCCTGATGATCCCTGAGGGAGCCAGGGATCTGAGGCCTTGGTGCGGTTGAACGTCGTGGCTGGGCCGCGTCAGAGCACGCTGACGATCCCCCGCACGACCGTCGGCAGGTTGTGGTGGTTCAATGCAGCCACACAGATGCGCCCGGAGTCAACGCCATAGACACCGAATTCCGATCGCAGCCGATGCATCTGCTCGCGCCCGAGGCCGGAGTAGCTGAACATGCCCTTCTGCCGGGTGATGTAGTCCAGGTCCTGCGTGACACCCGCCGCGCGCAGACCCTGCACCAGGGCTAGACGCATCTCACGGATGCGCTGCCGCATCGCGGCGAGTTCCTGCTCCCATTGGGCGCGCAAGGCCGGAGTCGTCAGGACCGTGGTGACGATCTGCGCGCCGTGTGTCGGCGGGTTGGAGTAGTTGGTTCGCACGACGATCTTCAATTGGGACAGGACACGCGCAGCCTCGTCGGCGTTCGCGCAGACCGCGCTGAGCGCCCCCACACGCTCGCCGTACAGCGAGAAGCTCTTGGAGAAAGACGTCGCCACGAAGAAGTCGATGCCGGCATCGAGGAATTGCCGTACCACGGCGCCGTCCTCCTCGATCCCATCGCCGAATCCCTGGTAGGCCATGTCGAGAAAGGCGACCAGCCCCCCAGACTTCACGGTCTCGACCACTTGCGCCCACTGGGTGGTCTCCAGGTCGCAGCCGGTCGGGTTGTGACAGCAGGCGTGCAGCACCACCACGGTTCCGGGTGCTGCCGCACGCAACGCGTCGAGCATGTCGGCGAACCGGACGCCACGGGTCGAGGCGTCGTAGTACGGGTAGGTGTCGACATGGAAGCCCGCGCGGGTGAACAAGGCCCGATGGTTCTCCCAGCTCGGGTCGCTGATCAGGACCTTGGCCGACGGGTTCAGACGATGGAGGAAATCGGCGCCGATCTTGAGGCCCCCCGTGCCGCCCAGGGCCTGAACGGTGGCCACACGACCCGCCGACACGGCCGGGGAGGTCGAACCGAACACCAGGCCCTGCACCGCCTTGTCGTAGGCGGCGATGCCGTCGATGGGCAGGTAGCCGCGGGGCTTGCCCGCTGCGACCACCGCTTGCTCGGCCTGCGCCACGCAAGCGAGCAAAGGCAGCTTGCCCTGCTCGTCGAAGTAGACGCCTACGCCGAGATTGACCTTGTCCGGACGTGGATCCGCTGCGAATTGCTCGTTCAGGCCAAGGATGGGGTCGCGTGGGGCCATTTCGACGGCGTCGAACAAGGACATGGTGGGGTTCCGAGGAAGGAAGTGAGGGGGGGTGGGGATGTGGTGCCGGGCGGCGTCCGGTGCCGGCTTCGGCTGCCTGCGTTACGCTGGCGGGCTGCCCGGCGTGCCGTCCTGGGCGCCTCTGCCCCAATTCTAGGATTCGCCTGCGATGCCAAGACCTCCTCGCAACGCCGCGCGCTCGCTCGACCCCGATGCCGGGCACAGGGTGGCGGCGGTTCCGGAATCCGTTCCGCCAACGGTCGATGGTCTTCTGACGGCCAAAGCCCCCTCCTTGCCGGCGGGTCGTTCCGTCAGCTTTCCCAACTCGCCTTTCGAACTCTTCCAGCCTTACCCACCTGCAGGTGACCAGCCCGCAGCCATTGCGCAACTCGTCGATGGGCTGGAAGCGGGTTTGAGTTTCCAGACGCTACTGGGCGTGACCGGTTCGGGCAAGACCTTCACGATGGCCAACGTGATTGCGCGCACCGGACGCCCGGCCATCGTCTTCGCACCGAACAAGACGCTGGCGGCCCAGCTCTACGGCGAGTTCCGCGAGTTCTTCCCGAAGAATGCGGTGGAGTACTTCGTCAGCTACTACGACTATTACCAGCCGGAGGCCTACGTTCCCCAGCGCGATCTGTTCATCGAGAAGGACAGCTCGATCAACGAACACATCGAGCAGATGCGTCTGTCGGCGACCAAGAGCCTTCTCGAGCGCCGCGATGTCGTGATCGTCGCCTCGGTCAGCGCCATCTATGGCATCGGCGATCCTGGCGACTATCACCAGATGGTGATGACGCTGCGTGTGGGGGATCACGTCGGCCAGCGCGATGTCATCGCCCACCTGATCCGTATGCAGTACACACGTAACGAAGTCGATTTCTCCCGCGGCGCCTTCCGAGTCCGCGGCGACACCATCGACGTCTTCCCGGCTGAACACTCCGAACTGGCGATCCGCATCGAACTGTTTGACGACGAGATCGAGTCACTGCAGTTGTTCGATCCGCTGACCGGTCGCATCCGGCAGAAGATCCCGCGCTTCACGGTCTATCCCGGAAGTCACTACGTCACCCCTCGCGAGCGCGTGCTCAGCGCCATCGAGTCGATCAAGGCCGAACTGCGTGAGCGGCTGGCCGAACTGGTCGGCGCGGGCAAACTCGTCGAGGCACAGCGTCTTGAGCAACGCACCCGCTTCGACCTGGAGATGCTCCAGGAAGTCGGGCACTGCAAGGGGATCGAAAACTACACGCGTCACCTGTCGGGTGCCCAGCCGGGCGATCCACCGCCGACGCTGGTCGATTACCTGCCGCGCGACGCCGTGATGTTCCTCGATGAGAGCCACGTGCTGATCGGTCAGTTCGGTGGCATGTTCAACGGTGACCGCGCTCGAAAGACCACGCTTGTCGAGTACGGATTCCGGCTGCCTAGCGCACTGGACAACCGCCCCCTGAAGTTCGAGGAGTTCGAGTCCAAGATGCGGCAGACGGTCTTCGTCTCGGCCACACCGGCTGCGTACGAACAGCAGCACGCCGGGCAGGTCGTCGAGCAGTTGGTGCGCCCCACGGGCCTCGTGGATCCCATCATCGAGGTTCGACCAGCGGCCACCCAGGTCGACGACGTGCTGCAGGAGATCCGTCAGCGCGTCGACGTGGCTGAGCGTGTGTTGATCACGACGCTCACCAAGCGGATGGCCGAGCAGTTGACCGACTATCTGGCCGACAACGGCGTCAAGGTGCGCTACCTGCACAGCGATGTGGATACCGTGGAGCGCGTGGAGATCATCCGCGATCTGCGACTGGGCACCTTCGACGTGCTCGTCGGCATCAACCTGTTGCGCGAAGGTCTGGACATCCCTGAGGTTTCGCTCGTCGCGATCCTGGATGCCGACAAGGAAGGATTCCTGCGTGCCGAGCGCAGTCTCATCCAGACCATCGGCCGTGCGGCTCGCAACGTCCGCGGCACCGCGATCCTGTACGCCGACCGCATCACCGATTCGATGCGTCGCGCCATCGACGAAACCGAGCGGCGTCGCATGAGGCAGCTTTCACACAACGCGCTGCACGGCATCGTGCCGCGCACCGTGTCCAAACAGGTGCGCGAATTGATCGACGGGGTGGTCGTGGACCGCAGCGGCAAGGACGACGCCAACCGTGCGCAAGCCCCGGCGCAGTCCGAGTCCCTGAGCGAGAAGGACCTCGGCAAGCGCATCAAGCTTCTGGAAAAGCAGATGCTCGATCATGCGCGCAACCTGGAGTTCGAGAAGGCGGCGCGCGTGCGGGACCAACTCGCAGCGCTGAAGGAGCAGGTTTTCGGTGCCTCTGGCCGTACGCCCGCCGTGGCAGCGCTCGCGCCGCTCTGAGGCCCAAGAGGGCGGTGATTGCGCCTGCGGGTCGACGCGGTCGGCGGAGTCGAATACCCCTGAGCGCAGACGGGGATTTGGTGGCCGATTTCTCGATCAAAACGCTCGGTTTCTGCTAAAGTTGAGTCTTCCAGTAGGAATCACGGCTGCCAGGGAGTGCACCACCGGACCCGACGTCTTCGGCGCCTGTGGTGGGGTGGCACGGGGTGACTGCGTTCACGCAATGCCGCCGGAAAGCGGACAGGAGATCCACGATGCGTCTGACCACGAAAGGCCGATTCGCCGTCACCGCGATGATCGACCTCGCCCTGCGATCGCACAACGGGCCCGTGGCCCTGGCGGCGATCAGTCAGCGGCAGCAGATCTCTTTGTCCTACCTCGAGCAACTCTTCGGCAAGCTCCGCCGACACGAGCTCGTCGAGAGCACACGTGGCCCCGGGGGCGGCTACTCGCTGGGGCGGAGCATGGCAGAAATCACGGTGGCCGACATCATCGTGGCCGTGGATGAGCCGATCGACGCCACCGGCTGCGGTGGCAAGGAGAACTGCATGGGCGAGGAGTCGGGTCGGTGCATGACGCACGACCTGTGGGCCAGCCTGAACAGCAAGATGATCGAGTTCCTGGACTCGATCAGCCTGAAGAAGCTCGTCGACGATCAGATCGCTCGCGGTGTCTCGATCGAGGAGACGCCCGTCAAGCGCGCGATCTCCACCCAGCCGGTGGTCAAGCCGATCAAAGTGACTGCTCCCAATTCCGTTTTCGCGCTTGGCGGCTCCTTCGGCAAGTGAGGAGGGCACCCGCGGTTCTTGCTTCTTTGCATCCTGTTCCTGCGCCGCATCCGCTCGCGGCTCGATGACCACCACACGCCATGACACCCCATTTCCCGATCTACATGGACTACGGCGCGACGACCCCGGTCGATCCGCGTGTCGTTGACGCGATGATCCCCTGGCTGCGTGAGCATTTCGGTAACCCGGCCTCCCGGAGCCACGCCTGGGGTTGGGAGGCCGAGGAGGCGGTCGAGAAGGCTCGTGCCGACGTCGCGTCCCTGATCAACGCCGACCCCCGCGAGATCGTCTGGACTTCCGGCGCCACCGAGAGCAACAACCTCGCGATCAAGGGCGCGGCGCATTTCTATTCGTCGCGCGGCAAGCATCTGGTCACGGTCAAGACCGAGCACAAGGCCGTGCTCGACACGATGCGTGACCTTGAGCGCCAGGGTTTCGAAGTCACCTACCTCGATGTTCAGGAAGACGGCCTGCTCGATCTCGACCGATTGCGCGATGTGCTGCGGCCCGACACGATCCTCGTGTCGGTGATGTTCGTGAACAACGAAATTGGTGTCATCCAGGACATCGCCACCATCGGTGCGATGTGCCGGGAGCGCGGCATCGTCTTCCACGTGGACGCGGCGCAGGCCACCGGCAAGGTGCTGATCGACCTGTCGACGTTGCCGGTCGACCTGATGAGTCTGGCGTCGCACAAGACCTACGGCCCCAAGGGGATCGGTGCGCTTTATGTGCGTCGCAAGCCGCGCGTCCGACTCGAAGCCCAGATGCACGGTGGCGGCCACGAGCGCGGCATGCGATCGGGCACCTTGCCCACCCACCAGTGTGTGGGCATGGGTGAAGCCTTCCGCATCGCGCAAGCCGAGATGGGCACCGAGAACGAGCGCGTGCGAATGCTGCAGCGTCGTCTGCTGGCGGGGGTCCAGCAGATCGAGCAGGTGTTCATCAACGGGCATCTCGAGCAGCGTGTGCCGCACAACCTGAACGCGTCGTTCAACTTCGTCGAGGGCGAATCGCTGATCATGGGCATCAAGGGGATCGCCGTGTCTTCGGGCTCGGCGTGTACCTCCGCCAGCCTCGAGCCCAGCTACGTGTTGCGCGCCCTGGGGCGCAGCGATGAGCTTGCCCATTCGAGTCTGCGCATGACCATCGGCCGGTTCACCACCGAAGCCGACATCGACTATGCGGTGGCAACGTTGCAGGACCGCGTGGCCAAGCTGCGCGAACTGTCGCCGTTATGGGAGATGTACCGTGACGGCATCGATCTGAACAGCATCCAGTGGACCGCCCATTGACGATTGCTGGCGCTGCACATCGTTTGCAGCTTGTTGCGACGACCACGGATTGACTCATTGCATCCGCTTCCCCGAGGAGGATCTCTCTCATGGCTTACAGCGAAAAAGTGATCGATCACTACGAGAACCCGCGCAACGTCGGTAGTTTTGACAAAGGCGACGACACCGTGGGCACCGGCATGGTTGGAGCGCCGGCCTGCGGTGACGTGATGAAGCTCCAGATCAAGGTCAACCCCGAAACCGGCACCATCGAGGATGCCCGCTTCAAGACCTACGGCTGCGGTTCGGCGATCGCTTCGAGTTCGCTCGTGACCGAATGGGTCAAGGGCAAGACGCTCGACGAGGCGATGACGATCCGCAACACGCAGATCGCACATGAGCTGGCGCTGCCACCGGTCAAGATCCATTGCTCCATCCTTGCCGAGGACGCGATCAAGGCGGCTGTCAACGACTACCGGGCCAAGCACGCCGAGCCGGTGGCCGGGGACGCGGTCGCGCATTGAGGGGCTCGCCATGGCTGTGACGATGACCGAGGCCGCCGCGCGTCACGTGACGCGTTTCCTCTCCCGTCGGGGCAGGGGGGTGGGGGTACGGCTCGGGGTGAAGACCACCGGATGCTCAGGGCTCGCGTACAAGCTCGAGTATGCCGACGAGGTTGCGCCGGAGGACATCGTCTTCGAGGACCACGGCGTCAAGGTGCTGATCGACCCCAAGAGCCTGCCCTATCTGGACGGTACCGAGCTCGATTTCGTGCGCGAGGGGCTGAACGAAGGCTTCAAATTCCACAACCCTCGCGAGCGCGACCGGTGCGGCTGCGGGGAATCGTTCCGCGTCTGAGCCTCCGAACCCCGTGCTCGCGGGCCCCGGAAGATGACACTCGACGACGACGACTTCACGCTTTTCGGCCTGCCGCGTCGTCACGGTTTGGACGCCGCTGAGTTGACGCACAAGTGGCGCGCCCTCCAGGCGCAGGTGCATCCCGATCGCTTCGCAGGCGAAGGCCCTTCTGCGCAGCGTGTGGCCATGCAGTGGGCCATGCGGGTCAACGAGGCTTATCGCCGACTGCGTGATCCTGTCGCCCGGGGTGGGTACCTTTGCGAGCTGGCGGGGGTGGCGGTGGATGCGCAGCGTCACAACGGCATGTCGCCTGCATTCCTCCAGCAACAGATGGCCTGGCGCGAAGCCTTGTCGGAGTCTGATGATCGGCTCGCCATCGAGGCCTTGCATGCCGAGGTCGACGCCGCGCAGAGCGACATGCTGGAGATGCTGCGACGCCAGTTGGACGACGATGCCAATCCCACGGCTGCGGCCGCGACGGTGCGAGCACTGATGTTCGTCTCCCGCTTCCGGCAGGACGTCGAGCGCGAGCTGGAAGACGTCTGAGTCTCGGTCGCTGTTCCCGCCGCGCGGATCGCCGCCGCGGCGCCTCCCCCATCCTCGATTGATCCATGGCCCTGCTGCAAATCTCCGAACCTGGCGAATCGCCGGACCCTCACCAGCGACGCATCGCCGTGGGTATCGACCTTGGTACCACACA
This sequence comes from uncultured Rubrivivax sp., assembly GCA_964522465.1. Lineage (GTDB taxonomy): Bacteria > Pseudomonadota > Gammaproteobacteria > Burkholderiales > Burkholderiaceae_C > Rubrivivax. The sequence continues at coordinate 10,486 of CAZFVH010000036.1, read as the reverse complement.
TTCGCTCGTCGCTGCACACCGGCATGGGCAGGTCGAATGTCTGCCCGATGCGCAGGGTCGGGTCATCTTGCCTTCTGCGGTGCGATACCTGGCCGACGGTCGGCGCCAGATCGGTCATGCCGCACTGGAAGCGCAGGCGGAAGACCCTGAGAACACGATCGTCTCCGTCAAGCGCTTCATGGGTCGTGCGCTGCGAGACATCCATGGTCACGATCGCCTGCCTTACCGTTTCCTGGATCGTCCGGGGATGGTGGCGATCGAGACCCGGGATGGCGAGAAGTCGCCGGTGGCGGTGTCCGCGGAGATCCTGGCCAGTCTGCGCCAACGTGCCGAAGACAGTTTTGATCAAGACCTCTTCGGCGCCGTGATCACCGTGCCTGCCTATTTCGACGACGCGCAGCGCCAAGCCACGAAGGACGCCGCCCAGCTGGCCGGACTGAACGTTCTGCGGCTTATCAGCGAACCGACGGCTGCGGCAGTGGCCTACGGTCTGGACCACGGCAGCGAAGGCCTTTACGCGGTCTACGATTTGGGCGGCGGTACTTTCGACATCTCGCTGCTACGGATGACGCGCGGTGTGTTCGAGGTCGTGGCCACCGGCGGGGATGCGGCTCTCGGAGGCGACGACATCGACGCTGCGCTGGCGGCCTGGGCGCTCGATCGTGTCGGTCTGGTGGCACGCAGCGCACGAGATCGCCGGGGGGTGCTGGTGGCGGCGCGCGTCGCGAAGGAGGCTCTGACCGAGGCCACCGCGGTGGTCATGGGCTTCGAAGTGGACGGTCGTGCGGTATGTCTGGACGTGCAGCGAGCCGACCTGGAGGCCGTGGCGCAGCCCTTGATCGGGCGCACGCTCGCCTTGGTCCGCGGTGTGCTGCGGGACGCCCGTGTTGCACGGGACGAGGTACAGGGCGTGGTCATGGTCGGTGGTTCGACACGGATTCCGGCGGTGCGGGCGGCAGTCGGGACCTTGTTCAGTCAGGATCCCTTGACCGATGTGAACCCGGATGAAGTCGTGGCCATCGGGGCCGCACGGCAAGCCCATGCGTTGGCGGGAAACGCGTCCGATGAAGGCCTGTTGTTGCTGGACGTCATTCCCTTGTCGCTCGGTCTGGAGACCATGGGGGGTCTGGTCGAGCGCATCGTCGAGCGCAACACCACCATTCCCGTGGCGCGGGCGCAGGACTTCACGACGTTCCAGGACGGGCAGACTGCGATGTCCATCCATGTGGTTCAGGGTGAGCGCGATCTGGTGAACGACTGCCGCAGTCTCGCCCGCTTCGAGCTCCGGGGCATTCCGCCGATGGCCGCTGGTGCGGCCAGGATCCGGGTGAGCTTCGAGATCGACGCCGATGGGCTGCTGGGAGTGTCCGCGCGCGAACTGGGCTCGGGCGTGCAGGCGTCGGTGGCGGTCAAGCCGAGTTACGGGTTGGCCGAGGATGACATCGCACGCATGTTGCGTGAGGGCTTCACGCATGCCGATCAGGACATGCAATCCCGCCGGCTCGCCGAATCCCGGGTGGAGGCCGAGCGCATGGTGCTCGCCACGCGGTCGGCGCTGGCGGCCGACGGGGATCTGCTGTCCGACGACGCGCGTGCCGGGATCGGTGCGTGGGTCGACGCCGTCCTCGCCGCCGCCGAAGGCGACGATCCGGCACGCATCGACCGTGCCGTTGACGCGCTGGCCAAGGGGACCGAGTCCTTTGCCGCCGAGCGCATGAACCGCGGCATCCGAGCCGCCCTGTCCGGCCGTAAGGTCGGTGACCTCTGACGCCTCCGGCGACTTGTATCCATGCCCGTCATCCGCATCCTTCCCCATGCCGATTACTGTCCCGAAGGCGGCACTGTCGTGGCGCCGCGTGGCACATCGATCTGCGAGGCCCTGCTCGACAACGGCATCGAGATCGAACACGCCTGCGAAATGAGTTGCGCGTGCACGACCTGCCACGTCATCGTCCGCGAGGGTTACGCGTCGCTCGGGGAACTCGACGAGACCGAGGAGGACCTGCTGGATCGCGCGTGGGGGCTGACGCCGACCTCGCGGCTGTCCTGCCAAGCCATCCTGTCGGATCAGGACGTGACGATCGAGATTCCCAGGTACTCGATCAACCATGCGCGTGAGCGTCATTGACCGCTCCGAATGCCCTTGGACGGCAATGCGATGATGGTTCTCGGCGTGGAGTCGTCCTGCGACGAGACCGGCGTGGCGCTGGTCGCTGTCCAGGGGCGTGACCGTGCGCAGTTGCTGGCACATGGATTGCACAGCCAAGCGCAGATGCACGAGGCCTATGGCGGTGTGGTGCCGGAACTGGCCTCCCGCGATCACATACGGCGCGTGGTGCCGCTGACGCAGCAAGTCTTGTCCGATTCGGGTTGCAAGGCCGAGGACGTGGACGTTGTCGCCTACACCAAGGGGCCTGGGTTGGCCGGGGCGCTACTGGTGGGTGCGGGTTTTGCCGTGGCACTGGGCGCCGCGCTGCGTCGACCGGTGCTCGGGGTCCATCACCTGGAGGGGCATCTGCTGTCGCCCTTCCTGTCGCGTGATCCACCGAGCTTCCCGTTCGTCGCCTTGCTCGTGTCGGGCGGCCATACTCAACTGATGCGCGTGGACGCGGTCGGTCGCTACACGATGCTGGGGGAGACGATCGATGACGCCGCAGGCGAGGCGTTCGACAAGTCTGCCAAGCTGCTCGGTCTCGGGTATCCGGGCGGGCCGGCGCTCTCGCAATTGGCATTGACCGGCGACGCTCAGGCCTTCCCCTTGCCGCGCCCCTTGCTGCACAGTGCCGACCTGGACTTTTCATTCGCCGGCTTGAAAACGGCGGTGATGACCCAGCACCGGCGTCTGGGTCCGATGTCCGCGCACCAGGCGCTGGCCGACCTGGCAGCCTCGACGGAAGCGGCCATCGTCGACGTACTGGTGTCCAAGTCCTTGCAAGCGCTGGTACGCACCGGGTTGACGAGGCTCGTGGTGGCCGGGGGCGTCGGGGCGAACCGTCGACTGCGCCTTCGGCTGGACGAGGCTGCCGCCAGACGTGGCGTTCGTGTGCACTATCCGGAACTGGCCTTGTGCACCGACAACGGCGCGATGATCGCCCTGGCGGCAGCGATGCGCCTGCAGGCCGGTGTCGCGAGTCCCTCGGACGCAGAGGCCTTCGATGTGCGCCCGAGGTGGCCTCTGGCGGATCTCAATTGATCGTCAACTGCACGGCCGCCGTCGCGCCGCGCCGCGCAAGGGTGAGTTCGAGCACACCCTGCGTCATCCTGGCGCTCGATGCCACCTGATCGACCTCCGCCGGCAGCGTCAGACTGCGCGCATAGCGTGTGGTCTGGCGCTCGCGCAGCAGGACGCGTCGACCCTCTTCCTGGGTATCGGCGCGACGAACCGGCGCTTCGATCGACACCAAGCGGCCTTCGATCGAGACCTTGACATCCTCCTTCGACACGCCGGGCAGGTCCAGTTGCACGATCCAGCCCTTGTCGGTTTCGGTCACGTCCAGCGCGGGGCTCGTGGCGTCGGCCGGGCCCGGTGTGCCTGTGGTCTGGAAGAAGCGGTCGAAGGTCTCGTCGAACAAGCGGGACAGATCAGAGCCACGACGGGCTACGGGGACGAGGAACATGGCAATCTCCTGAACAGTGGAAGGCCTGTGGTCTGGAACCCCCTGGCCTGACGCTGCGCACCATGCGCAACGGCGATACTGCACAGGTGATCCCCACGGCAGACTTTTCAAGTTCCAGAGGTTTGCGTCAGATCAAGGCCTGGGCCTGGGCTCGCCATGGGTACGTGGCGGCCACGACGCAGCCCGGTCAACTGCCAGTACCGGTCTGTCGACGATGTATCGAGGTTCGAGACGACTCATGAGAACAACCATCCGCGAGCTTCCCGGGTCCAAGATTCGGGACGTAGCCAATGCAGCCATGGGCCGCGCCGACGTGCTCGCCTTCTGGTTCGGTGAGAGCGATGAAGTCACGCCGGAGGCGGTGCGCGAAGCCGCAGCGCGCTCCTTGCATGACGGCGAGACCTTCTACGCCCACAACCTGGGTCTGCCCGCCCTGCGCGAGGCGATCGCGCGTTACGTCAGCGCCCTGCATGGGGTGGTGTCGATCGACCGCGTCGCCGTGACCTCCTCCGGGGTCAATGCGTTGATGCTTGCGATGCAGATGTTGGTCGATGCGGGTGATGAGGTCGCGGCCATCACGCCGCTATGGCCCAACCTCACAGCCCAGGCCGAGATCTTGGGTGCGCGTGTGACCCGCGTGCCGCTTCAGCCGACTCACGGCGCCTGGACGCTCGACATGGATCGCCTGCGGTCGGCGGTCGGCCAGGACACGCGGGTGCTCCTCGTCAATGCGCCTAACAATCCGACCGGATGGACGCTGAAACGACAGGAGGTGCAGGCGATTCTGGATCACTGCCGGCACACCGGGACGTGGATCGTTGCCGACGAGGTCTACGAACGCCTGTACTACGGGCCTGGCCAAGCCGCACCGAGTTTCCTGGACCTGGCGTCGCCCGAGGATCGTGTGGTGGCGGTTCAGAGCTTTTCCAAGAGCTTCCTGATGACCGGCTGGCGATTGGGGTGGGTGGTGGCTCCGCCAGACAGCCTCGACGCGATCGGTAAGTTGATCGAGTTCAACACCTCGTGTGCCCCCGTGTTCGTGCAGCGCGGGGCGATCGAGGCCTTGCGGCTCGAGCCGACCCTCGTACCTGCGCTGCAACAGCACATGCGCGCCTGTCGAGACGTTCTTGTCAGTGGTCTTCGAGCCGTGCCCCGCGTCATGGTCGAGGCGCCGGAGGGTGGGATGTATGCCTTCCTGCGGGTCGATGGCGTGTCGGATTCGCTGGCCTTCGCCCGCGAGCTGGTCCTGCGCCATGGGCTGGGCCTGGCCCCCGGCGCAGCCTTCGGGCCGGAGGGCGAAGGCTGGTTGCGGTGGTGCTTCGCCTCTCGCGACACGCAGCGTCTGCGTCTGGGTGTGGAGCGGCTGGCAGCGGCGCTGCAGAGGCCCTGAGCTAGAATCGACAGGCTGTCCGCGTAATGCGCACCGCTCGGGCGATGCCCGACGGGTCGCATCGCACATGCGGTCGGCGAGGCACGGCGCGGGTCGGTTTCACCCGCGTTCGCAAGTGAAACGGCCCTTCGGGCCAGGGAAACCGGATCGAGTCCGCCCAAGAGCGTTGGCTCGGTGCGCGGTTCCCGTGACATCAGAGGAAATCGCGATGACGATGAATAGCCAGCAGAAAGCCGAGGTGGTTCAGGCCCACGCCCGCGGCGCGGCCGACACCGGATCTCCGGAGGTGCAGGTGGCGCTGCTGACCGCCCGCATCAACGAGCTGACACCGCACTTCAAGCTGCACAAGAAGGACCACCACGGTCGCCGTGGCTTGCTGAAGATGGTCAACCAGCGCAAGAGTCTTCTGGCTTATTTGAAGGACAAGGACGCCGATCGCTACACGGCGCTGATCCAGAAACTGGGTTTGCGCAAGTAAGGTCCGGCTGGACGATCACGGCGTGTGGGGGGTGCTCCCGCTGGGGGCACCCGACACGTCCAGGGGTCACGGGGGCGCAGGCAACTGCTGTGTCATTCCAGGGCGGCTGGACCGGGTATCGGTCCCAGCTGCGCTGGAATGGCATTGTTGCCATCGGCCTGTGTCTCCAGCCTGCTGGCGCGGGGCTGAAGAGCGCGCCCACAAAGGAGCAGATGGCATGAGCATGTTCAACAAGGTCGTGAAGACCTTCCAGTGGGGACCGCACCGCGTCACGATGGAGACGGGCGAAATCGCCCGTCAGTCCACCGGCGCCGTGCTGGTGGACGTCGAGGGCACGGTGGTTCTTGCCACTGTGGTGGCGGCGAAGAACGCCAAGCCTGGGCAGGATTTCTTCCCCCTGACGGTCGACTACATCGAGAAGACCTACGCCGCCGGCAAGATTCCAGGCAGCTTCTTCAAGCGCGAGGGGCGACCGAGCGAGCTCGAAACGCTTACCAGTCGGCTGATCGATCGCCCGATCCGTCCCCTGTTCCCGGACGGCTTCTTCAACGAGGTGCAGGTCGTTGTCCACGTGCTGAGCTTGAACCCCGAGGTCCAGGCCGACATTGCCGCATTGATCGCCACGAGCGCGGCGCTGTCCATCAGCGGCATCCCGTTCAACGGGCCCGTGGGGGCAGCTCGCGTGGGCTATGTCAACGGCGAGTACGTGCTGAATCCGGGCAAGGCGGAGCTGGCCAACAGCAAGCTGGATCTGGTCGTCGCAGGCACCGAGGCCGCGGTGCTGATGGTCGAGTCCGAGGCTGACCAACTGAGCGAAGAGGTCATGCTCGGTGCCGTCGTCTACGGTCACGACCAGAGCAAGGTGGCCATCGAAGCCATCCATGAACTGGTGCGCGACGCCGGCAAGCCCGAGTGGCAAGCCGCAGGCACCTGGATGCCCCCCGCCAAGGACGAGGCTTTCATCTCGAAGGTCAATTCTCTGGCACTCGAGCCTTTGCGTGCGGCCTATCAGATCCGCAGCAAGCAGGCCCGTACGCAGGCCTGCCGCGAGGCCTATGCCGCCACCAAGGCAGCCCTGAAGGCCGAGGGCGCGGAGTTCGATGAGGTCAAGGTCGAGGCGTTGCTGTTCGAGATCGAGGCCTCCTTGGTACGGGGCCAGATCCTGGCGGGTGAGCCGCGTATCGACGGTCGCGACACGCGCACCGTGCGTCCCATCGAGATCCGAACCTCCGTGCTGCCGCGGACGCACGGCTCTGCGCTTTTCACACGCGGCGAGACACAGGCACTGGCGGTGGCCACGCTGGGCACGGAGCGCGATGCGCAGCGCATCGACGCGCTGTCCGGCGATTTCGAAGACCGCTTCATGCTGCACTACAACATGCCTCCGTTCGCCACCGGCGAGACGGGACGCGTGGGTACCCCGAAGCGCCGTGAGATCGGCCACGGGCGTCTGGCCAAGCGCGCGCTGGTCGCCGCCCTGCCGTCCAAGGAAGATTTTCCCTATGTGCTGCGCGTGGTCAGCGAGATCACCGAAAGCAACGGCTCGTCTTCGATGGCCTCGGTGTGCGGGGGCTGTCTCGCACTGATGGACGCCGGCGTGCCGATGAAGGCTCACGTGGCGGGCATCGCCATGGGCCTGATCAAGGAGGGCAATCGCTTCGCGGTGCTCACCGACATCCTGGGCGACGAGGATCACCTCGGCGACATGGACTTCAAGGTGGCGGGCACGACGCACGGTGTGACCGCACTGCAGATGGACATCAAGATCCAGGGCATCACCAAGGAGATCATGCAGGTTGCGCTCGCGCAGGCCAAGGAGGCGCGGATGCACATCCTGGCCAAGATGGTCGAGGCGATGGGTGTGGCCAAGACCGAGGTCAGCAACTTCGCGCCGCGTCTGTACTCGATGAAGATCAACCCGGAGAAGATCCGCGACGTCATTGGCAAGGGTGGGGCGACCATCCGTGCGCTGACCGAAGAGACGGGTTGCACGATCGACATCGGCGAGGACGGCACGATCACGATCGCCTCCACCGACGCCGACCGGGCGGCCTACGCCCGCAAGCGCATCGAGGAGATCACCGCCGAGGCCGAGATCGGCAAGGTCTACGAAGGCCCGGTGACCAAGATCCTGGACTTCGGCGCGCTCGTCAACATCCTGCCCGGCAAGGACGGTCTTCTCCACATCAGTCAGATCGCTTTCGAGCGGGTGGAAAAGGTCGAGGACTACCTCCAGGAAGGTCAGATCGTCAAGGTCAAGGTGCTCGAGACCGACGAGAAGGGACGTATCAAGCTGTCGATGAAGGCTCTGCTCGAGCGCCCTGAAGGGATGGTCGAGGACGAACGTCCGCGTCGCGAGCACGGCGACAGGGGTGATCGCGGTGATCGCGGTCCTAGGCGCGAGCGTGGAGATCGGCCGCGTCGGGAGCCGCGCGAGTCTCGCGAAGGTCGTGAAGGGGCTCCCGTGACCGACGTGTCCGATGCCGCCGGTGATGCGCCGCCGGCCGCAGGCGACAGCCGTCCGGATTGACGCTTGCAAACCCTCGTGATGAAGGCGATCGAGATCCTCCACCCCGGAGGGCCCGAGGTGCTCGTGCCATGCGAGCGTCCTCGTCCGCAACCCGGTCCCGGCGAGGTGCTGATCGAGGTGGCGGCCAGCGGTGTCAACCGCCCGGATGTCCTCCAACGCAAAGGTCAGTATCCGATGCCCCCGGGTGTGTCCGATCTGCCCGGGTTGGAGATCGCCGGCGTGATCGTCGACGGGGATGCGCAGGCGATGTCCGAGGCGGGCTGGCAACGCGGTGATCGGGTATGCGCCCTTGTAGCCGGCGGCGGCTACGCGCAGTTCTGCGTTGCGCCGGTGGGTCAGTGTCTGCCCGTACCCGCGGGCCTCGACGTCATCCAGGCGGCGGCGCTACCGGAAACCTTCTTCACCGTCTGGCAGAACGTCTTCGAAATCGCAGGCTTGAAGGTCGGCCAGACGCTGCTGGTTCATGGCGGCAGCAGCGGTATCGGTGTGACAGCCATTGCCTTGGCGCGGGCGTGGGGATGCCCCGTCATCGTCACGGCAGGCACAGACGAGAAGTGCGCGGCCTGTCTGTCCCTGGGTGCAACGGCTGTGGTGAACTACCGAACTCAGGATTTCGTTTCCGAAACCTTGCGCCTGACGCAAGGGCGCGGCGCAGATGTCATTCTGGACATGGTCGCAGGGGACTACCTCGGGCGCGAGTTGCGATGTGTGGCCGATGACGGTCGTATTGCCGTGATCGCCGTCCAGGGGGGCACGCAAAGCGCCATCGATGCCGGATTGCTGCTGCGCAAGCGCGTCACGGTGTCGGGATCGACCTTGCGCCCGCGCCCGGTCGCCTACAAGACCCGCATCGCGCAGGCCTTGCGCGAGCAGGTGTGGCCACTGATTGAATCCGGTCGGGTCCAGCCGGTGATCCATCGCGTCTTCGACGCACCGCAGGCCGCTCAGGCACATGCCCTGATGGAATCGAGCACTCACGTCGGCAAGATCGTCCTGAGTTGGGGTTGATGGTGATGTCGCGACGCAAGCTTGTGGTGGGCAACTGGAAGATGAACGGCAGTTCGCATGCCAATGCGGAACTTCTGACCGGCTTGGTCCAGGGTTTGCCGCTGGCCTGTGATGCCGCGGTCTGTCCGCCGTTCCCGTACATCGCTCAGGTCGCGCAATGGCTGTCGGACACCGGGATCGCCTGTGGCGCGCAGGATTGTTCGGCCCACATGCACGGGGGGGCGTACACCGGAGAGGTGTCCGCGGCGATGTTGGCCGATCTGGGGTGTCGCTACGCCATCGTCGGACACTCCGAGCGCCGCATGCTCCATGCCGAATCCGACGAGACGGTTGCCCAAAAGGCCAAGAAGCTGCTCGGGTCGGGCATCACGCCCATCGTCTGTGTCGGAGAGACGCTGACCCAGCGGCAGAGTGGGGAAACCGATGCGATTGTCAAGCGGCAGCTTTCCGCGGTGATCCACACGCTCGGCCACTGCACCAGCGAGATCGTCGTGGCTTACGAGCCCGTTTGGGCCATCGGCACGGGTCTGACCGCGACGCCCGACCAGGCGCAAGCGGTGCACGCGCTGCTTCGCGCCCAGTTGGCGGCGGTCACCATACAGGCTCAGCGTGTGCGTTTGCTTTATGGCGGAAGTGTCAAGCCGGAGAACGCTGAGGCCCTGTTTTCCCAGTCCGACATCGACGGCGGGTTGATCGGGGGGGCCTCCCTGAAGGCGGCCGACTTCATTGCCATCTGTCGCGCCGCGGCCCGTTGAGTTCTGCGGTGACATCATCGTGCGCCGCGCTTCGATCCCCTGTTCCTTCTTCTTCTTCTTCATCGGCTCTGCTGGCGTCGTCGTCTGCACCGCTTCGATGAGTTCCTTACATCTCGGAGTTCCCGCACCATGCAGATCTGGATGAACCTCCTCCTGGCCTTGCAGATCATCTCTGCACTGGTCATGATCGGCCTCGTGCTGGTGCAGCACGGCAAGGGGGCTGACATGGGTGCCTCGTTCGGCGGCGGCTCTTCGGGCAGTCTGTTCGGCGCCACCGGTAGCGCGAACTTTCTGTCCCGCTCGACCGCGGTGTGCGCCACGGTGTTCTTCGTTTGCACGCTCGGGCTCGCGCTGCTGGCGAGCAAGGCGCCGGGGGGGGCGGGCGGTGGCGGCAGCGTGCTCGATCAGCCGGCAACGTCCGTGCCGGCTCCTGCGGGTGCGCCGATGCCCGCAGCGATCCCGGGTGCTGCGCCATCGGTTCCTGAGCCCGCCTCGGCCACTGGCGCTCCGGGCGTCCCAGCGCCCGTGGCGCCGCCCGCTCGCTGAGCCCTCGACTCACAACCCGTTCCGAAGCGGGCGCGGACATATTAGAATAAGCGCTTGCTTGAATGTCAGTTGCTCCGCATGAAGAGGGCACGGCATCATTCAGGTTCGCGTCATGCCGACGTGGTGAAATTGGTAGACACGCTATCTTGAGGGGGTAGTGGC
>CAZFVH010000035.1:0-33967 GCA_964522465.1 uncultured Rubrivivax sp. | reverse complement strand
GCGACACGGAGACGACCAGCCGCAGGTGCGACAGCACCAGCCGGCCCGCAGCCTCCAGATCCCCATGGTCGCGCAGGCGGCGGCCGAGCGAGGTCTCCTCCTGCAAGGAAAGCATGGGCAGACGGTTGACGGCGCTGATGTAGGCGTCCAGGTTGCCCAGCGAGGGGACGAGCGACCACGGGTCGCGGACGGCGAGAGCGGTGCTGGTGTTCATGTTCATGGATTCCTGAGAGTAAACCCTGAGGACCAGGTTCCATGAAATATTAGCACTCCTCGAGATCGAGTGCTAACGCGATGACCTGCGAACAGTGCTGCCGAGCGGGGCTTGTTTGCGCCGACGCATGGCGCGATCGCCTCGGATCGAGGCGCCGTCCGAGAGAAACCGATCGGTCGCTCATCCGCCTGTGGTGCGGCCCTGCAGCACCAGACGCAGCTTGACCGCTTCTGGATCCAGGAAGGTGGGGTCGGCCTCGAAGCCCAGCTCGCGCGCCAGCTCGAGCATCCGCTGGTTGTCCTTCAGCACGTGGGCCACCAGCCAGCGCGTGCCCTTGCCGCGCAGGTAATCGATCAGGGCTTGCATCAGCACCTCGCCGAGGCCCGCGCCCTTGAGGTCGGAGCGTACGAGGATGCCGAGCTCGGCTTCCTCGTTGTCCGGGTCGCACACCGCGCGCGCCACGCCAAGTGTGTGTTCGGCCCCGCTGTCGTCGGCTTCGGTGGCGATCAGCGCCATCTCGCGACCGTAGTCGATCTGGGTCAGGCGCGCGAGCTCGCTGCGCTCCACGGTGCGACGGCTGTGGAAGAAGCGCATTCGCAGGTCCATGGGGTCGATGGCGTCGAGGAAGGCGCGGTGCTGGGCTTCGTCCTCGGGGCGGATCGGGCGCAGCGTCAGTGTGCGGCCCTGCCAGTCCAGGCGCCGGCTCAAGTGCTCGGGGTAGGGCAGGATCGCAAAGCGTGCCGCCCCGCCGGGCGCGGTGGCGCTGACCCGCACCCGCGCATCGAGCGCGATCACGCCGTCCGCGTCGGCCAGCAGCGGGTTGATGTCGAGTTCGACGATGCGCGGCTCGGTCGCCAGCAAGGCCGAGACCGCGGTCAGCACGCCGATCACGGCCTCGATGTCGACCGGCGGCACATCGCGGAAGCCGTGCATCAGCCGCGCGACGCGGGTGCGATCGATCAGGGCGCGGGCCAGCGGTGCGTTCAACGGAGGCAGGGCAATGGCGCGGTCGGCCAGGACCTCGACGGCGGTGCCGCCTTGGCCGAAGAGCAGCACCGGGCCGAACTGTGGGTCCAGGCTGCTGCCGACGATCAACTCCAGGGCGCGTGGGCGGCGCACCATGGCCTGCACGGTGTAGCCCTCCAGGTGTGCATCGGGCCGCTGCTGCGCGACCCGCGCCGCGATCTCGGCGGCGGCGCGACGCACCCCTTCGTCGGTCTCGAGGTTCAGCACCACGCCGCCGACGTCGCTCTTGTGCGAGATCTGCGGCGACAGCACCTTCAGCGCCACCGGGAAGCCGAGGGTTGCGGCCGCCTGCGCGGCGGCCTCCGGGGTCGGCGCGCACACCCGTGTGTGCACGATGGGAATGCCACAGGCGGCCAGCAGCGCCTTCGCCTCGGGCTCGCTGAGCCACTCGCGCCCGCTGGCCAGTGCCCGGTCGATCAAGGGGCCGATCGCGGCGCGGTTGCCCCTGTCCGCTGTGCCTGCCGGCCGCGCCGGCGGGGCCTGCATCAATTGCGCCTGATTACGGCGGTATTCCACGAGCATCGCGAAGGCGCGCACCGCCGCTTCGGGCGTGTCGTGGCAGGCGATGCCCGCGGCCTCGAAGGTCTTGCGCGCCTGCGCCAGCGCCGGGCCGCCGAGCCAGCTCGCCAGGATCCGGCCTGGGGCGGCCTGGGCGATCGGTACCAGCGCCTGCGCGATCTCGGCGCTGGGCACGATCGCAGTGGGCGCGTGCATGAACAGCAGCGTGCCGCTCGCAGGGTCCGCCAGCAGCGTGCGCAGCGTGTGCACATAGCGGGTCACCGGCGCATCGCCGATGATGTCCACCGGGTTGCCGCGCGACCAGTTGGCGGGCAATCCGGCGTCCAAGGCCGCCACGGTGGGGGCTGACAGCGGCGCCAACTCAACCCCGGCGCGTGCCGCGGCATCGGCGGCCATGACGCCCGCGCCGCCGCCGTTGGTCACGAGCGTGATTCGGTGGCGCGCTTCATCGAAGTGCGCAACCTCGGCGGCGATCGAGCCACGGAAGTGCGCCAGTGTCTCCGCGGCGTCGAACAGGTCCTGCAGGGTGTCGACGCGCAGCATGCCGGCGCGGCGGATGGCCGCGTCCACCACCAGGTCCGAGGCAGCCAGGGCCCCGGTATGCGAGGCCGCTGCCGCGGCGCCCTGCGCGCTGCGGCCGGCCTTGACGATGAGCACCGGTTTGTTGCGTGCGGCCGCGCGCGCGGCCGACATGAACTTGCGTGCCGACTCGATGGATTCGGCGTACATCAGGATGGCGCGGGTGCGCGGGCAGGTGGCCAGCCAGTCGAGCATGTCGCCGAAGTCGACGTCGGCGTGTTCGCCCAGCGAGACGAAGTGCGAGAAGCCGATGCCGCGGCCGGCGGCCCAGTCCAGCATCGCCGTCACCAGCGCGCCCGACTGCGACACGAAGGCCAGGCTGCCGGCGCTGGCACCAGTGTGCGCGAAGCTGGCGTTCAGCCCCAGATGCGGCACCAGCAGGCCCAGGCAGTTGGGCCCGAGGATGCGCAGGAGATGGACCCGCGCCGCCTGCAGCATCGCGGCCTTCGTCTCGGCGTCGAAACCGGCGCTCAGCACCACGGCGGCGCGGGTGCCGCGCGCGCCCAGCTGCGCGATCAGCCCGGGCACGGTGGCCGGTGGCGTACAGATCACCGCCAGTTCAGGCGCGCCGGGCAGGGCGGCGACGTCGGTGTAGCAGCGGTCGTCGCCCAGACGGTCGTGGCGGGGGTTCACCGGCCAGCGCGGGCCCAGGAAGTGCCCCTCACGCAGGTTGCGCCACACCGTGGCGCCGACGCTGCCGGGGCGCATCGATGCGCCAATGACGGCGACGCTTCGCGGGTCGAAGAGGGAATCGAGGTTGCGGATGCTCATGGTCGGCGTGCGAGGCGGGGCTGGTGGTCGCTGCAAGGCGGCGGCGGGGCGGACGGTTTGTCGTCGGCGCGGCACGAAGACTCTCCGCCTTGCCCGGCCCACGTGCCAGGACGGACGTGGCGGGGTGAGGGAAAGTCTTCGTGACGTCCGGGTTCGTGTCGATGATGCACTGCTTCGGTGACGCGAAGCGGACACGGCGGCCAGGCATCCCGGCCGGTGCCGAGCCCGTGATTGCAGGCATCATCGCCGCATGCGCGCCTTCGCCGCCCTGTACGAGCAACTCGACGCCAGCACGTCGACCACCGCCAAGGTCGCCGCGCTGCGCGACTACTTCGCCACGGCGCCCGCCGACGATGCTGCCTGGGCGGTGTACTTTCTGGCCGGTGGCAAGCCGCGTCAGGTGGTGCCTACCGCGGTGCTGCGCGCCACTGCGACGGCGGCCGCGAGCCTGGACGACTGGCTGTTCGAGGCCTGCTACCAGACCGTCGGTGACCTGGCCGAGACCATCGCGCACGTGCTGCCCCCGGCGTCGAGCGGCTCCGACGCCGGGCTGGCGCATTGGGTCGAGCAGCGTCTGCTGCCGCTGAAGGGCGCCGACCCCGCCGCGCAGGCCGCGTGCCTGCGCGAGGCCTTTGATGAGCTGGACGCGGCGGGGCGTTTCCTGCTGGTCAAGCTGATCGGTGGCGGTTTCCGTGTCGGCGTCAGCCGCCTGCTGGTGCAGCGGGCGCTGGCCGAAGGCGCCGGCCTGGACCCCAAGATCGTCGCGCAGCGCATGATCGGGTGGACCGACGCGCGTGCGCAACCGTCGGCCGCGCGTTACCTCGAGCTTGTCGCGCCCGGAGGCGCTGCCGGTCCGTCGGACGCCGGGCATCCCTATCCCTTTTTCCTGGCGCATGCGCTGCAGGTCCCGGCCGAAGTCGAGGCGCTGTCCGCGGCGCTCGGCCCGCCGGGCGACTGGCTGGCCGAATGGAAGTACGACGGCATCCGCGCCCAGGTGGTGCGGCGCGCCGGACAGGTGTGCATCTGGTCGCGCGGCGAGGAGCTGATGACCGAGCGCTTTCCGGAGATCGCGCAGCGCGCGACGGCGCTGCCGCCTGGCACGGTGCTCGACGGCGAGGTGCTGGTGTGGCCCGACGGTGCGGCTTCGCCGGCGTCCTTCCACCTCCTGCAGCAGCGCATCGGACGCAAGACCCTGTCGAAGCGCGTGCTGGCCGAGGCGCCGGTGCGCTTCGTCGCCTACGACCTGCTGGAGCATGACGGGCAGGACCTGCGGACGCAGCCCCAGCAGGTGCGCCGCGAGCGCCTGCTGGCCTTGCAGGGCCGTCTGGCGGCGGCACACCACATTCCCGGCTTTGACGTCTCACCCGAGGTGCAGGCCGACGACTGGGCCGGGCTGGCCGCGCTGCGTGACAGCGCGCGCGAGCGTGGCGTCGAGGGGCTGATGCTCAAGCACCGCGACGCGCGCTATGGCAGCGGCCGCACCAAGTCCGACGGCCTGTGGTGGAAGTGGAAGGTCGACCCTTACACCGTGGACGCGGTGCTGATCTACGCGCAGGCCGGCCACGGCCGCCGCGCCAATGTCTACACCGACTACACCTTCGCCGTCTGGAACCGCCACCCGGCCGACGCGCAGGAGGCGCAGGCCGTCGTCGAGGCGATCGGGCGGCGCGAGCCGCCCCGACCCGACGGGCTGCAGCTCGTGGCTTTCGCCAAGGCCTATTCCGGCCTGAGCGATGCGGAGTTCACCCGGGTGGATCGCATCATCCGCGCCACGACGCTGGAGAAGTTCGGCCCGGTGCGCAGCGTGCGTCCGACCCTGGTCTTCGAACTCGGCTTCGAGGGGCTGAACCCGAGCCCGCGCCACAAGAGCGGCATCGCGGTGCGCTTCCCGCGGATGCTGCGCATCCGCGAGGACAAGCCCCTGCACGAGGCCGACACCCTGCAGACCCTGCAGTCGCTGCTGCTCAGCGATGCAGGTCCCCCAGCGCCAGGTACTTGATCTCGACGGCGTCGTCGATGCCGTGGCGCGAGCCCTCGCGCCCCAGGCCCGACTGCTTGACGCCGCCGAAGGGCACCTCGGCGGAGGAGATCAGGCCGGTGTTGATGCCGACCATGCCGTACTCCAGCGCCTCGGCGACGCGGAAGCCTCGTACACGCCGTCCCGCACGTACAGGCGGTTGGCGCAGACGCAGGTCTGCCCGGCGTTGCGGTACTTGCTGACCATGGCGCCCTCGACGGCGCTGTCGAGGTCGGCGTCGTCGAAGACGATGAAGTGCGGCGTTGCTGCCGAGTTCCAAGCTGATCTTCTTGACCGTCGGCGCGCACTGCGCGGCCAGGATGCGCCCGACCTCGGTGGAGCCGGTGAACGACAGGTGGCGCACGGTATCGCTGGCGCATAGCACCTGGCCGATGGCGATGGAGTTCGCCGCGTCGGCGCTCAGCACGTTCAGCACCCCGGCGGGCACGCCAGGCCAGCGAGGCGGCATCGGCTGTGGCGATCGCCTGCTCGGCGTGTTCGGCATCGAGGTTGGCGACGTCCGCCAGATGCGCCCCGTTGGCTGGGTCGGTGACGGCGAAGCGGCGGTCGTCGCCGATCCACTGTCCGCCGATCAGGGCACCGGTCTTCAGCAGGGTTGGGTCGGCCAGGGGGGCCAGTGGAGAGGTCTTCGTGTCTATCGATGGGCGTGGTCGTGGTCGGACCGCAGATCGACCCGTCTGCCGGATCCGCCGGCGGAGAGTTTCGGTGATCTGGATCGACATCATGTGCGCGTCACCGTTTCCGGTGAGGTTCGTGGCCGGTCCCGAGGGCGTTGACGCACGGGTTCCTGAGGGCGGCGAATGGATCGAAATAGACGGTGAATACGACAGATTTGCACTCAAGCGGTGATCCTTCGCTGCCGATAATGCATGCATGCCAGTCGAAAGTTCCGGAACAGATGCGAGTCGTGCGACGTCGGATCCCAACAGCAGGCTCGCCGCTCTGAAGGCCGGCCGACGGGAGGTCGGTGAGGCCGGATTCTTCTGGTACGACACCCAATTCCAGCGCGTATCGGTCAAGGTGTTGCCTGGGGAGTACGCCGCGCACGCGGAGGAACTCGTGATCGCGACGACCCTCGGCTCCTGCATCGCCTGCTGCATCTGGGATCGCCGCCAGCAGGTGGGGGGCATGAACCATTTCATGCTGCCCGAGGGCAGTGGCAGTGACGGCGGGAGGTTCGGTACTTTCGCCATGGAGAAGCTGATCAACGCGCTGCTGAAGCTCGGGGCCCGACGTGGATCGTTGGAAGCCAAGGTCTTCGGCGGAGGGCAGGTTCTTTCGGGCATGACGACGATGAACATCGGGGAGCGTAACACCCAGTTTGCGATGGACTTCCTGAAAACCGAGCGCATCCCGGTGGTCAGCAGCGATGTCCTGGACATATACCCCCGGAAAGTGGCTTTCCTGCCCGTCAGTGGCAAGGCCATGGTCAAGCGCTTGCCGGCATCTCAGTCTCAGGTGGTGGCAAGCCAGGAACGCGTGGCCTTGAGTCGCAAGGCCGATGCTGGCAGCGGGTCCGTCGAGCTCTTCTAGGTCCCTTCCCAGGTCGAGGAATCGTCCGACATGACAGGAAAGAAGCAGATCAAGGTGTTGGTGGTTGACGACTCCGCACTCGTGCGGTCGTTGCTCACGGAGATCATCGATCGTCAACCCGACATGCGCTGTGTCGGCACAGCGGCCGACCCGCTGATCGCAAGGGAGATGATCCGCGAGCGCGACCCCGACGTTGTCACGCTGGACGTCGAGATGCCTCGCATGGACGGCTTGGATTTCCTCGGTCGGCTGATGAGGCTGCGCCCGACGCCCGTGGTGATGGTGTCGTCCCTCACAGAACGGGGCGCCGAGGCGACTTTGCGTGCCCTGGAACTCGGCGCGGTGGACTTCGTCGCCAAGCCCAAGCTCGGCCTGTCCGACGGGCTCCGCGGTCTGGCCAATGACATCGTCGACAAGATCCGGGTGGCGGCCGCGGCACGTGTGGACCGTCGGTCCGCGCCGCGCGACGATCGGGCGGCCACACCGTTGTCTCCCCTTGGGCGCTTGTCGACCGAAAAGCTCATTTTCATCGGCGCCTCCACCGGGGGCACGGAAGCGACCAAGGAGGTGCTCTCCCGGCTGCCCGCGGATGCCCCCGC
Source organism: uncultured Rubrivivax sp. (assembly GCA_964522465.1). Lineage (GTDB taxonomy): Bacteria > Pseudomonadota > Gammaproteobacteria > Burkholderiales > Burkholderiaceae_C > Rubrivivax. Next base: position 26,688 of record CAZFVH010000035.1, on the reverse strand, counting down.
GGTCATCATCACCCAGCACATGCCACCGGGTTTCACGCGCGGCTACGCGATGCGTCTGGATGCTGCCTGCCGTCTGAACGTACGCGAGGCCGTCGATGGTGAGCGCGTCCTGCCGGGACATGCGTACATCGCGCCCGGGGGGATGCACCTTGCAGTCGAGCGGTCCGGTGCGAACTACGTCGCCCGAGTGTTCGATGGTGAACCGGTCAATCGACACAAGCCGTCGGTCGAGGTGTTGTTCCAGTCGGCCGCCCGTGTCCTCGGCCCCAATGCGTTGGGCGTGATGCTGACCGGCATGGGGTCAGACGGGGCACACGGCATGCGCGCCATGCGCGACGCCGGTGCCTACAACATCGTGCAGGACGAAGCCACGTGCGTGATCTTCGGCATGCCGAGGGAAGCGATCGCAGCGGGTGCTGCGCATGAGGTCGTGCCGCTGCATGCCATCGCGCAGCGCTTGCTCGAACGGCTGCGCTCCGTGGGGGCGGCGGCAAGCAATCGGATCTGATTCATGGAAAACCCCCAAGCCTTGCCCTCCGATCACCGCCCGATGACGATCGGGCTGACGCCCGAGACCCTCGTGGATGTACAGGACGGCATCCTGACGGCCTGCACCGACCTTGAGCGGTTGGTCTTCCTGTTCAGTGCCGCCGCCGCCGAAGTCAACACCCGGTTCATGACGGCTTCGACGCTGATCGATCAGTTGCGCAACGGAGGTCAGGGCGATACCGCGCAGCTCGACGCCCTGCAGTCGCATCTGGCGCACGCCATCGTCGCCTTGCAGATCGACGACATGGCCACCCAGCTCGTTGACCACACCAAACGCGTGCTTCGGCATTGCGCCGACAGCCTTGCCGCGGGCACCTTCGCCGATGGCGACGGTGACGACGAAGTCATCGAGGCCCGTCCGCTCCGCCCCAGCCCTGTCACTCAGGCCGGGATGGACGCAGGCTCGATCGAACTGTTCTGACCGGGCAGGTGCCATGCGCTGCCCTCACCCTTGATCCGAGGTTACCCATGCGAACGATTCTCGCCGTTGACGATTCGGCTTCGATGCGCCAGATGGTCGCTTTCACGCTCCAGCGCGCCGGATATGGCGTCGTGAGCGCCGTGGACGGTCTGGATGCCTGGAACAAGTCGGCCGAAGGGACCTTCGATCTCGTGCTGACCGATCAGAACATGCCGAATCTCGACGGTCTTGGCCTCACGCGCAAGCTTCGCCAGACCGACAAGTTCCGCAGCACGCCCATCCTGATCCTGACCACCGAGAGCAGTGACGAGATGAAGCAGGCAGGCCGCGCCGCGGGAGCCACGGGTTGGCTGGTCAAGCCCTTTGACCCGGTCAAGCTGGTCGAAGTGGTCGGTCGCGTCATCCGCTGAGTCCTCTGCCAGGAGTCTGAGCATGGCCGACACCTCATCCACCTTCGACGCGGGTTTCGACCTCAGTCAGTTCCACGCCGTCTTCTACGAGGAGGCCGCCGAGAACCTCGAGACCATGGAGCGGCTGCTCCTTGCCATCGACCTCGAAACGACCGACGAAGAGGAATTCAATGCGATCTTCCGTTGCGCACACTCGGTCAAGGGTGGGGCCGCGACCTTCGGATTCGGCGACATTGCGGAACTCACCCACGAGATGGAGACGCTGCTGGACCGGTTACGCCGGCTTGAGCTTCGTGCCTCCCCGCGCATGGTGGACGTGCTGCTGGAAAGCGGTGACGCCCTGCGCGCCTTGCTGGAAGGCCACCGCACCGGCGCCGGCGCCAGGGCGATCGACACCACGGATCTGGTGAGGGAGATACGGGCGATGGCCGAGGGCCGCTCCGAAGCGCTTGCCCACAAGCCCGCTGGAAAGCATCCGACGCCAGCGGCTGCCGCCACCCCCGCGACTGCCGCCGAGGCCGAGCCCGCACAGGAGGTGTCGACGGCCGACGCGGCGGACGTGGAGGTGCTCCCGCCCGGCATGCGTCTGCTCGAGCTGACCGTGGGTCCGCTCGAGCGCCCCGAGCAGGCCGACGACCTGCGCACACTCTTCGCCGAGATCCCAGACCTGGGTCGGATCGAACCGCTGGACGGCGGCATGGAGGCCGACAGCCATCGACGCTTCAAGCTCACCACCTCGAGCAGCGACGAGGACCTGATCGACCTTTTCTGCTTCCACGTCGATCGATCGATGGTCCGACTGACGCCGCTCGGGCTCGGATACGGCTTCCACGAAGGGGCTCCCGGCGACCCGACCGCCGATACCGACGCTGACGGCAGCCGACCGGCTGCCGCGGGATTGCCCGAGATCGACGGTTTTGGTCTGTTCGACGACTTGCCGGACAGCGATCCAGCGGTCGAGTCTGCCACTGAAACGCCGGCACCGCAGACGGCGGTATCCGACCCGCAAGCCCTACGCGCCGTCGGGACCTCCGATACCGCTGCCTCGCCCTCAGCGCCGCAACCGCTGGACGCCCCAGGCGCGAGCCAGGGCCGCGACAGCGAGCCCGGCCCCGAGCCGAGTTCCGGCCGGGCACGTGCGCGTTCGGCTGCCAGCACGGGGACCGACGGGACGCTGCGTGTGGCCGTCGAGAAGGTCGACCAGTTGATCAACCTCGTCGGTGAACTCGTGATCACGCAGGCTGTCCTGACGCAGAAGGCCGTCGAACTCGACCCCGGTCGGTTCCAGCAGTTCACCACTGCACTGGCCGACCTGGAGCGCAATACGCGCAATCTGCAGGAGTCGGTGATGTCGATACGGATGATCCCGATGTCGACAGTCTTCAACCGCTTCCCGCGGATGCTTCGAGAACTCGCTGCCAAGCTCGGCAAGGACGTCGAGTTCCAGACGCACGGCGAGACGACCGAACTGGACAAGGGCATGGTCGAGAAGATCACCGACCCGCTGACCCATCTGGTGCGCAACAGTTGTGATCATGGTATCGAGGTGCCCGCCGACCGTCTGGCGCGAGGCAAGCCGGCCCACGGCACCATCACCCTCGCGGCCAGCCACCAGGGTGGCAACGTCGTGATCGAGGTGCGCGACGATGGACGCGGGCTCAACCGAGCCAAGCTGCTCGCCAAGGCCCGGGAGCGCGGCATCGATGCGCCGGACTCCATGTCCGACAACGATGTCTGGCACCTGATCTTTGCCCCCGGGTTTTCTACCGCCGACACCGTCACCGACGTCTCGGGACGAGGTGTGGGCATGGATGTCGTCAAGAAGAACATCGCCACGCTCGGCGGCACGGTGGAACTGGATTCCGTCGAAGGTCGTGGGATGACGGTGCGGGTGCGCGTGCCTCTGACCTTGGCGATCATGGAAGGCATGTTGGTGAGGGTGGCCGGCGAATGCTATGTCGTGCCACTGGCCAGCATCGTGGAGTCCTTCCAGCCCGCCGCGGACCGACTGAAGACGGCATTGGGCGGCGAGCGTCTTGTCAGGGTGCGTGACGACTACCTCCCGGTGGTCGACCTGCAGCGCCTTTTCCATGTGCCGCGTGGCGATTTCGACCCGGTCACCCAACCCCTCATGGTGGTCCTCGAATCGGACGGTCGTCGGGTCGCCGCCGTGGTGGACGAACTGCTCGGCCAGCAGCAGGTCGTCGTGAAGAACCTGGAGTCGAACTACCGCCGAGTCGACAACATCTCCGGCGCCACCATCCTCGGCGACGGCAGCGTCTCGCTGATCCTCGACGTCGGCACCGTCGTGGCCCGCGCCTGCGGGAGCGGCCCCGGATCCGCGAGCCTCTGGTGAGCGTGGCCGTGGAACCGTCGAACACCGATGCCGGCGAGGCCGGCACCCACAACCCAGGGCCCCAGCTCGGTCAGCAGGCTTTCGAGCGGGTGCAGGCCATGATCTACCGGCATGCGGGCATCTCGCTGAAGGCCGGGAAGATGCAGATGGTGCACAGCCGGCTGCTGCGCCGTCTGCGCGCCCTGCGCATGGACAGCTTCGACCGCTACCTGGACCAGTTGGACCGGGCCGGCGCGGATTCCCCCGAGTGGCAGGAGTTCGTCAATGCGCTGACGACCAACCTGACCTCCTTCTTCCGGGAGCAATACCACTTCCCGGTGCTCTCCCGGCATCTGCAGGGCTTGCGCAGGCCGGGACCGGTGCGCATATGGTGCGCTGCTGCATCGACGGGCGAAGAGCCTTACTCGATCGCGATCACCGCCGCAGAGGCGTTGGGCGGCCGCGCCGACGTGCAGATCCTGGCCACCGACATCGACACCCGCGTGCTGGAGGCCGCACAGCGTGGCGTCTACCCGCTCGATGCCGTCGAGCGGCTCGACCGGTCCGTGCTCAAGCGTCATTTCCTCCGCGGCAAGGGTCCCAACGAGGGTTTCGTGCGGGTCACGCAGGAGTTGCGCCAACTCGTGACCCTGCGACCTCTGAACCTGCTGGAACCGGCCTGGCCCATGCGCGAGCGCTTCGACGCCATCTTCTGCCGCAACGTGTTGATCTATTTCGACAAGCCCACCCAGATCCGGGTGGTGCAGCGGCTGGCAGGCTACCTGGCGCCAGGGGGGCTTCTGTTCGTGGGGCATTCCGAGAACTTCACCCAGATGCGCGACTGCGTCGAACTGGTCGGCAAGACCGTCTACCGCGCGGCCCGACAGCCGCAAGGACCCCCTTGACCCTGCCATCCGGGACGACCCGCGATGTAGAGCTGCGACACCTTCACGTCGCCCATGCAACCTGACCCCGACCCGGGGTCATCGTGAGATGAACAGAACGGAGATTTCGAAATGCGTCGTTTGAATGTACTGCTGCTCCTCCAGCAGGTGATCCTGTTGCTGGCCTGTGCCGTACTGGTGGGCATCGCGCTCTACTCCAAGGAGCAGATGAACGAGGCGGCGGGTCGGACTTATGTGGCCAAGGACGTCACTGCCGACATCCTCCCGCCTCCGATGTACCTGGTCGAAGCCCGACTGGTGGTTTCCCAGGGGATCGAGGGTACCCTCAGTGCGGCCGAGACCGCGCAGAACATCGACAGGTTGCGCAGCGAGTACCAGGCGCGTGTCAAGCACTGGACGGACAACCCGCCCTACGGCCTGGAGCGCGATCTCCTCGGTCGGCAACACAGCGCGGGGCTGGACTTCCTCGACGCCATCAGCAAGCAGGTGCTCCCGCCGTTGCAGGCGGGCAACCGCGAAGCCGCGTTGCAGGCTTTGCCGGAGATCCACAGGCTGTACGCTCTACACCGTGACGGTGTGGACGTGACCGTGAAGGCATCCATGCGGTTCGCCGAAGAAGCGCAGACCCATGCGGTCAGTGTCGGTGAGTCCTCTTCCCTGATCTCGATCGTGTCCTTCCTGATCGCCGCGGTGAGCACGACCCTGCTGTTCCTTTGGGTGCGCCGCGCGGTCTGGCGTCTCGTCGGTGACGAGCCGGCGGTGATCGCCGAGGCGGCCAAGCAGGCTGCCAATGGTGACTTCTCGCGGCCTTTCCGGTCCGACCATCCCGAGAGCGTGGCCGGTTCGCTGGAGCGCATGCGCCTCGAGATCTCCAAGGTGGTCTTGATGGTGCGGGGTAACGCGGAGAGCGTGGCCAGTGCCAGTACGCAGATCGCTCAGGGCAACATGGACTTGTCCTCGCGCACCGAGGAGCAAGCCTCCGCGCTGGAGGAGACCTCTGCAACCATGGAGGAACTGGGCTCCACGGTGCGCAACAACGCCGACAACGCCCGCCAGGCCAACCAGCTCGCGCAGAGCGCCTCCGACGTCGCGGTGCGTGGTGGCGAGGTCGTCAGCCAGGTCGTGCAGACCATGAAGGGCATCAACGACAGTTCTCAGCGCATTGCCGACATCATCGGCACGATCGACGGCATCGCCTTCCAGACCAATATCCTGGCGCTGAACGCGGCGGTCGAGGCTGCCCGCGCCGGCGAGCAGGGCCGAGGTTTTGCGGTGGTGGCGGGTGAGGTGCGCAGTCTGGCCCAGCGCAGCGCCGAGGCCGCCAAGGAGATCAAGGCGCTCATCGGCACGAGCGTGGAGCGAGTCGGGCAGGGCTCGGAGCTGGTCGACCAGGCCGGTCGCACGATGCAGGAGGTCGTGAACTCGATCCGCCGGGTCACCGACATCGTCGGCGAGATCAGCGCGGCGAGCAACGAACAGGCTTCGGGCGTGGCCCAGGTCGGCCAGGCGGTCGGCCAGATGGACCAGGCCATGCAGCAGAACGCGGCGCTGGTCGAGGAGAACGCTGCCGCCGCGGAGAGCCTGAAGCTGCAGGCGCAGCAACTGGTCCAGGCCGTGGCCGCCTTCAAGCTCTCTGCAGGTGACGGTGAGGTGTTGCAGCCGCTCGCGGACACCGCTCCGACGCAGTGGAAGGCGCCGGCCCGGAGCGAGCCGAGCCGCAAGATTGGCGGCAAGCGTATGGAGTCCCTCGGCTCGGGTTCGGCTGGCGGCGCCGCACGGGTGGCGACCTCGACGACGCCCAGGACCATCGCCGGTCCGTCGGCAGCGCCCAAGTCGGCTTCGGCGGGTGCTTCGTCCGGCAGCGGCGCTGCCGGTGACTGGGAGAGCTTCTGACCCGGCGGTCCGGGCTTGAAGAAGCCCGGCTCTCCCCCCAATCCGAAAGGTTGAACACTCATGGTCACTTCAAGCAAGACCCACCACGTCGCGGACTCGGTGCCTCGCGAAGTCCTGACGCTGTGTCTGGGCGCCGAGGAGTATGCGATCGACATCCTGCGGGTCCAGGAGATCCGCAGCTACGAGAAACCGACACGGATCGCCAACGCGCCGCAGCACCTGCTCGGCGTCACCAATCTGCGCGGGGTGATCGTGCCGATCGTCGACCTGCGCATGCGCTTCGGGCTGGAGGCCGCCTATGACGCGGCAACCGTCACGATCGTGTTGAACGTGGGCTCCCGCACGGTGGGCGCTGTTGTCGATGCGGTCAGCGACGTGCAGGCCCTGTCGGCCGAGCAGATCAAGCCTGCGCCCGATTTCGGTGGGGTGATCGACTCCACGCAGGTCATGGGCCTGGCCACGATCCAGCAGGGCGATCGCGAGCGCATGCTGATCCTGGTCGACATCGAACGCTTGCTGCGCGACATCGGCGCCGCCTTCGGCGACGGCGGCTCGTCCTGAGACTCGGGCGCCGCCCTGTCCCGCGAACCCTGCGCGAGGCTCGACGGGCGGCGCCTGCCTAGAATCGAAGGCTTCGCCCCTGCCGGGCGCTCACTCAGCGACCCATGTCCACCGGGCTGATCCGCATCCGAGGTGCACGCCAGCACAACCTCAAGCACCTGGACCTCGACATCCGCACCGGTGAGATGACGGTGGTCACCGGGCCCAGCGGCTCGGGCAAGTCCAGTCTGGTCTTTGACACGCTCTACGCCGAGGGCCAGCGGCGCTACGTCGAGACCTTCAGCGCCTACGCGCGCCAGTTCCTCGACCGCATGGACCGTCCGGCGGTCGACCGTGTCGAGGGCGTGCCGCCGGCGATCGCGATCGACCAGACCAACCCGGTGCGCACCAGTCGCAGCACGGTCGGCACGATGACCGAGCTGAACGACCACCTGAAGCTGCTCTACGCCCGGGCGGCGCAGCTCTTCGACCGGCGCACGGCCTTGCCGGTGCGCCACGACACCCCCGAAACCATCCTGGCCGACCTGCGCGCGCGCGCCGCCGCGGCCGGCGACCCGCGTCTGGTGCTGACCTTCCCGGTCGAGTTGCCGGCCGACACCTCGGCCGAGCAGCAGGCGCAGTGGTTGGCCGCCAGCGGCTTCACGCGCGTGCAGGCCGAGCGCGTGGAGGGCACGCGCAAGGTGCTGGCGGTCGTGGCCGACCGCTTTCGCATCGCCGGCACCGAGCGGGCGCGCGCGATGGAGGCCATCGAACTGGCGCTCAAGCGCGGCAGCGGCCGGCTCGATGTCCATGTGGCCCCTACCGACGACACGGCCGAGCCAGTCGTGTGGCGCTACTCGACTGGCCTGCACTGCCCCGAGAGCGATCTGCGGTACGCCGATCCGCAGCCCGCGCTGTTCAGCTTCAACTCGGCCTTCGGCGCCTGCGACACCTGCCGGGGTTTTGGGCGGGTGATCGGGGTCGACCTCGGGCTGGTGATCCCCGACCACCGCAAGACCCTGCGCAACGGTGCGATCAAGCCGATGCAGACGCCGGCGTGGCAGGAGTGCCAGGACGATCTGGTGAAGTACGCCGGGCAGGCCGGCATCCCGCGCGACACGGCCTGGAGCCAGCTCAGCCCCGCCCAGCGCGACTGGGTGATCGAGGGCGACCCGGCGTGGTCCGGCAACTGGAGCAAGCAGTGGTATGGGGTGCGGCGCTTCTTCGGTTACCTGGAGAGCAAGGCCTACAAGATGCACATCCGTGTGCTCTTGTCCAAGTACCGCAGCTACACCCCCTGCCAGGCCTGCGGCGGCGCCCGGCTGAAGACCGAGGCGCTGCTGTGGCGCCTGGGCACGAAGACCGACGCGGACGCCGTCCTCGCGACATCGGAAGGCCCGGGCGGCACGGCTCCCTACCGTCGCTTCATGCCCGTGGGCGTCGACTGGACGCCGGCGCAACTCGAGGCCCTGCCGGGGCTGGGGTTGCACGACCTGATGCAGTTGCCGCTGCACCGCATCCGCCGCTTCTTCGACGGCCTCACGCTGTCGGGCTCGGCCGGTGACGAGGCGCTGAAGCTGCTGCTCGACGAGATCCGCAACCGGCTGAAATACCTGTGCGACGTCGGCCTGGGTTACCTGACGCTGGACCGGCAGAGCCGCACACTCAGCGGGGGCGAGGTCCAGCGCATCAACCTGACGACGGCGCTGGGCACCTCGCTGGTGAACACGATGTTCGTGCTTGACGAGCCCAGCATCGGCCTGCACCCGCGCGATATGGACCGCATCGTCCAGGCCATGCACCGCTTGCGCGATGCCGGCAACACCCTGGTCGTCGTCGAGCACGACCCGGCGGTGATGCTGGCGGCCGACCGTCTGATCGACATGGGCCCGGGCCCGGGCGAGCGCGGCGGGCAGATCGTCTTCGACGGCACGCCGGCGCAGGCGCGCGGGGCCGACACGCTGACCGGCGCCTATCTGGGCGCGCGCCGGCAGGTCGGCATCGGCCTGCGTCGCGCGGTGGTCGAGTCCACCTCGCGTCTGGTGCTGGAGGGTGCCAGCGAGCACAACCTCAGGCAGGTGACCGCCGAGTTCCCGTTGCAGCGTCTGGTGTGCGTGACCGGCGTGTCCGGTTCGGGCAAGAGCACTTTGGTGCAGGACGTGCTGTACCCCGCGCTTGCGCGCCATTTCGGCCGCGCCACGGAAGCGCCCGGCGCGCACGAGCGCCTGCTCGGCGCCGACTGGCTGGCCGATGCCGTCTTCGTCGACCAGTCGCCCATCGGCAAGACCGCGCGCAGCAACCCGGTCAGCTACGTCGGGGCCTTCGACGAGGTGCGCAAGCTGTTCGCGGTGGTGCCCTTGGCGCTGGAGCGCAGCTACACGGCGGGCATGTTCAGCTTCAACGCCGGCGACGGGCGCTGCCCGGCCTGCGGCGGCTCGGGCTTCGAGCACGTGGAGATGCAGTTCCTCTCCGACGTCTACCTGCGCTGCAGCGACTGCGATGGCCGCCGCTACCGGCCCGAGGTGCTCGACGTCCGGCTGATCCGCGGCCCGCGCCAGTTGTCGATCGCCGATGTGCTCGACCTGACGGTCAGCGAGGCCGTCGCGCTGTTCCGTGAGGACCGCGAGGTGGTGGCCCGGCTGCAACCCCTGGTCGATGTCGGCCTCGACTACCTGCGCCTCGGGCAGCCCGTGCCCACGCTGTCCGGCGGCGAGGCGCAGCGCCTGAAGCTCGCCGGCTTTCTCGCCGAAGCCGCCGCCTCGCCCCGGCCGGCCTCGCAGCGCGTGGCGCGCAAGGGCACGCTGTTCCTGTTCGACGAGCCCACCACCGGCCTGCACTTCGACGACATCGCCAAGCTGATGCGGGCGCTGCGCAAGCTGCTGGATGCCGGGCACTCGCTGATCGTCATCGAGCACAACCTCGACGTGATCCGGGCCGCCGACTGGGTGCTGGATCTCGGACCCGAAGGCGGCGAGGGCGGTGGCGAACTGGTCTGCGCCGGCACGCCTGACGACCTGCGCGCCCACCCCCGCTCCCACACCGGCGCGGCGTTGCGCGACTACGACCGGACGATGGGACAGGCCGTGCCGGTGGCGGCCGAGGCGCCTGCCGCTTTCGCGGCCGCGGTCCCCGCCCGCGAGGCCGCCGTCACAGGATCGGCCAGCGGTGCCTACCTGGGCGAGGCCATCCGCATCGTCAATGCGCGCGAGCACAACCTGAAGTCGATGTCGGTGGACATCCCGCGGGGGAAGTTCAACGTCGTCACCGGGGTGTCGGGCTCGGGCAAGAGCACGCTGGCCTTCGACATCCTGTTCAACGAGGGCCAGCGGCGCTACCTGGAGAGCCTCAACGCCTACGCGCGCAGCATCGTGCAGCCGGCCGGCCGGCCCGAGGTCGACGCGGTCTGGGGCATTCCGCCGACGGTGGCGATCGAGCAGCGGCTGTCGCGTGGCGGGCGCAAGAGCACGGTGGCCACGACCACCGAGGTCTGGCATTTCCTGCGTCTGCTGTGGGTCAAGCTCGGCCTGCAGCACTGTACCCACGACGGCGCCGAAGTGCGGCCGCAGAGCGCCGAGAGCATCGCCGCGCAACTGCTGCGTGAGCACGCCGGGCGGCATGTGGGGCTGCTCGCGCCGCTGGTGGTCCACCGCAAGGGCGTCTACACCGATCTGGCCAAGTGGGCCAAGGCGCGTGGCCACACCCACCTGCGTGTGGACGGCGAGTTCCTGAAGGTCGACCCGTTCCCGCGCATCGACCGCTTCAAGGAGCACACCATCGAGCTGCCGGTGGCCGACCTCGTCGTCGATGCGGCCGAGGAAGGGGCGCTGCGCGCGGCGCTGTCCAAGGCGCTGGAGCTCGGCAAGGGCGTGCTGCACCTGCTGCACCCGCTGGACGGTCTGGCCGAGGCCATGGCCGACGGGCAGTCGACCGCGGCCGTGGGCACGGTGCAGGTCTTTTCGACCCGACGCGCCTGCCCGTCCTGCGGCACGAGCTACCCCGAGCTCGACCCGCGCATGTTCAGCTACAACAGCAAGCACGGCTGGTGCACCACCTGCGTGGGCACCGGGCTGAAGCTCACGCGCGAGCAGCGCCGCGCGCTGGACGACTCGGTGCGCGACGACGATGCCCGGGGACGCGAGCAGAGCTTCCCCGCCGAGGAGCCGGAGATCGAGGGCCTGGTCGACGAACCCTGCCCGGACTGCGCCGGCGCCCGGCTGAACCCGCAGGCCCTGGCCGTGCGCTTCCAGGGCCGGCCCATCAGCGAGGTCGCGCGCATGAGCGTGCGCGAGGCGGCGCAGTGGGTGCAGGCGCTGTCGGCCGAAGGCCGGCTGAGCCCGCGCGAGACCGGCATCGCCCGGGATGTGATCGCCGAGATCCGCAGCCGGCTGGATTTCCTGCAGCAGGTCGGGCTGGGCTACCTGACGCTGGACCGTGCCGCGCCGACGCTGTCGGGCGGTGAGGCCCAGCGCATCCGGCTGGCCGCGCAGCTCGGCAGCAACCTGCAGGGCGTGTGCTATGTGCTCGACGAGCCCACCATCGGCCTGCACCCGCGTGACAACGGCATCCTGCTGAACGCGCTGCACCGCCTGGGCGACCAGGGCAACACCCTGGTCGTCGTCGAGCACGACGAGGACACGATACGCCGCGCCGACCACCTGATCGACATCGGTCCCGGTGCCGGGCGTCGCGGCGGGCGGCTGGTCGCGCAGGGCGCGGTCGCCGACCTGGCCGCGCATCCCGATTCGCTCACCGGGCGCCTGCTGGCGCAGCCCTTGAAGCACCCCTTGCAGCCCCGGCGCGAGGTGGCACCCGATGGCCCGGCCCTGCGCCTGACGGGCGCGTGGCTGCACAACCTGCGCGAGGTCGACGTGCGCCTGCCTTTGCAGCGGCTGGTCGCGGTGACCGGCGTCTCCGGCTCGGGCAAGAGCACGCTGGCGCGCGATGTGCTGCTGGTCAACGTCCAGGCCGCTGCCGCCCAACGAGCGACCCGCGCCGGACGCGACGCCTGGGCCGCGGGCCGCGGCCCGGCGTGGGCCGGCTGCGCCGGGCTCGAGGGCTTCGAGGCGGTCGAGCGCGTGCTGGAGGTTGACCAGACGCCGATCGGCAAGACACCACGGTCGTGCCCGGCCACCTACATCGGCTTCTGGGACACGATCCGCAAGCTCTACACCGAGACGTTGGAGGCCAAGGCGCGGGGGTACGCGGCGGCCCGCTTCTCGTTCAATACCGGCGACGGCCGCTGCCCGTCCTGCGAGGGCCAGGGCATGCGCACGGTGGCGATGAGCTTCCTGCCCGACGTGAAGGTGCCCTGCGACACCTGCCACGGCCAGCGCTTCAACGCCGAGACCCTGGCCGTCACCTGGCGCGGGCGCAGCATCGGCGATGTCCTGCGCATGGAGGTCGACGAGGCCGTCGACTTCTTCGCCTCGATGCCGTCGATCGCCCGGCCGCTGCAGCTGCTGAAGGATGTCGGCCTGGGCTACCTGACGCTCGGCCAACCCAGCCCGACCTTGTCGGGCGGCGAGGCGCAGCGCATCAAGCTCGTCACCGAGCTGACCAAGGTGCGCGACGACGGCTTGACCCGCGGCGCCCGCACCCTCTACGTGCTGGACGAGCCGACGGTGGGCCTGCACATGGCCGATGTCGAGAAGCTGATCCGCGTGATGCACCGGCTGGTCGACAGCGGGCACAGCGTCGTCGTGATCGAGCACGATCTGGACGTCATCGCCGAAGCCGACTGGGTCATCGACCTCGGCCCCGAGGGCGGCACCGAAGGCGGCCGCGTCGTCTGTGCCGGCACGCCCGAGCAGGTCGTCGCCGCGGACACGCACACGGGCCGAGCGCTGGCGCCGGTGTTGGCGCGTTGACTGCGGCCGCTCAGGTGATCGGCTGATCGGTTGATCGGCTGATCCGGCTGATCCGGCGCGACCGACGTCGTGCGGCGAGGATCCCGCCGGGTCGCGTCTGCCCCTTGTCAGAGGCGTCGGCCCGCGGCAAGATGCGTCGCTTCGCATCCACCTGGCCTCTGCACCATGAAGATCATCGCCGTCGAGACCCTGCGCCTGGGGGAGCACCCCAATCTGCTGTGGGTGCGCGTCCACACCGACGAGGGCCTGGTCGGGCTGGGCGAGACCTGGTTCGGCGCCGCGGCGGCCGAGGCCGATGTGCACGACCGTATCGCGCCGATGATCCTCGGTGAGGACCCGTCCCGGATCGAGCACCTGAATCGGCGCATGCGGCCTTACGTGGGCTTCTGCGGCACGGGAGCGGAGATGCGCGCGTTGTCGGCCGTCGACGTCGCGCTGTGGGATTTGCTGGGCCAGGCGACCGGGCGTCCGCTCGTCGACCTGCTGGGCGGTGCCACGCGCGCCTCGATCCCGGTCTACAACACCTGCGCCGGGCCGAGCTACGTGTCGAAGACCTCCGCGGTGCGGCCGGAGAACTTCGGCCTGGAGGGGCAGTCCGCCGGTGGGCGCCGCTACGAAGACCTGGATGCCTTCCTGCACCGCGCCGACGAACTGGCCGCCTCGCTGCTGGAGATGGGCATCTCGTCGATGAAGATCTGGCCCTTCGACCTGGCCGCCGGGGCGGTCGACGGCATGGACATCTCGACCGATGATCTCAAGCGCGGTTTGGCGCCTTTCGAGAAGGTGCGCGCCGCCCACGGGGACCGCATGCGCCTGAAGGCCGAGCTGCACGGCCTGTGGGGCCTGACCGCGGCGAAGAAGATCTGCGCCGCGCTCGAGCCGCTGGGCATGGACTGGATCGAGGATCCGATCTGGATGGACCGCCCGGGCGAGCTCGCCGCGCTGGCTGCCTCCACGCGCGCGCCGCTGGCCGGCGGCGAGACGCTCGGCGGCCTGGGGCAGGTGCAGGCCCTGATCGACACCCGCGCCATCGCCACGCCCATCATCGACGTCACCTGGGGTGGAGGCATCACCTTCGCCCGCAAGGCCGCCGCGCTGGCCGAGGCGCGCGGCCTGCCCATCGCCTTCCACGACTGCTCGGGCCCGGTCACGCTGGCCGCGTCCACCCACCTCGCGCTGGCCGCGCCCAATGTGCGCGAGCAGGAGATCGCCCGCGGCATGTACTACGGCTGGTACCAGGATCTGGTCGACCAGCCCCCGCCGGTGGCGCAGGGCCTGATCCGCGCGCCTGCCGGGCACGGCCTGGGGTGCCGCCTGCAGCCGGGACTGGAGCGTCGCGACGACGCCGTCCACCGGGTGGCGCGTGCCTGACCATCGTCGACTGGCCCAGACGCCTCGGTGCATGCACCGCCCAGGACGTGACGCGAGGCCGAGGTGCGACGCGCATCGTGCCTCGTATGCCGAGCACAAGAGCCGAGACCCCGCGCACAGGCGGTCAGCCCGGCAGCAAGGCCGTCAGCGCTGCAGCGTGATCATCTTCACGCCCGGCTGCATCATCACCTCCGTGACGATGCCGCGTACCGTCACTTCGCAGCCGAGATTGCAGCGTGTGAGGATGTACTGACGGTCTTCGCGAGGCAGGCTCTCCGTGTCGGCGAAGACGGGATTGGTGTCGAAGGACTGACGCGGGTCGGTCAGCATCGCCATCCCGCCCATCAGCGTGATCTTTGCCCGCACGGAGATCGCCTGGCCATCCAGTGACGCGATGTCGAGCTTGAGGTCGGTGATGCCGATGGGCCGGAACTGTGTGGCTGCCTGCGGTGTCGGTGTGGGCCTGGTTGTTGCCGACAGTCGTTCGACCAGGGTCTGCAGGGCGTCATCGAAGTCCTGGTCCGGCTTGGCGCGGCACAGTGCTGCGACCCGCCTGACGAGTTCGTCGTTGTCGATTTCGCGGCCGATATCGGATGACGTGGCGGCGTTGAAACCGCTGAGGTAACCCAGAACCCAGCCCTTGTCGTAGTCGTCGCTGGCCCACTCACGGCAGCTGGCCGCGCCGTGCACCGTGTAGGCCTGCGCCGTCGTCGGCATGCCGATCAGCCCGCACAGCGTCAACCCTCCTGTCAGCAGGACAGCGCGTGCGAAGCTCCCGAGGGAGCTTCGCGCCGGGTGGGTGGCTGGGGTCGTTTTCAATGCGATTCTCAAGGCGATCTCGGAGGGGTGGCGTCAAAGTCCCAGCCACTGCGGCAGCGCCAGGCTGATCGCCGGGAAGGCGATCAGCACGCCCATGCGTAGCACGTCGGCGCCGATGAAGGGCAGCACGCCGCGCCAGATCGTCGTCGTGGGCACGCTCGGCATGACACTGGACAGCACGAAGATGTTCATGCCCACCGGCGGGGTGATCAGGCTGATCTCGATCACGCACACCACCAGGATGCCGAACCAGATCGGGTCGAAGCCCAGCGAGGTGACGAGCGGGAAGAAGATGGGAACCGTCAGCAGCATCATCGACAGGCTTTCCATCGCCGTGCCCAGCAGCACATACACCGCACAGATGGCGACGATCACGGCGATCGGGTGGATGTCGAAGCCGATGACGAAGTCCTTGAGTGCCGAAGGCAGGTCGGTGAAGTTCAGGAAGTTCGCGAACAGCGAGGCGCCGATCACGATGGTGAACAGCATGGCCGAGGTTCGGGCCGATTCCACCAACACGTCGCGCAGCACCGCCAGGGTCAGCACGCCCCTGGCCCAGGCGAACAGGAATCCGCCCATCGCGCCGACGCCCGCGGCCTCGGTAGGAGTGAAGATACCGCCATACATCCCGCCCATCACCAAGGCGAAGAGGAGCAGCACCCCCCAGATGCCACGCATGGCCGCCATGCGCTCGGCGAAACCGGCCTTCTCTCCCGGGGGGCCCCAGTCCGGGTGACGGCGCGTCACCCAGACGGCGGCACCCATGTAGAAACCCATCGCCAGCAGCCCCGGCAGCACGCCGGCGGCGAACAGGGCGCCGATGCTCTGCTCGGTCATGATCCCGTAGATCACGAGGATCACCGAGGGCGGGATCAGGATGCCCAGGGTGGCGCCGGCACACACCGTACCGGCGGCGAAGGCCGGCGAGTACTTGAAGCGCTGCATCTCCGGCATTGCCACGCGTGCCATCGTGGCCGTGGTGGCGAGCGAGGAGCCGCAGATCGCGCCGAACCCGGCGCATGCAGCGATGGTGGACAAGGCCAGGCCACCGCGGCGGTGGCCGATGAAAGCGTACGCGGCCTGGTACAGGTCACGCGACATGCCGGCGCGGGTCACGAAGTTGCCCATCAGCACGAACAAGGGCACCACGGACAGGGTGTAGGCGCCGATGTCGGTGAATTCGCCCGCGGCCGAAGAGAAGGCAGCGGGCCAGGAGCGAAGCAGCGCGAACCCCACCAAGCCCACCAAGCCCATCGCCACCGCGATGGGAACTCGCAGCGCCATCAGGACGAACATGGCCGCGAAGCCGAGCAGTCCCTCGATCACGACGCCTGTACTCCCACAGGGGCGGACTGACGAGCCCGAACCAAGTTGCGCCAGGCCACCACGACGTGCGCAACGGCCGTCACCAGTAGCATCAAAGCGATCATCCGGTGGAAGGGACCCAGGGGAATCTCCAGACGCGAGGTGATGTCGCCCATCTCGAACGTGCGCCCGGAGCGCCGCCACACCAGCCACGCCGCACCGCCGAAGACGAAACCCGTCAGCGCATTGGCAAGGGATTGCTGGAGAAACTGGAGCCGCACGGGCAGCACGCGGTCCAGCAGGTCGAAGGTGATGTGTTCGCCTGCCAGAGAGGCCAGTGGCAGGGCCATGAAGATCATCACCAGCATGCCGAGTTCGGTCAGTTCCACGGCACCGGGGATGGATTGGCCGATCAGTTTGCGCCCGATGACGTCGACGAAGGTCAGCAGCATCATCGCGAACAAGGCCAGCGCGGCAAGCCCTGCCACCAGGGACTCGAATCGTTTCATGGCGACTTCAGGACTGGGGCCGGGCCGCGAGCAGCCCAGCCCAGGGAGGAGCCTCAGCGGACCTTGGCGATCTCGGCACGGAACTCAGCCAGCACGGCGGCCGCGTTCCTCAGGCCCTTGTCCTCGGCTTTCTTGATCCAGTCGGCCTCCAGGGGAGTGGTTCTGGCCTTGTAGTCGGCCACGAACTTGGCGTCCGCGTCGTCGAAGGTCACTCCGTTCTGCCGCTGCACGTCGCGGCTGGTGGCGTCCACCTCATCCCAGGCCTTGCCGAAGCGGCGCGCCGCGGCCTCGCCCGACAAGCGCTCGATCGCTTCCTGGTCGGCCTTGGAGATCCTGTTCCAGGTGGCCTCGTTCATCACGAAGGCGAAGCTGGTGTTGTAGGCGCCGCCCGGCAGAGCGGTGCGGTGCTTGGTCAGCTTCTCCAGCTTGAAGGAGACGACGGACTCGTCGGGAAACCAGTTGCCGTCCATCACGCCTGAGGACAGCATCTCGTATGCCTGACTGGCCGGGCGCAGCGTCATGTTGGCGCCGATGGCCTTGCCGATCTCGTTGACGATCCCGCCGCCCACGCGGAACTTGATGCCTTCCATGTCGGCCAGTGTCCGGATGGGCCTCTTGTTGTTGAAGATGATGCCGGGGCCGTGCGTGAAGACGGTCAGAACCTTCAGGCCGCGGTGCTCGTTGAACTGCGCCAGGTGCCTGCGGTAGATGCGCTCGTAGGCGACGCTGGTGGCTACCGCGGAATCACCAAGGAAGGGGAACTCGGCCAGACCCGTCATGACGTACCGGCCCGGTGTGTACCCGTGCACGCTGAAGGACAGATCGGCCTGACCGTCGCGGATGGCGTCGAAGGTGGCGGGCGGGGGCGATACCGGCCTCGGCAGGATGTTGCACTTGACGCGCTCCTGGGTGGCCTTCGCCACGTCCTCGCACCAAGAGGCCTGCGCACGTGACAGCAGGTGGGTGGGAGGTACCCAGGTCGAGGTGGCAAGCACCACCTGCGCACCGGCGCTGGCCGCGAGACCGAACAGGGCGACGGCGCCCAGGGCTTTCAGGGGAAAGGAACGTGTGTGCATGGACATCCTCTCGGAAGGGGACGGTGGGGCCACCAGACGGACATCCCCGTGGTGGGTAGGAGTCACGGGGCTGGGATCAAACCTGCATCCTAACCACTCCCGGGAGTCTTCCCACTCGTCGCTTTCCCTGATCTGCCCGTTCTCCCAGACGATGCCGCCTGCCCGGGCCACAGCGCTCGGAAGGCCCGCCAGCCCAGCAGCACGCCCAGCACGGCGGCGTAGACGGCCACCTCTGCGAAGTCGTTCTTGCCTGCGCGCATCCAGAAGAAGTGCAACAGCGCCAGGCCGGCGATGCCGTACACGCCGCGGTGCAGCAGCTGCCAGCGGTGGGCGCCCAGGGCGCGGATCGCCCGGTTGAACGAAGTCGCGGCCAGCGGGAGCAGGCCCAGCAGCGCCAGCGTGCCCACGAGGATGAAAGGGCGCTTGACCACGTCGGCGACGATGGCCCCGAGGTCCAGGCCCATGTCGAGCCAGCCGTAGCACACGAAGTGCAGCGTCGCGTAGAAGCAGGTGTGCAGCCCGAGCACCCGACGCAACGGCGCCAAAGCCTGCCACCCGGTCCATCGCCGCAACGGGGTGATCGCCAGAGTGAGGCACAGGAAGCGCAGGGACCACTCCCCGGTCGCGCGGATCAGTGTCTCCGCGGGATTGGCCCCGAGACCGTCGGTGGCCGCCCCGAACACGAGCCAGGCCAGCGGCACGAATCCGCACCAGATGACCAGGGGCTTCAGCCCCCGCAAGACGGAGGCGGGGCGCGGGGTCACAGGGCGTCAGGGCATCGAAGGCCCGTGCTTGGGGCCGCGGCAGCCGTTGCCCAAAGGTCGGGGTCAGGCCCCGACGATCGCGCGGTTCCTGGCATCCCGGCGTGGCGCAGCGGCCGTGCGATCAGTAGAACTTGCGCAGGTCCATGCCGGCGTACAACTGCCCTACCTGAGCCTCGTAGCCGTTGAACATCAGCGTGGGCCGCTTCTTCGCGAACAGGCCGTCCTCGCCGATACGCCGTTCCGTGGCCTGGCTCCAGCGGGGATGGTCGACCGTGGGGTTGACGTTGGAATAGAAGCCGTACTCGTTGGGAATCGCCGTCTCCCAGCTCGTGCGGGGCTGCTTCTCGACGAAGCGGATCCGGACGATGGACTTGCCCGATTTGAATCCGTACTTCCAGGGCACGATCAGCCGGATCGGCGCGCCGTTCTGATTGGGCAGCACCTCACCGTACATGCCGAACGTCATCAGTGTCAGCGGGTGCATCGCTTCGTCCATGCGCAGGCCCTCGACATAAGGCCACTCGAGCACCGAAGACCCCAGTCCGGGCATCTGCGCACCGTCGGACAGCGTGACGAACTGCAGGTACTTCGCATTCCCGGTGGGCTCGACACGGCGGATCAACTCCGACAGCGACCAGCCGACCCAGGGGATCACCATCGACCAGCCTTCGACGCAGCGCAGGCGGTATATGCGCTCTTCCATCGGCGCCATCTTCAGCAGCGTCTCGATGTCGATCGGGCCGGGCTTGCGGACCTCGCCTTCGATGCTGACCGTCCACGGGCGCGTCTTCAGCGTGTGGGCCAGCCGAGCCGGATCGGCCTTGTCGGTCCCGAACTCGTAGAAGTTGTTGTAGGTGGTGGCGTCCTTGTAGGGGGTGAGCTTCTCCATCGTGCTGGCCCCAGCCACCGAGCTTCGCATGCCGGGCAGCGCAGCGAGCCTGCCGGGGCGCTGCACCGATGCGAGCGCGTCCCGTCCGGCGAACGCGGCCAGGGTCGCTCCCGCCGCACCCGCGGCCAAGCGCTTCAGGTGCTCGCGGCGCCCTTCATAGACCGCTCGCGGCGTGATCTCGGAGGCCACGTCATGATGGTGGCCGCGGTCTCGGTGATAGTGCATGCGGGGACTCCGTCTCGGTGCAGAACAGATGGCCTGCCCGCTGGAGGCACGCCGCAGGTGCACACCTTAGCCCAGACGCCGGACCCCGGCAAGCCGTGGGTCAATCCGCGCCCGGTACCGGGTCGGCGCTGGCGACATGCCCGTGCGCCCGCGCTTTGCGAACGGCAGGTGCCGCTCGCTTTTCCGCTGACAGTCGCTCGCGCTCGGCATCCCTGGCAAAGGTCATGATGACCTCGCGGACGATGCGGCGCTGCGGCACGGTCAGCCCCATCAGGGCCTGGAGGAGCTCACGATCCTGCCGGCCGGGATCTGCAGGGCGTGGTTTCACGACATCGGCTTCGTGCCCGGGGCCGTTCTCCGCGAACCCCAGGCTCTCCGGCGTCACCCCCAGCCAGTTCGCCAGGATGACGATCTTGTCGTTGCGCGGCATGGTTTCGCCCAGCAGCCACCGACGCACCCCGTGCAGCGTCATCGGCTTGCCCCAATGGCGCATGTTGAACTCGCGTTCCAGCACGGACGGACGAGCTGAGTAGCCGGCCGCCGACATCGCATCTTTCAGCCGTTTGGCGAAGATCGTCTTGGGATCGCTCATGCGGGAGACTCGGTAGGAAGCCTGACACTGGATTAATTCTAGTACTTTACATATTTAAGTGAAACGTAAATTATTGTCAATTCTCAACAATGGGGATGCGGGCGCGCTTTGAGGTGCCCTGCAGTGCGGCGCCAGGAACTGTGCGACTTCGGGGCCGTTGACAGGATCGGGAGGACCGGAGGGCGCGGGTGCGCCGATGCCTGTCGGTGCGGGTCAGGCGTACATCCGCACGTCGGGCTTGCCGAACTGTGTCGTGTGCGCACCGTCTCGGCGGCCGAACGCCTGACGCCCGCTTCTTACGCGCGCCTGCCGTCAACGAAGGAACGTCATGGCATGGCGACCGAAAAAAAAGGGCCATCCGTAAGATGACCCTGTGGATGCTCGGGCGGTGGACCTGATGGAGCGGGAGGTCGGTGCTCCCGCTGTCAGCGCAGGCCGGCGATGTAGTCGGACACGGCCTTGATCTCGGCGTCGTTCATGCGGCCGGCAATGGCGGTCATCTGCGCGTTGTTGGCGCGCTCGCCGCTGCGGAAGCCGAGCATCTGCGACTCGGTGTACTCGGCGTGCTGACCGCCCAGGCGCGGGTACTGCGCGGGGATGCCCGAGCCCGTGGGGCCGTGGCAGCCGGCGCAGGCAGGCACCTGCTTCTGCGCGATGCCGCCGCGGTAGATGCTCTCGCCCAGGCGGATGGTGTCCTTGTTCCTGGCGGCACCGGGCTTGGCGACCTTGCTGGCGTAGAAGGCGGCGATGTGACGCATGTCCTCCTCGCTCAGCCCGCTGGCGAAGCCCATCATCACGGCGTTCTTGCGCTTGCCGGACTTGAACTCCTGGAGCTGCTTGACGAGGTACTCAGGGTGCTGCCCCTGCAGGATCGGGTTGGCCGGCGCGCCGCGGCTGCCGTCGGCCGTGTGGCAAGCCATGCACACCGCCGACAGGGCCTGACCCTTGGCGAGGTCGGGCTTGAAGGCAGGGGGCTTGGCATCACTGGCGAGGGCGGGACCTGCGATCAGGGCCGAGAGCGTCAGGGCAAGGAGCGGCTTCATGTCGGTGGGCCTGTCGCGGCCGAGCAGGCAGAGTTCAGTGCGGGCCGGAGGGGGAACCCCGGTTAACCCATAGATTTTACAATGGTGGATGACTTCCCCCTTTCAGCCGCGGCCGGCAAGGACATTGCCGCCCCAGGCGCACGCCGCCCTGGCCTGGCTGCACACGGCGCGTTTCCTCACCACTGCCAGCCAACTCCAGCATCTGCCTGTGGCGGGGCTGCCCGAAATCGCCTTCGTCGGTCGCTCCAACGCCGGCAAGTCCACTGCCATCAACACCCTGGCACGCCATCGCCGGCTGGCCTTCGCCTCGCGCACGCCCGGGCGCACGCAGCACATCAACCTCTTCAGTGTCGGTCCGAAGGACGCCCCGGACGCGCTGCTGGCCGACCTGCCCGGCTACGGCTACGCCGCCGTCGAGCGTGGGGCCAAGCTGCGCTGGCAGCAGGTGATGGCCGATTACCTGCAGGTCCGCCCGGTGTTGCGGGCGGTGGTGCTGATGATCGACTCGCGCCTGGGTTTCACCCCGCTGGACAGGCAATTGCTGGACTTCATCGGCGCGCGGGTCGCCTCTGGCGAAGTCCGCTTGCTGGCGCTGTTGACCAAGGCCGACAAGCTCAACCGCCAGCAGGCGCAGGCTGCGCTCGCCGCGGCTCAGGAGGTGCTGGGCCCGATCGCGCATGAGCCCGCCGACGTTTCGGTGTCGTTGTTTTCCGCGTTGTCGGGCGCGGGTGTGGAAGACGTGGCGCAGACCCTGCGCGACTGGGTGCCGCCCGAGGCCGGAGCGGGAGTATCCGGACTTGCACTTGCACCGGCTCCGGAGGCCACCGGCCCGAGCCCTGTGCCTGGCAATCCCGGCGCCTGATGGACGTCCCGATCGAGGCCTTCGACCAGGTCTTGCCGCACGGCATCACGCTGGCCTGCCGCGCCGTGGGGCCGGCTGGCGTTGACGCACCCCAGGTGTTGTGCCTGCACGGCTTCCCCGAGGCGGCGTTTGTCTGGGACGGCGTGATGCAGCGCTTGCGCGGTCGCGTGCGCTGCGTGGCGCCGGACATGCGCGGCTTCGGCGGCTCGTCGGCCCCGGCAGACATTGGCGCCTACCGTGCGGCAGTGCTGATGGACGATCTCGAAGCTCTGATTGATCGGCTCGGTCGGCCGGTCGACCTTCTGGTGGCGCACGACTGGGGTGGCGCCATCGCCTGGAACCTGGCGGCGCAGCGGCCGTCGCTGATGCGCCGCCTGCTGATCGTGAACTCGCCGCACCCGGCCACCTTCCTGCGCGAGCTGCGCCACAACCCGGCCCAGCGTGCGGCCAGCGCCTACATGAGCTTCCTGTGCCGCCCGGATGCGGCGGCGCTGCTCGAGCAGGACGGATACGCAAGACTTTGGCCCTTCTTTGAACGCATGGGGGCTTCGGCCTGGTTGGACGAGGCGATGCGCGAGCGGTATCGCCAGGTCTGGGCCTGCGGGCTGGACGGCGGGCTCAACTATTACCGGGCTTCGCCGTTGAGGCCGCCGCTGGCCGGCGAGCCCGACCGCCTGGCGCGGATCGACCTGCCCGACGCGACTGTGACGGTGCGGGTGCCGACGACGGTGCTGTGGGGCCTGGACGACACGGCGCTGTTGCCCGGCCTGATCGACGGGCTGGACCGATGGGTTCCCGATCTGCGCCTGGTCCGTGTCAGCGGTGCCAGCCACTGGATCGTCCACGAGCGGCCGGAACTTGTCGTCGAAGAGATCGAGCGCGCGCTGTCGGCGTGATCCGGCGCGGGCCGCAGGGGCTTCGACCGACTCAGGCTGAACGGCGCGTCGGTACCAGCGTTTCGACAGGCTCAGCGCGGACGGTTTGCGGGCGCATTCACTTCCACAGACGCCGCGCGAGCGCGGCCCCGGCTCAGGCCCGGCTTCACGTTCGCCTTCAGGGCCGCCCGATGAAGAACATCACGCCTGTCGAGCCGCGCGGCGCGTGGGTGATTCCCAGATACATCGGCCCGACACCCGTGTCGGCGCCGAGGAACACGCTGGAGCCCACGCGCAGGTCGCCCAGCGAGATGGCGCTCGAACGCATCCACGCGTTGCCCGCCTCCAGGCTGGCGCCGAGGAAGAAGCCGCGCGTCAGGACCACGTCCTGCTTCAGACGCAGGTACCAGGTCATGCGCCCGAGCAGGACGTGGTTGCCGCTGAGCTGCTGCGGAAGGTAGCCGGACAGGTCATGGAAGCCGCCCAGGGTGTAGCGACCCACCAGGGCCGAGCCCCCCTCGTCCGAGAAGGACGCACGCAGGTGCGCGTTCAAGGTGTGGCGCCCCTGGCTCAAGGCCCAGGTGCCACGTGTCTGCAGTCGGTGGAAATCCTCTGAACCGGCCGGGCCCCTGCGCTGCCCGAGCGCGGCCTCGAACTCGAAGCGGTAACCGGCGCCGGGGAACAGCGCGTAGTCCAGCTGATCCAGCACCAGACGTGCCCGCGGGCCGGTCTCGGTGGTCGTCTGGGCGTCCGCGGGGCCTGCGTAGCGGCTGCCCAGCAGGCGCGGGACGGTGCGCAGCCGGTCGTGGGCGAGTCCCACCCGCCACTCGCCCAGCGCCGCCCACGGCTGACCGAGGTCCACGCCCAGGCGCAGGGTGGCGCGGTTGAAACTCGCGATCTCGGCGTCCTGTTCGTACAGCGGCAGGCGCTGGCGTCCGGTCTCGGCCCAGAGCGCCGTGAACCAGTCGTAGGGCAGCGACGTCGTCCACCCCAGCGGATGCCACCATTCGGTGGCGAGCATCGGCTCGTCTCCCAGCGTGAGCCGGTTGCGCCACTCTGCGCCGCCCGGGGTGAGCCAGCGGCGGTCGTGCGCGAGCTTGAGGTTGAAGGCACTGCGTCCGGCGAAGTCGGTGGACAGGTCGAGTCCGACACGCAGATAGTCCGGTCCCCAGGGCTTGTCCTCGAGCCGGAACACCAGGGCCTCGCCGCCGTCTGCTGGCAGCAGTCGGTAGTCGGTGCGCAGATAGTCCCCGCTGGCGGCCAGGCGACGGGTGTCGCGCTCGGCCGCGTCGGGGTCGAAAGCGACGCCCGGCCGCGATTCGAGCACCGGCAGGTAGCGTCGCGGGTCGGAAACGGTGGTTCCCTCGAAGCCCACCGCTGCCAGCGGCGCGGCCACCGGGGTGGCGGGACGGTGGTGGCCCGCCCAGTCGGCATAGGCCTGCTCGGGCACGGCCACCGTGGCCAGGCGCGGCGCCTGGGCCTGCGCCGCGGCGCGCCCCAGGGCGATGAAATCGGCCACGCGGTTGAAATCCGCCGAGCTGAGCGTGCCGAGCGCCGGGCTGATGAGCACGTCCCCGTCCTGCAGCAAGGCCAGGCTGCGTTGGACGTTCTGCTCGGTCAGGATGTTGATCATCTGCGCCGTCAGCCCGACGACCGAGTCCAGCGTCTCGCGCCCGCCGATCGGTGTACCGACGTTGACGGCAATGATGACCTGTGCCCCGAGCCGGCGCGCCAGCGCCACTGGCAGGTTGTCGACCAGGCCCCCATCGCCGAGGATGCGCCCGTCGCGCTCGATGGGGGCGAACACGCCCGGCACGCTCATGCTCGAGCGCAGGGCCTGGGCGAGGTCGCCCGAGGCGAGCTCGACGGCGGCGCCGGTCTCCATGTCGGTGGCCACGGCGCGGAAGGGGATGGGTAGGGCATCGAAGTGCTCGACCGCACGCACCGGCAAGGTGTAGCGCCGCAGCAGCAACTCCAGCCCGCTGCCCGAGATCGCAGCCTGCGGCAGGCGCAGCTGGCCGTCGCGAAAACCGAGCTCGATCGCAGTGGACAGCTCGAAGTCCTGCTCCTTCCGACGTTGTGACAGCGCCTGACGGTCGACGCGGCTGGCAAAGACCTGGTCCCAGCGCACGGCTTTCAGTTCACGCTCGATCGCGTCGGCGCGCATCCCCGAGGCGTACAGACCGCCGATGATCGCGCCCATCGACGTGCCGACGACCACATCCACGGGCACGCGCGCGCGCTCCAGCGCTTGCAGCACCCCGACATGGGCCAGACCGCGGGCACCACCCCCCGAGAGCACCAGGCCGATGCGTGGCCGTGTCCGGCCCGCTTGGCCGGGCGCGGTCGGTGGTGCCACCCCGGAGCGCGGAACGACCGACGTCTCGGTGCCGGTGTGCACGGTGGCGGCAGGCGCGACGCCGGCCGGCTGCCGCACTTGCGCCGCCACCGGCGCGCACAGGCACATCCACAGCAGCCCATGCAGACCGAGGACGGCCGCGAAGCGACCATGGACCGGGGTTTTCATGAGCGTCGATTGTCGCGACAAGGAAAAAGGCCCGCGTCGTAGGACGCGGGCCTTTGGGGTCGGTGAGGGCTGAGCGGCAGCCAGGCGTCCGCGAGGACGCTCGACTGCCGCACGGGCCGACCGGGCGCGGACTTACATGTCCATGCCGCCCATGCCACCCATGCCACCCATGCCACCGCCACCGGGCATGGCCGGGGCGTCTTCCTTCGGCGCCTCGGCGACCATGCACTCGGTCGTCAGCATCAGGCCGGCCACGGAGGCGGCGTTCTGCAGCGCGGTGCGGGTGACCTTGGTCGGGTCCAGGATGCCCATCTCGATCATGTCGCCGTAAGTGTCGTTGGCAGCGTTGTAGCCGTAGTTGCCCGACCCTTCCAGCACCTTGTTGACGACCACGCTGGGCTCGGCGCCGGCGTTGGCGACGATCTCGCGCAGCGGCTGCTCGACGGCGCGCATCACGATCTTGATGCCGGCGTCCTGGTCGTGGTTGTCGCCCTTCAGGCTGCCGATGGCGGCACGGGCGCGCAGCAGCGCGACGCCACCGCCAGCCACGATGCCTTCCTCGACGGCGGCACGGGTGGCGTGCAGCGCGTCTTCCACGCGGGCCTTCTTCTCCTTCATCTCGACTTCGGTGGCGGCACCGACCTTGATGACGGCCACGCCGCCGGCCAGCTTGGCCACGCGCTCTTGCAGCTTTTCGCGGTCGTAGTCGCTGGTGGCTTCCTCGATCTGCACGCGGATCTGCTTGACGCGAGCCTCGATGTCGGCGGCAGCGCCGGCACCGTCGATGACCGTGGTGTTCTCCTTGGCCACTTCGACGCGCTTGGCCTGGCCCAGGTCGGCCAGCGCGGCCTTCTCCAGCGTCAGGCCGACTTCCTCGGCGATGACCTTGCCGCCCGTCAGGATGGCGATGT
>CAZFVH010000034.1:16546-34218 GCA_964522465.1 uncultured Rubrivivax sp. | reverse complement strand
CACGTGCAGGCGCAGATCCGCTCGGGCGGCAAGATCGTGCCGCTGGCACAGCGCGAGGAGGACACCCAGTTCCAGTCGGTCTTCATCGCCAAGACCGACTCGGGCATCAAGACACTGGCCGACCTGAAAGGCCGCCAGGTCAGCTTCGGCTCGCAGAGCAGCACCTCCGGGCACCTGATGCCACGCCACTTCCTGCTGCAGGCACAGATCAACCCCGACCGGGATTTCAGACGCGTGGCCTACAGCGGCGCACACGACGCGACCATCGCCTCGGTGGTCAGCGGCCGGGTCGATGCCGCGGCGCTCGACATCACCGTGTGGCGCAAGTTCGTGAACGAGAACCGGGTCGACACCCGGGCGGTGAACGTCTTCTACACCACGCCGACCTTCTTCAACTACAACTGGTCGATGCACGCCGACTCGCCGGCAGACCTGCGACAGCGCGTGAAGCAGGCTCTGCTCGACCTCGACCCGGCCACGCCCGAGGGCAAGGAGATCCTGCAGCTCAACCGCGCCACGCGCTACATCCCGACCGTGCCGGAGAACTACAAGGGTCTGGAAGCGGCGGGCCGCAGCGCGGGGCTGATCTGATGCGCCGTACGCGCCGCCTGCACGGCGCGCCACCGCTGGCAGGGCCGCGCCTGGCAGCCGCACGCGCGCGGCCCCCGCGCCGCGAGGCCCCACGATGAAACTCGTCCTGCAGGCCGTCTCGGCACGCCATCCCGCCGCGCGTGCCGGCGCGGCACCGGCACTGCAGGGGCTGACGCTCGAGGTGGCGCCAGGCGAGCAGCTCGCGGTCATCGGCCCCTCGGGCGCCGGGAAGACCACGCTTGTGCAGGTGCTGTCCTGCGCGATGCGTCCCGCGGCCGGCCACCTGCACGTGGAGGACGTCGACCCCTGGACGCTGCCACGGCGCGAGCTGCAGCGCTTGCGCGGGCAGCTGTTCCTCGCGCCGCAGGTGCCGCCGTTGCCTCCACGCCAGCGCGTGGTGACCTCGGTCCTGGCCGGGCGCCTGCCCGCCCTGAGCCTGATGGCCAGCGTGCGCAGCCTGTTCTATCCGAGCGACATCCCGGCAGCGCACGCGGCGCTCGAGCGCTTCGACCTGGGCGACAAGCTCTTCGAACGCGTGGACCGTCTGTCCGGGGGGGAGCGCCAGCGGGTGGGACTGGCACGGGCCTTCCTTGCCCCGGCACGGGTTTGGCTCGTCGACGAGCCGCTGTCGGCGCTGGACCCGACACGGTCCCGCCTGGCGCTGGCCGCGCTGGTCGACGAAGCCCGACTGCGCGGGGTCACCCTGGTGGCCACACTGCATCAGGTGGACAGGGCGCTGGACCATTTCCCGCGCATCGTGGGCCTGCGCGACGGACGTCTGGCCTTCGACCTGCGCGCGGCCGACGTCACGCGCGAGCGCCTGGCCGCGCTGTACGCCCAGTTCGAGCACGAGCTGCGCGGGGAGGCCGCGGCACCGGACACTCACGCCGACGCGCCCCCGCAGCCCGCGCCCGTGGTCATGCACTGTCGCTGAGGCCGAGCGCCCTGCGCCCTGCGCCCTGCGCCCTGCGCCCTGCGCCCTGCGCCCTGCGCCCATCCTGCCCCGCCCGCCTCGCCCACCCTGCGCCCGAACCCGCGACGATGAATCCCACCAGGACCGCCCCGCCCGCACGCGACCCGGCCTGGCTGGGCCGCCTGTCCTGGTGTGCAGCAGCCCTCGTCGTGCTGTGGCCGCTGATGCACGCCACGGAGTTCCGCCCCTGGATTCTGTTCGAGGCGCGGAACCTCGAGGTGACCGGCGATTTCCTCGCGAGCTTCTTCCCGCCCGCCCACTCGGCCGAGTTCCTGGCGATGGCCGCGCGCGAGACGTGGCGCACGGTCGCCATCGCCACGGCCGGGCTGACGTTGGCGCTGGCGATCGCGGTACCGCTGACGCTGTTGGCGACCTCGGTGCTGTCGGTCTCGGCGCTGCCCGGCCGCATGGCGCGAGGGCCCTTCCTGCTGCGTCAGATGGTGCGCTGGCTGCTGATCGTCCTGCGCAGCGTGCCGGAACTGGTGTGGGCACTGGTGTTCGTGCGCGTCGTCGGCCTCGGCCCGACGGCCGGCGTGCTGGCGATCGCACTCACCTACGGTGGCATGCTGGGCAAGGTCTATGCCGAGATCCTGGAGAGCGGCGAGCCACACGCCACGCAGACCCTGCTGCGCAACGGCAGCTCGCGCCTTCAGGCCTTCTTCTTCGGCCTGCTGCCGCAGAACGCGGCCGAGCTGACCAGCTACACCGTCTACCGGTGGGAGTGCGCGATCCGCAGCTCGGTGGTGCTGGGCTTCGTCGGCGCCGGCGGGCTGGGCCAGCAGATGGACAATTCGATGAAGATGTTCAACGGCGGCGAGGTGCTCACGATGCTGGCGATCTTCGTCGCCCTGGTCGCGCTGGCCGACCGCGTCAGCGCAGGCCTGCGCCGCGCGCTGGGCTGAGAGCCTGAGAGGCTCGCGCCATGCCCGCGCCATCCGAACCATCCGTCCGCAGCCGTGACGGTGCCGCGGCCAATGCACCGTACCGCCTGCCGCCGCGCCTGTTCGACGCGCGCTGCCGGGCCTGCTGGTACAGCGTGGCGGTGATCGCGCTGGTCGTGGCGAGCTTCGCCTCACTGGACCTGCAGTGGGCGCAGTTCTTCTCGCTCGAGGCAGCTCGCAGCATGGGGCGTTTCGTCGGCGAGTTCTTCCCGCCGGACCTGCAGCCAGCGTTCGTGCAGCGCGTGATCGCCGCCACATGGGAGACGCTGGCGATGTCGGCGCTGGGCACGGCCTTGGCGGCCGTGGGCGGTCTGGCGCTGGCGCTGCCGGCCAGTCGGCTGCACGAGGACGATCCCGCACCCGGGCGGGCCTCCACGCGTCTGCTGCTGAACGCGCTGCGCTCGGTGCCTGAGCTCGTCTGGGCCGCTCTGCTGCTCATCGCCGCCGGTCTCGGCCCCTTTGCCGGCACGTTGGCGCTGGCCTTCCACACCGCAGGCGTGCTCGGCCGGCTGTTCGCCGAGGCCATCGAGAACGCCCCGCCGGGTCCGGGCGCGGCGCTGCGAGGCCAGGGCGTGGGCCGCCTGCGCGTGTTCCTCTACGCCACGCTGCCCCAGGTGCTGCCTCAGCTGATGAGCTACACGCTGTACCGGTGGGAGAACAACATCCGGGCCGCCGCGGTGCTCGGCGTGGTCGGCGCCGGAGGCCTGGGGCAGATGCTGGCCTTCCACATGGGGCTGTTCCACATGGGCAAGACCGCCACCATCATCGGCGCGATGCTGGCCCTGGTGGCGCTGGTCGACGGCATGAGCCTGGCCGCGCGACGTCGGTTGACGCGCTGAGGGCGGCGCGGCGTGATGGACGCGATGGGAGCGCCGGCTTGAACAGGCCCACACCACGCGTGGGATGGCTGTTCGCCTACGACTGGGACCAGCTGGCTCTGCAGCGCCTGGCGTCGACTGGCCGGGCGCGTTTCGACACCGCCGGGTTCGACCTCTTCTCCTTCCCCAGCCAGCTGCGTCTGGCGGGCTTCGACATCGAGCGCTTTGCCGATCGGCAGGCCAGACGCGGGCGGCGCCTGGGTTGGCAAGCGGTGCTGTCGCACCACGAGCAGTTCGGAGCCCTGGCCGCCGCACTGGTGGCGGAAAGGCTCGGGCTGTCGGGACCACGCCCGCAGGCCATCCTCGCGGCGCAGCACAAGCTGCATGCGCGACGCGTGCTGCAGCAGGTCGCGCCCGAGGCCAACCTCGCCCACGCGCTGCTGCCAGCCGGACACGGCGAGCCGGTGCCCGAGGGCCTGACATACCCGGCCTACGTGAAGCCCGTCAAGGCGGCCTTTTCGGTGCTCGCGCGCCGCGTCGACAGCCGCGAGCAACTGCAGGCCCACACCCGCTTCAGCCCCTGGGAACGATGGCTGGTGCGGCGCCTGGTCGAACCCTTCGACCGCGTCGCGCGGGCACGGCTGCCGCAGGCAGGCCCTGCTCACCGCCTGCTGATGGAGGAGCCGGTGGCAGCGACCGTGGCGCAATACAACCTCGACGGCTGGATGCACCGCGGCCGCGCCCACGCGCTGGGTGTCGTCGACGCGATCATGGTGCCGGGCACGCAGGCTTTCCTGCGGTGGGAGCTGCCGAGCCGGCTGGACGCGGCGGTGCAGGCGCAGGCACTGGATGTGGCCCAGCGTTTCCTCGGGGCAATCGGCTTCGACGATGGCGTCTTCAACCTGGAGTTCTTCCACGACGCGCACAGCGGTCGCCTGAGCGTGATCGAGTGCAACCCGCGCATGGCCTCACAGTTCGGAGACCTCTACCAACGCGTGCTCGGCGTGGACGTGCATGCAATGGCGGTGGCTCTGGCACTGGGAGAGGATCCGTCGACCGTGCCCCGCGTCGCGCCGACAGCGGGTGTGGCGGCCAGCCTGGTGTATCGCAGCTTTCCAGGTCAACCGGTGCCGGATCCGCCCGACGCCGGACGCCGCGCCGCCTTCGCCCGCGGCTGGCCCGACGGTCTGCTGTTCCATTTCCCCAAGCGCGGTGCGGCGCTGGGGCGCGACTTCAAGTGGACCGGGAGCCACCGCTACGGCATCGTCCACCTCGGTGCGTCCGATCACGACCACCTTCGCCTGCACGCCGAGCGCGCCAGCGCCGTCCTCGGTTGGCCCACCCCCTACGCAGGCGGGGTCGGCACACTCTCGACCGCCATCTCGGGCCTGCCGACGGTCACACAAGAGATGAGCGCCTCGGCACCGCTGGTCGGACTGCACTGACCGGGCCCCGGACGCGGAGCCCCGTCGTCGGCGACCAGCGGATCTGAAACCCGCTCAAGGCGACGAGGGACGGCCGCGCAGGATGGACTGGGGGTAGCGTTCGAGCAGTTCGGCCAGCGCGCGCATCGCGCGCGCGGCGGCGGCCATCTCCTGCAGCGCCGTGTCGGCGTTGCGTCGCAGAGAGGAATCCTGTGCCGCTGCCCCGGCCAGCGCCGCGGCAGCGGCGCTGATCTGGTCTGCGCTGCGTCGCAGGTCGGCCACCAGGGGCTGTCCGGCCCGGGCCAACGCTTCCAGCTCTGCCGCCGCGCTGCCGACCTGCCCTGCGGCAGTGGCCACGCCGGCACCGGCGAGTTGCACGGCGGGCGCGGCCGCCTCGGCCACGCGCTCGGCGGCGGCCGCAGCGCGGCGGGCGCTCTGCCGCAGTTCGTCAACCATCGGTTGCCCGGCGCGCGCCAAGGCCTCGACCTGCGAGGCGGAGGCGCCGGCCTTGGACGCCGCGTCGGCGATGCCCGATGCAGCTTGTGTGAGGGCGGGGCCGGCCGCTGCCGCCACCGCCTCCGCCGCCGCGCCGGCACGCTGGGCGCTGCGACCGATGTCCGCCACCACGGGCTGGCTGTCCCGGGCCAGAGCCTCGACCTGAGCTGCCGCCGCCCCGAGCTGGCGCATCGAGGCACCGATGGCGTCACCCGATCGGGAGACGTCGGCTGACGCGGACGAGACCGCCGATTGGGCGGCCATCGCCAGTTGCTGCACGGCCTGCCCGGCAGACGTCGACGCCCCGGCCACCTGTCCGGCCGCCGATGCGATGCCGGAGGCGGCCGACTGCATCGACGAACCGGCGGTGGCCGCCGCCGTCTCGGCAGCGGCGGCCACCCGCGCCGACTGCACCCGCAGGTCCTCGACCAGCGGCAGACCCGCGCGGGCCAGCGCCTCGGCCTGCGTGGCAGCGCTGCCCAGCCGCTCGGCCGCCGCACCCGCTTGGCTGGACAGCGTCTGCATCGCGGCCCCCGCCTGCACCGCGGTCCGCTCCACAGCGGAGGTCGCACGCTGCGCGGCCGTGCCCACGTCCCGTGCCAGGGCCTGACCTTCGCGCGCCAGGGTCTGGACCTCACGGGCGGTCTGGCCGAGCGACGAGACCAGGGCGCTCACATCGGTGGACGCCCGGTCGATCGCGCCGGTGGCCGACACGGCCGTGCGCTCGAGCGCGTCGGCGCCGCGCTCGGCCGAGGCGATCACACGGGGCAGGCCAGCGCGCAGGTCTTCGGCCAGAGTCTCACCCGAGCGCGCCAGCGCATCGACGCGGCCGGCGGAGCGCTGCAGCGCCGCGGCGGCCGCGCCGACGTCGGACGCAGCCGTGCGCGCCTGCGCCAGCGCGGGCGTGGCCACATCGACGAGCGGCTGGACCTGCGCGATGGCTTGCCTCGCGTCGGCCAGCGTGCGTTCGAGCGCGCGGGCCAGCGGCTCGGCCTCGCGTGTCCAGGCCTGTGCCGCCTGACGCATCGCCGCCGCACCGGCAGCCGCCTCGTCGAGGGCGCGATCGGCCCGACGGCTCTCGAGCAAGGCCCGCGTCCCGGCGGCCGTCGCAGCCAGATCGGCGCCGATGCGCGCCAGGTCCAGGCCGGCGAGTTGGTCCTGCAAGGTCTGCAGCCGGGTCAGACCCGTCGGTATGCGAGGCAGGCCACCGGGTATCGCGACCGCCCTGTCGCCGGACACCGCCTCCGGGCGGGGTCGGTCGGGATCGAAATCCAGGTCCACGTACAACAATCCGCTGAGCAGGCTCTGCGTCGACAGCCGCGCCACCAGACCGCGGCCGACCAAGGCCTGGACGACCCCTCTGGCGGCATCCCCCTGGGCGGCGAACAGCCCGGACAGGGCCCGGACGTCGAACTCCGCCGTCACCGGCAAGGACACGGCGGCGCGGTCCGAGGAGGTCAGGCCGATATCGACGATCTGGCCGACGCGCACGCCCCTGAGCACGACCGGGGCACCTTTCTGAAGTCCGTAGACCGAGGTCTCGAACAGCATGAGCGCACGCTCGGTGCCGCCGAACCAGCCGCCGCGCGTCAGCACGAGGGCCACCACCAATGCCGCGAGCCCGAGCAAGGCGAACATGCCCACGCGCCAGTTGCGATCCCGATTCACATGCACCCCTCATGTTCGATGCCGCGGTCGCGCGCAGACCGCCGCCGCGTCGCAGTGGTCCACGCCTCGCGCGCCACCGCCCAGGAGGGCCGTCGCGATCCGGCCCCGTTCACACCACACCCTCGCCCATCGCCGGTCCGGCCCCGGCCTGTCGACGCAGGAAGGCCTGCACCGCCACCGGGCCATGATCGAGCAGCCAGATCGGCGCCGCCAGCGCCGTCATCGTGCAGGCCTGCTCGTCGAGATAGAGCATGCGATCGGCCACCGCCAGCACACTGGCCACCTCGTGGGTGACCATCACGATGGTGGTGCCCAGTTCGCGTCGCAGGCGCAGGATCAGCGCGTCCAGCCGCGCCGCGTTCGGCGGGTCCAGCCCGGAGCCCGGCTCGTCCAGGAACAGCAGCTCGGGCTCGAGCACGAGCGCCCGCGCGAGCGCCACCCGCTTGCGCATCCCGCCCGAGAGCTCGGCCGGCATCAGGTCCAGCGCGTCGGCCATGCCGACCAGGTCCAGTGTGGCTCGCACCCGCTGCGCGCGCGAGCGGGCGTCGAGACGGCTGAACAGGCGCAGCGGCAGCAACAGGTTGTCGGCGACCGACATCGAGGTCCACAGCGCGCCGGACTGGAACATGACGCCGAAGTGGCGACGCAGGGCCGACAGCGTGGCGTCGTCGCCCGCGTGCAGGTCCTGACCGTGCAAGCGCACGCGACCGGCGCGCGGAGAGGCCAGGCCCACGAGGTGGCGCAGCAGCGTCGTCTTGCCGCTGCCACTGGGCCCGACCACGGCCAGTACCTCGCCGCGCCGGACGTCGAAGGTCAGTCCCGACTGGACGATGCGCCCTCCGGCTTCGATTGCGAGACCGTGCACCTCGAGCACGGGCGTCGCCTCGGCATCCGGCCCCGTCACAGGGGCCCGGGGGGACCTCACGCCGTCGCAATCGGCCCGGTGCGCCACTCAGTACCCCAGCGCCGTCAGCACGACGGTGGAGCCCGCCGCGGCCGCCACGATCCACACCAGCGCCTTGACCACCGCCGTCGTCGTGGCCTCGCCCACCGCCTGGGCGCTGCGGCCGGCGTGCAAGCCCTCGCGACAGCCGGCCATGGCCACCAGGGCGGCGTACAGCACGGCCTTCATCATCCCGATCCACAGATCGGTGAAACGCAGCGCGCGCAGGCACTGCTGGACATACTCCGACGACGAGACCCCGAACGCCCCGACCGCCGCCACCCAGCCGGAGGCGACCCCGACCAGCGCACCCAGCGCGTACAGCGCCGGCATCACCATGACGAGCGCCAGCAGGCGTGGCAGCACCAGTTGCGACACCGGATCCACGCCGAGCACACGCAACGCGTCGATCTCCTCGCCCGCCTTCATCGTCGCAAGCTGCGCTGCATAGGCCGAGCCGATGCGACCAGCCAGGATGATGCCGGTCATCAGGCCGGCAAGCTCGCGCACCATGCCCACCGTGACGACATCGGCGATGTAGCCCTGCGCGCCGATGCGCGCGAGCTGCGCGCCGCCCATGTAGGCCACGAGCAGGCCGGCCAGCGCGCAGCTCAGCAGCACGACTGGCAGCGACCCCGGGCCGCAGCGGTCGATCTGCTCGAGGACTTGCGCAGCGCGTGGCCCGGTGCCGCGACGCAGCCAGCGCGCGGACGCGACGATGACCTCCCCGAAGAAGGCCACGGTTCGGGCCGCCTGGCCGATGCCGCCGCGACCACCGCGACCGCCGAGGCCGCGGCGACCGCGCGCGCAGGCCTCATCGTGGCGGGGTGGTGCGTCAAGGGCGGACATACTGACATCATGCACCGGAACAGGGCCGGGAGGCACCCGTCGCGCCGACGCCAGAGCGCGCGGCAGGGGCGTCACCGCACGCAGAGACGGCGGCCTGCAGGCGCTGCCACTGTCAGACCTGACGCTGCGGAGCCCTGCGGCTCAAGGCGCCAGCGGACCGTCCGACGCCCGCGGCACCAGTTCCACCGGCTCGAGGTGATGCCAGACGGCGTCCGTACGTCCGGCCAGACGGGCCAGCAGCAACTGGCCGATCAGTCGGCCGTTGTCGCTGACGCGGTGCTCGATCGTGGTCAAGGGTGGATCGCTGAAAGCCCCGGTTTCGGTGTTCCCGTAGCCGACGACCGACACGTCGCGTCCGACCACCAGGCCGGCCTCGCGGCAGGCGGCCATCGCGCCGATGGCCATGGCATCGGTGGCACACAGCAGCGCCGTCGGTGGGTGCGCCTGGGCGAGCATTTGCCGGGCCATGGCGTAGCCGGTCTTCTCCGTCGGGTCGCCGTGCAGCACCGATCCCGCATGCGGAAGCAGCCGAGCCGTCTCCAGCGCCCGGCGATAGCCCTGCTCGCGCAGCCAGGAGAACGTGTAGACCTCCGGCCCGTTGAGCAGGGCCACGTGGCGGTGCCCGAACTCGATCTGGCGCTGGGTCGCCAACAGGAAGGCCTGCTCGTTGTCGGTGTCCACCCAGGGGTGGCGCTCGCCTGCGACCGTGCGACCGTAGGTGACGAAGGGCACGTCGGCCTCCTGGAGCAGCGCGACGCGGGCATCGTCGCGACGCGTGCGCACGACGAGATGGGCGTCGAACCAACGCGCCTGGAGGAAGCGCCGGTACAGCGCCAGTTCGTCCTCGGCGCCGTGGACGTTGTGCGTGGTCGCCACCAGCCGGTAACCCTTGCCCTGCACGACGGCATCGACCGCACCGAGCAGCCGCGAATACA
This sequence comes from uncultured Rubrivivax sp., assembly GCA_964522465.1. Taxonomy (GTDB): domain Bacteria; phylum Pseudomonadota; class Gammaproteobacteria; order Burkholderiales; family Burkholderiaceae_C; genus Rubrivivax. The sequence continues at coordinate 24,581 of CAZFVH010000034.1, read as the reverse complement.
TCGGGTCGATGAAGCGCTCACCGACCTCGTCGATCGGCAGCACCACGCCGATGGACATCGACCGCCCCGACTTCAGGCTGCGCGCGACCGCGTGCGGCTGGTAGTCCAGCTCGCGCGCGCGCTGCTCGACGCGCTGCCGCGTGGCCTCGGCGACGTCGGTGTAGCCGTTCAGGGCGCGGGAGACGGTCGAGATCGAGAGCCCCAGGTCGCGGGCAAGGCGGTGGATGGACATGGTGCGGCGGCCGTCTCGGGGCACGATCGCGTCTGAGCCGCTCAGGCGATCACCCCCTCACATGGTGACACACCTTGCGCCGGCTTCCAGGGCGAGCCCAGCGGGCGCAGCGGGGGCGCGGGCGGCAGCCAGGCCCGGATGTCGGAAAAGGGGAAGCTCGGTTCGAAACGGAAGGCTTCGGCGTACTCGTCGGTCTGGCCGTTGCACTGGTGTGCGCGCCACTGGTTCTGCAGCATCGCGGCCTCGATCAGCCGCGCGGGCTCCTGGGAAACGTGGCAGGCGATCGCGGCCCGCTTGGCCGGCACGTGCGCGCCGATGTCGACATAGACGTTGGGGATGAAGCCGGTGCCGCGCAGGGCGTCGCACCACAGCACGGCCTGGCGGAAGGATGCCACCAGCTGAACCGCCTGCGACACCACACGGTGGTCGCCGTGGTACTCGGCCGGCGCGTGGGTGACGAGCAGATGCGGTGCCTGGTCACCGATGGCCAGGCGCAAGGCCTCGTGCAGTGCCGCATCCACCACCAGACGACCGTCGGGAAAGCCCAGGAACACCGGCTCGATGCCCAGCGTCGCGGCCGCGCGCCTGGCCTCGTCCTGGCGCCGCGCCGCCAGCGCCGCGCCCGGCGGCTCCAGTCGGGCGCCAGCGTCGCCGGAGGTCACGATGATCAGGCCGACCGTCGCCCCCAACTGACGCCAGGCGCACAGGCTGCCCCAGAGGCTGATCTCGGCATCGTCCGGGTGGGCCATCACGGCCGTCACGCGCAGGTTCTTCATCGTCTGCAGTTGCTTCGGTGTGCCAGGGGAACGCACCGTCTAGCGACTCGATCGTCCCGTGCTGGGAGCAGGTTCAGGTCAGGATCGGGGTCACGCCCGGCGTCAGCCGGGCACGCCTGCGGGGATACCAGACCGCCACGATGGCTTGCCACCCGACCCCGATCGGGTCTCCTCACGCAGGCCGCAGGAACTCGACGACCATCGCCGCCGTCCAGGTGAAGGTGCCGCCGCCGAGCGCCTCACCGGTCGTCGGATGGTAATACTCCGAGCAGCCGCTGCGGCCGATGCAGGCCAGGCTGACGTTTCGGATCCGCTCGGCCAACGCGACCTGTCCCGCCTCGCGCAGGCCGTGGACCAGCAGGTAGTTGACGATCAACCAGGACGGTCCGCGCCAGTAGCGGCGCGGGTCGAAACGCGGGTCGGCGGGGTCATGGCTGCATACGCCGAAAGGCGCCGTATCCAGCCACTGCCCGATCTTCGCCGCCAGCGCCGGCAGGCGCGGGTGCCCCGGCTCGAGCGCGAGCACCGGGAGCAGGCCGCCCACGCTGGCGCTGTCGACGAGGGTGCCTGCACACCGGTCCTGGCAGGCGTACTGCCCCAAGCGGTCGCTCCACAGCGACTCCAGCGCCTGCGCGCCGCGCTGAGCGCGATGCGCCGCCGCCTGCGCGATCGCCGACTCGCCCAACTCGCCGGCCAGGCGCCCCAGGGCCCGTTCCGAACGGATGAGGATGGCGTTGAACCCCGGGTCGACCACGCGGAAGGGCGAGATGTCGTGCAGCACCGAGGCGTCCCAGCCCCGTGCCCGGAAGGTCTGCACCAGGCTGACGAAGCGGTCGTACTCCGCCATGGTCGGGCGCTGGCTCGCATCCACGTGCTGCGTATCGCGCCGCTGGTAGGGCTGAAGACCCTCGACAGGAACGGCGGCCAGCGCGGCGTCGAAGTCGCAGGAGTTGTCGCGCCCCGATTCCCAAGGGTGCAGCAGCGCCACCAGACCAGTGCCTGCGGGGTCACGGTGGCGATGGAACCAGGCGTGCCAGCGGTCGGCCGCGCGCAGCAGTGCGACGCAACGCTCGCGCAGCGCGTCCCGGCGCTCGCTGCGGCGCCACAACTGTTCGAGCACCAGCCCGAGCACCGGCGGCTGCGTGATGCCCGAGGTCGGCGTGGGCCGACCGGTGCCCCAGACCTGCGGCCCGGGGAAGTAGCCGTCGTCGTGCTCGTGGAAGACGATGTGCGGCACCATGCCGTCGGGCCACTGGTGAGCCACCAGGGTCTCGATCTCGACCCAGGCGCGGTCCTCGTCGAAGGCCTGCTGGCCCAGCGCGGTGAGGCAGGAGTCCCAGTTCCACTGGAAGGGATACAGACCGTGGGTCGGCACGGTGTAGCGACCACGGTCGTTGAGGGCCAGGATCTGGCGGGCCTGCTCGCGCAAGGCCTGCAGGTCCAGAGGAGCGGTGTCGATGTTCATGTGTCGATGTGATCGGGAAATCGGCCGGACGACCGTCTGACGCGAGCGCGGCGTCTGCAGGCTAGGCGACGGGGGCGTCGATGCGTCGCCCCTCGGCGTCGAACCAGCGCAAGCGGGACATGTCGGGCTGCAGGTACAACACAGCGCCGGGCGTCACCGCCCGTCCGCTGGGCAGCGCCGCGCGGAAGACCTGTCCACCGGCCAGCGAGGTGACGAGGGTGTGCGGGCCGAGCGCCTCGACCACGTCGGCCGGGCAGCGCAGGCCCTCAGGAGCGGGCTGGAGATCCTCGGGGCGCACGCCCAGCGTCAGGCGATCGTGCCCGCGCGGGCCGGCCAGACGCATGCCCAGGGCCTCGAACACGCCGTCTTGTACCGCCTGGGCCTGCACGAAGTTCATCGGCGGATTGCCGATGAAGCCAGCCACGAAGGTGTTGACCGGGTTGCGGTAGACCTCCAGCGGCGTGTCGCACTGGACGATCACGCCACGGTCCATCACCGCAATGCGGTCGGCCAGGCTCATGGCCTCGACCTGGTCGTGGGTGACGTAGATCGTCGTGGTGCGGCTGCGCGCGAGGATGGCCTTGAGCTCGGCGCGCATCTGCAGGCGCAGCAAGGCGTCCAGGTTGGACAGCGGCTCGTCCATCAGCATCACGCGCGGCTCGACGGCCAGCGCGCGCGCCAGCGCCACGCGCTGCCGCTGGCCGCCCGACAGTTGTGCCGAATAGCGCTGCAGCAGCGCCTCCAAGTGCACGATGGCCGCCACCTCCTCGACCTTGCGCCGCACCTGCTCCGGCGGTCGCTGCTGCATGCGCAGGCCGAAGCCGATGTTGTCGGCCACCGTCATGTGCGGGAAGACGGCATAGTTCTGGAACACCATGGCCAGACGCCGGTCGCGGGCCTGCAGCGTGTCGATGCGCTCATCGTCGATGTGCACCGTGCCCGCGTCAGCCGTCTCCAGACCGGCGACGATGCGCAGCAGTGTCGACTTGCCGCAACCCGAGGCCCCGAGCAGGACAAGGAACTCCTGGTCGACGACGTCGAGGTCGATGCCACGCAAGGCGTGGTAGGCGCCGAAATGCTTGTCGATGCGGCTCAGGGTCAGGCGTGCCATGGCGTCGTGGACGGGTCTCGGGGCGGGATGGAGGGATCGGCGGCCCGCCCGTCAGCGACTGGCGATGCCCCACATCGCAAAGAGATGCCGGCGAATCAGGAACATGAAAGCGGCCGCCGGCAGCACCAGCAGCGCCCCGCCGGCGAACTTCAGTGGCATGGGCGAGGTGTCGAGGCTCTGCAGCAGGAAGGCCGGCAGCGTGCGGTGCTCGATCATCAGCACCGCCGCGGCGAAGACCTCGTTCCACGAGATGACGAAGGCAAACACCGCGGCGGCGGTCAGCCCGGGCAATGCCAGCGGCGCCACCACGTGCCGGAAGGCCTGCAGCCGGTTGCAGCCGAAGACCCAGGCGGCTTCCTCCAGCTCCACCGGCACGCCGCTGAACAGCGAATAGGTCACCAGCACGGCGAAGGGCAGCGCCAGCATCGTGTGCAGCAGGGCCAGGCCGAACAGCGTGTCGTCGATGCCCAACTGCAGGAAGCGCACGGTCAGCGGCAGCGCCAGCAAGGGCAGCGGGAACGCACGCGTGAGCATGATCAGAAGGCGGAACGCCCCCTTGCCCGCGAACTCGAATCGCGCCAGCGCATAGCCCGCGGGCGCGCCGATGGCCACACTGCCCACCATCGTCATCGCGGCCACGGCCAGCGAATGCCACAGCGCGCCCAGCACCCCCTCGAAACCCAGCAGGAAGCGCAGACTGCCGGCATCGGCCTCGGGCCAAGGGCGCTTCGGGAATGCGTTGACCGCGTCGGGCGACGACCACGCGTTCACGAGCAACAGATACAGGGGCAGGAGGACCCAGACACAGGCCGCCAGTGCGCCCCAGAACAGCACGCGGCGCAGCCGCGCCTGGTAGGCCTGAAGCGACAACGGACGCCCGGGACCGGGCATCGACCGCGCGGTGACGGCCGCCGTCATGCCCGCACCCCGGCCGGCACGCGCAACACGCGCAGGTAGACCAGCGTCACGCCGATCGAGATCGCCAGCAGCAGCAAGGCCATCGCGGACGCCACCCCACCGTCCTGCAAGGTGAACTGCCAGTGGTAGATCTCGCCCATGAGGACGGGGAACTTCGTACCCGACAGCGCCACGACGACCGCGAACACCTCGAGCGCGAGGATGGTGCGCAGGATCAGGGCCGTCTGCAGGCTCGGGCGCAGCAGCGGCAGCGTCACGTGGAAGAACTTGCGCCACGGGCCGGCACCGAAGACCTCGGCCGCTTCACGGTACTCACGCGGGATCATGCCGATGCCTGAGGCCAGAATCACCAGGACGATGGGGGTGGAACGCCAGATCTCGGCCAGCACGATGGCCACCAGCGTGGTGAGGGTGTCGTCGTAACCGAGGAAGGTGGCCGGCTGGGCGCGCAGGCCCAGGCCCACCAGCAGGCTGTTGAGGAATCCGGTCTGCTCGAAGATGCCGAGCCAGATGATGCCGGCGGCCAGGTCGGAGATGCCCAGCGGGATGGTCCACAAATACAGCAGCGTGTCGCGCGAGCGCCCGAGCTGGGTCAGCATCTGCGCCAAGGCCAGCGCGAGCGCCAGCTGCAGCGGCACCACCAGGGCCGCCAGCAGCAGCGTGTTGCCCAGCGTCGCGCCGAACTTCCAGTGTCCGAACATCGTGCCGAAGTGCTCAAGCGTGGCGCTACCGTCACCCGCCGTGAAGGCCGCCTGCGCGACCAGCAGCAGCGGGTAGACGAAAAGCACCAGCGAGAAAAGCACCGCCGGCGCGATCAGCACGAAGGGCAGCAAACGAGAGGGCATCGTCGCGGGAAGCAAAGGGGCCGTGCTCTACGGGCCCGGCCGGCGCTGCTGCGCCAGACCGAGCGGGATCACTTCACCGGACAGGCGCCCACGGAGGGCTGGTCGGGCTCCCAGCAGGGCGCCTTGGCGTCCTGCATGATCTTGCGCAGCACGGCCGCCTGTTCGTCCAGCACGGGCCGGATCGGCTGGCGCGCCAGGACGACCCGCTCGAAGGTATCGACATAGACCTGGTTGAACTTGCCACCCAGCGCGCCCAGGCCGACCGGCAGCAGCCCGGGATTGGCATCCGGTGCGCCCGACTGGGCCTGGATGGCCTTGGCGGTGATGGCCACCGCCGGCGGCATGTCGGCCGGGATCTTCACGTCCACCGTCGGGAAGAAGTTCGTCGCCCTGAGCGTGGCGACCTGCACCTCCGGGCGCATCAGGTACGCGATGACCTTCTCAGCCGCAGCGCGGTCCGGCGTGGTTCGCGGGATCGCCAACCCGGCCAGCACCGGCATGAAGCCGCGACCGGTCGGACCACTGGGCGCCGGGAAGGCGACGAAATCGTCCGGCTTGTCATTGAAGGCGTTGGCCAGACGGGCGATGTGGTCGAAGGCCACCCACACCTGTCCGGACAACAGCGGCTCCTGCATGAAGTTGTAGCTGGTCGACGCCGAGTGGGTGTACTTCCACAGCTCGCGCATCATCTCCCATCCCTTCTCGGCGCCGGCCGAGCGGAACTCGGTCACCATCGAGTTGGCGTAGGACGGGTAGAGGTAGCCCTGGAAGAAGCGGTGCTTAAGACCCTGCGGGCCGGCCGGGAAGCCGAACTTCGGGCCGCCGGTCTGCTCGGCCAGGTTCTTGGACCACGCCACGAGCTGGTCGTAGGTCAGGCGCTGCAGATCGGCGCCGGCCGGCAGGTAGGGCAAGGCCTTCTTGTGCGCCGCCATCACGAAGGTGGCCTGCATCCAGGGCAGATACTTCTGCTCGGCCGTACCCAGTTTGCCGAGGGAGACGAAGGCAGGACTCAGCGACAGTCCCTTGGCCTGCGCCGACAGGTCAACCATCTGCGTGCCAGCGGTGGCCAGCGTGCCGTGCAGAGCCCCCACCACCGCGATGCTGCCCTTGCCCGCCTGCAATTCGGCATTCAGCCGCGTCAGGAAAGGGCCCTCCTGGTTGGAGACGAATTCCACCGGCAGCGGCGCGTCCTTCAGCACCTGCTCGCGCATGGCCTTCTGCTCGGCCACCGGAGAGGCCTGCGTGGACCACAACAACGTGCCCTGGGCCTGCGCAGGCCCCAGGTGCAGGCCCAGTGCGAGTGCGGCGGCGGCCAGCGGTACCGAGCGGATGGGTTTTTTCGACGTCTTCATGGCGTTATCTCCTCGATGTGGGGTGTCGAACGAGCAACCTGCCCGCGCAGCGCTGCGAACGGCAAACGGGTCGACCACCCGGGAAGGTGTGGTACCAAAAACGTTTTTGGACGGTGGCGATTTTTCACGACCGGTGCCGTCAGGGCAAGACCGTACAAACCCTGAAACCCAAGAAAAACGCCCGCGTCGGGTCACCGCCACAAGGGCGGCACCCGGCGCGGGCGCCAGGACGGATCAGATCAGATCAGCGGGCCCACTTGCCGCAGTTCATCCTCGTTGCCTGGAAGAACCGGGCCCGCGGCCACCTGCGGATCAGGCGGCGTCGATGTCCCGCCAGCCGCCTGTGGCTGCGGTTCGAACGTCGTCGGTGGGGAGGCCAGCAGTTCGCCGAGCGCCGGTGGCGGCTCTGCTTCACGGCTGCGTCGGAACCAGACGTCGGCCATCTCATGGGTCTGACCGTCCTGCGTGCGGTAGCCCGAAACCAAGCCCACCAGGTTCCCGTTGTCCATCCGATCCGACACGGAGAAGTCAAGGTCGAGCTCGGTGATCCCGAGATCGATCAGTCCCCTGAGCTCGCCAGCGTCCGTCTGAGCATCCTGGTCGACGTCGACCCACAGCTGCAATTCGTCGAATGCCTCATCGGCGGCGGAAATCCGTCCGTCCCCATTCGAGTCCAACGCCGCAAGCGCCGCAAAGCCATGGCCGGCTCGCGTGCCGTCCGGCAACTGCGTGCCCACACCGAAGAGCTCCCGACCGTCATTGATGAGGCCGTCACCGTTCAGGTCCCGCACCAGCAAGCCGTCCGAAGGCGCGACCCACCCGACACGCTGCGTGCTGCCGACCGCGAGCACGTCGAATTCCACGCCCTGGTCGACGGCGGTGGTGGAGACACCGTTGCCGTCGAGGTCGAGGATGATGGGGGAGACAAACAGCGCATCTGCCTTTCCAGCCATGCTGATAGCGGAAATCTGCACCTCCGTCAGTGCTGCCACTTGAGTGTCAGAAAGAGCCTTGAAGTCATCGGTATCGAAAGCGACGATCTGGTCAGTTGTGAATGCAGGCATCTGGACCGTGGTCAACCCCAAGACTTGATCGGTCGTCAGAGCGGCGATGTCGTTGGTTTCGATCCACTGAATCTGCGTCGTCGTCAAAGCCGCCAGTTGAGACGTTGTGAACGCCTGGAACTGATCGGTCGTGAATGCAGCGATATCGTGGCTGCTGCTGAACCCTGCCAACTGCTCCGTCGTCAATGCACGCAAGTCGGCACTGTCCAGTTGCACAAGCTGATCCGTCGTCAGCGCATCGATCTGCGCAGGCGTCAACGCCGCCAGTTGCG